>JBEIRX010000081.1:0-3715 GCA_040375715.1 Aphanothece sp.
CCCTGCTCAGCAAGGCTCTCCAGGCCCCCCTGCCAGCCACTGGTGGGATCAGGGCGCCAAACCGCTGGCGGGAGACCACCTGCTCTGGTTGGAAGCGGTCAGCAGCTTCGACAGCCGCCGCCCTGGCAAAGGCAACTGGCTGCAGGACACGCGCACCCGTTGGTGGCTCGCATTGGAGTCTCCAGGAGTCCCTGGGCGCAGGCATTCGACGTTGGCCATGGGGGGGACTTGCTGGAGCTGTGCTGTTCGCGCTGGTGCTGGTGGCAGGATCAACCCGCTTTGGATTTGGCTCTCCACTGCGGGGGTTGCTCCTCACCATCGCCCTGCTGAAGGGGGAATACATCGATGCACTCAGCGCCATGACAGGTGGCGGCCCCATGGAAGCTGACCACCTTGGCCTGGCAGCCCTCAGTCTGGCCTTTGCCTTGGGGGGCACCCTATTTACGGCCTGGCTGGTGGCGGTGATTCTCGATTGGCTCCTTGCCAGACGGCTCGGCCGACGCGAGCCAGGGCCACTGTCTCGCGGGAGCAGCTTCGTGCTGGTGATTGGGGGCCACCGCCTGGCTCGAAGTCTGGAGAGGCTCCTGGCGCAAAGTCGTTTTCGGGTGAGGCGGGTGCAGCCGGATGGCCCTGAGACGGCGGATCAGGTCTTTCGCAGCCTGGATCGGGCCCTTCGGGTGCTGCGCCATGGCCGTTGCCAGGGGGTGGCCGTGTTGGGGGAAGACCTGATGGCCAATCTGGAGACGGCGCTCACCCTTCAGGATCGGTGGCCCTTGGCCAGGTTGGCCGTGCAATCCCATTCCCTCAGCCGTGGGGCCCAGCTGGGCAGACTCTTTCCGGGCATGGAAGTGATCAATCCCCTCGAGCTGGCCGCGGAGGCTGTGGTGGCCACGGCGTTTGGCGAGCGGGTGCGGGAGGTGCTGCGGGTGGCGGACACCAATCTGCTGCTTACCGACTACAGGGTGGAGACCGGGGACTCTCTGGTGGGCAGAAGCCTTGGGCAGATCGCTGAGGGCTACGGCGTGATGCCGGTGTCGCTGACCCTCTCGGGGCAGACGAGAGCGCTGATGCTGCCGGGGCTGGATCGGGTGATGCAGCCCGGAGATGCGCTCCTGGTGCTGGCGGCCCTGCCAGGGTTGCGGGCGGTGGAAGCGGGCCAGATGCGACCGCCAGGCTGGCGCCTCGAACTGAGGGGGATGGGGATTGGTGCAGATGGTTTTGAAGCCCAGATGCTTCTGGCTCGCTACCTGAACAGGCCCCCGGGGGATGTGGCGGCCTATCTCGACTGCAGACAGGAGTCGCGACTGAGCCCCCCGCTGCCTCAGGGGCAAGGACGGGAACTCGAAGCGGCTTTGCGGCGCCTCGGGATCCAATGCTCTCTGGTGCCCTGCGGCGAGCCGTAGGGAAACGCGCACACGACGTGGTGATCTACCATCAGTGCGCTACGAGGCTTTAACCCGTCTGAGACGGTCATCCAACACCTGGAGACTCTCCAGGGCGAACATCGGAAATTCTTGAATCGCCAGCAGGAATCGCTCGCGGTTCATGGGCAACAGGTTCACGTCGCTCGCTGCCGTGGCACGGCAGTATCGGAGCCGCCGCTGATCCACCATCACATCAAAGCCAAAACAAGTACCTGGCTCCAGGGTTTCGTAGATCCCCTTGCCCCACTCGATCGCCACCTGACCATCGATGATGGCGTACAGGCAGTCTCCAGGATCCCCCTCGGAGAAAATCACCTCTCCGGATTTGTGGTGTTCCAGCGCACGGCCATCAGCCAGAGAGCGGATGGTCTCCAGAGCGATGTTCGGTTGATTTGGCATGGGGTTGGAAGGGAAGGGTGGGGTGGAGACCATCAGCGGGGGCGATGGCGAATGGCTCAGGGTTGAATGGTGGCCAGGGCCGCTCTGCCCTTCTCCAGAACAGGGGCAGGAAGGCTGATGAATCCCAGATCACCAGCCATCGCCTGGGCTGGATCGGAAAGGGTGTAGCTAAACACCTTATTGATGGCGTCGTGCCTTGAGCCATTGCCTGTTTTGTAGAGCAGGATCCAGCTGAAGGTGACAATGGGATAGCCCGCCCTTGGATTGGGATTGCTGCCGATGAGATCCGCCCCCAGATCGATCGAAGCCAGCGCCTCCTGCTCGCTCTCAGCGGTGGGTTTCACAGTTGTCCCGGAAGCATTCGTCAGGGCAGCCGCCTGGAGGGGAGCCTTCACAAAGGCCGCCTCCACATAACCCAACCCCCCATCCACCTGCCTGAGTTGGGCTGCCACCCCCTCATTCCCCTTGGCGGCGGTGCCTACCGGCCACTTCACGCTCTTGGCGGCTCCAATCTGCTGTTTCCAGTTGGAGTCGATGGCGGCCAGATGGGCGGTGAAGTTGGCCGTGGTGCCTGATCCATCGGCTCGCACCACCACCTTGATCGGCTTGGCGGTGCAGCCGAGTTGGCTGTAGTTGCTGATCTTGCCCTGGAAAATGCCCACGAGCTTGGCTTGGCTCAATTTGAGGTCACAGCCGGGATGGTTGTAAGCCACGGCGATCGCCCCGGCTGTCATGGGGATCTGCACCACCCCCTGGGGCACCTTGGCGATCTCCTCAGGCTTCATCGGCACGTCACTGGCGCCGAAATCCACCGTGCGGGAGATGAATTGCCTCACGCCGGCTCCCGATCCCACCGATTGGTAGTTCACCCGCACGCCCTTGCCGGCCAGATCTTGAAACCAGCGCTGGTAAAGGGGCCCTGGGAAAGAAGCCCCGGCGCCACTGAGAGTGCTCGTGCCACCGCAGCCCGCCAGGGAAAGGGCCAGGCCGATGGAAACGGCGCTTGCCCAGGTAGCCCTGGAGCGCATTCCTCGGAGATCGGTTATGGGCATGGGGGGGAGAAGCTCACCAAAAAACCGTAAAGGCAACTGGAGCCAAGCCCTTTAAGGCCTGGTTATGAACCACGGGAGCCCGGATGGATTGGTGGGGATAAGCACTCGTTAATATTCCCTTGATCCCAGGTTCCCTCCAAGCGGTGATACTACTCCACCAGCCAGGATGTTTAGACCATGACCCTTGCTATGGAACGGCACGGACGCCCAGATCCGCAGCCAATCCTTGGGGATCGGGAGCACGAGCTGGGGCTCACCGATGCCTGGTGGCGGGCTGCCAACTATCTGGCGGTGGGCATGATCTATCTTCAGGAAAATCCCTTGCTGCGGGAACCCCTGCGGCCGGAGCACATCAAGAATCGCCTGTTGGGCCATTGGGGCTCCAGCCCGGGCCAGGCCTTCATCTGGGCCCATGCCAACCGGGTGATCCGCCACCACAACCTCGACATGATTTATCTGTCGGGTCCTGGCCATGGCGCCCCCGGGGTCCTGGGGCCCACCTATCTCGATGGCAGCTACAGCGAGATCTATCCCGATAAAAGCCAAGATGCCGAGGGGATGCGGCGTTTCTTCAAGCAGTTCTCCTTCCCGGGCCACATCGGCTCCCATTGCACCCCGGAAACTCCTGGTTCGATCCATGAGGGAGGAGAGCTGGGCTATGTGCTCTCCCATGCCTGCGGCGCGGTGTTTGACAACCCCGATCTGATCGCCCTGGCCTGCGTGGGGGATGGGGAGGCGGAAACGGGGCCATTGGCCACCTCCTGGCACATCAACAAGTTCCTCAACCCGATCGTGGACGGGGCCGTCCTGCCGGTGCTCCACCTCAACGGCTACAAGATC
>JBEIRX010000088.1:0-3076 GCA_040375715.1 Aphanothece sp.
CGAATGTCGGTGGCTTCCACGGCGAAGGTTTCCCCCCCCAGGCTCACCCGGCCCACATCCCGCAGCCGCACCACGCCTCCATCGCCGGTGTTGCGCAGGATCAGGTTTTCGAAATCATCCGTGCTGCGCAGCCGGCCCTGGAGTTTCACCGTGAGTGTGTATCTCTGGCCTGGTGGCGCCGGCGCCCCGCCGATCTGGCCCACCGGCACGAGGCGGTTCTGGCTGCGCAGGGCCTGCACCACATCACTGGCGGTGAGCTTGTTGGCGGCCAGGCGCACAGGATCGAGCCAGAGCCGGAAGGCCAGCTGGCGGTTGCCCAAATATTGCAACTCCCCCACCCCGGGCACGCGGCGGATGGCGTCGGTGAGGTTTTGATCCAGCAGCCCACTGAGGGTTTCCAAGCTGTAGAGCTGCTTGGGATCCTCGCTGGTGAAGTTATAAACAAGCAGGATGGAGTTCGAGGCCTGGTTCACCGTGATCCCCGATTGCCGCACCTCCTCTGGCAGGCTCGGCTGGGCCAGAGCCACCCGGTTCTGCACGTTCACCTGGTTGATGTCGCCATCACTGCCGTTGGCGAAGGTGACCGTGATGGCGCTGCTGCCATCAGCCGTGCTCGTGGAGGCGATGAAATCCATGTTCTCCACCCCGTTGATCTGCTGCTCCAGCACGCTCGTCACCCCCTGCTCCACGCTCACCGCGTCGGCGCCCACATAGCGGGAGCTCACCTGCACGGTGGGGGGCGCGATGTCGGGCAGGTTTTCGATCGGCAGGATCGGTAGGGCGATCAGCCCGGCGATCACGATCAGCAAGCTGCACACCGTGGTGAGCACGGGTCGAACGATGAAGGTGTTCGAGAGCGACATGCAGCGGCCCTAGTTCACCTTCACCGGCAGTCCATGGCGCAGATTGATCAGGTTGGAGGTGATCACTCGCTGGCCAGGCTCCAGACCGCGCAGCACCGGATAGCGGTTGTTCTGCAGGGGGCCCAGCTCCACCGGGGTTTGCAGGGCGAAGACCGTGGCTGGTGGCAGCTTGCGCAGGGGCTCCAGTTTCGCTTGGCCGGGCCGCCGCTCCAGCTCCGCCAGGCCGCCGGCCACGTACACAAACCGCTGCCCGGAGATCTGGGTGACGGCTTCAAAGGGCACCGAGAGCTGGGCCCGCTGATCGAGGATCAGGCGGGTGCGGGTGCGCAGCCCGTTTCGCAGGACGCCGGTGGGGTTGGCGAAGTCCGCCTTGGCCAGCAGCGACTGGGTGCCGGCCACCACGGCTGGATCCAGGGAACGCACCACGCTCTGGGCCATGGGGCGGTTGGTGGCGGGATCCATCAGGATCACCGGCAGCCCCACCCGCAGGCGATTGGAATACACCGCTGGCACATCCACCCGGGCGCTGAGGGGGTCATTGCGGATGATTTTCGTGAAGGGCGCCCCCGCCGCGATCACATCCCCCACCTTCACCTGCACGTCGCCCACGGTGCCGCTGATCGGCGCCTTGAGGTCGCGGAAACCCAGGTCCGCCATGCGGGCCACCAGTTGCATGCGGGAGGAGATGTAATCCTGGCGGAATTGATCGCGCTGGATGGCGCTGGCTGCGCCCTGCTTCACCAGATAGTCGTAGCGCTGGAAATTCAGGCGCTTGGTTTCCGTTTCCGCCCGCAGCCGAGCCACATCCGCCTGGGCCTGGGTTTGATCGAGCACCATCAGCAGCTGCCCTTGCCCCACCTGATCCCCCTGGCGCACCAGCAGGGTTTGGATGCGGCCCCCGGCTTGGGCGGCCAGATTCACCTCCTCCAGCGCCTCCAGGGTGCTCACGGTGTCCACCGCATCGGCAAAGCGGGCCACCTGGACCTCCTGGGCCTGCACGGATAAGGGGGGCCTGGCGGTGGACTCCGGGTTGTTCTGGCAGGCGCTGAGCAGCCAAGCCGCCGCCATGGACGACAGCAGGGCGGGCAACAGGGGAGCTCGTCTGTGGGAGCGGCCTGCCGTGCGCTGCATGGAGGGGACTCCCAAAGCAGTGCGTCGCCGCATCCCCTCGCCTGCCCCAGTGCCGAGTAATGGTAAGGCATGGTGAGCGGTGAAAGGCCTCCGCTGGCTGGAACAAACCAGCTGGTTTTAAGCTTGCAGCGATCGTGCAACGATCAGATCAAAAGGGACCAATTCATCAAGACATGAATCTCAGAGATGATCCTGGCTTGGGCCCATCTTCCCTGCCTTTCTGGCCCCTCAATTCCATCACATTGCCAGGTGCGCCGGCTGTGCAGTTCTCGCTGTGCGCCATCTTCCCTGATCCACCCACTTCGCCTGAGTCGAGCCGCCATTCTTAAACTCCGCTTCTCCTTTTTTTGATCTTGCGAAAGGGCTTCGTCCCCCTAGGTTAAGAGGCATTGCTTCCCTGCTCAGCCTCCATGACCATCGCTTCACAGCCGGACGCCATCCCAGGCTCCCGAGGCTTCCAACAACCCCCCGAGGATCTGGAGCACGAGCTGGCGCTCACGGATGCCTGGTGGCGGGCTGCCAACTATCTGGCGGTGGGCATGATCTATCTGCAGGAGAATCCCTTGCTGCGGGAACCCCTGCGGCCGGAGCACATCAAGAATCGCCTGTTGGGCCATTGGGGCTCCAGCCCGGGCCAGGCCTTCATTTGGGCCCATGCCAACCGGGTGATCCGCCACCACAACCTCGACATGATCTATCTGTCGGGTCCTGGCCATGGCGCCCCTGGGGTCCTGGGGCCCACCTACCTGGATGGCAGCTACAGCGAGATCTATCCCGAGAAAAGCCAAGATGCCGAGGGGATGCGGCGTTTCTTCAAGCAGTTCTCCTTCCCGGGCCACATCGGCTCCCATTGCACCCCGGAAACTCCTGGTTCGATCCATGAGGGTGGCGAGCTGGGCTACGTGCTCTCCCATGCCTGCGGCGCGGTGTTTGACAACCCTGATCTGATCGCCCTGGCCTGCGTGGGGGATGGGGAGGCGGAAACGGGGCCATTGGCCACCTCCTGGCACATCAACAAGTTCCTCAACCCGATCGTGGACGGGGCCGTCCTGCCGGTGCTCCACCTCAACGGCTACAAGATC
>JBEIRX010000036.1:0-16100 GCA_040375715.1 Aphanothece sp.
CTCACAACTTCCCCCTGGATCTGGCCTCCGCAGAAGCCACCCCCGTGGCTCTGACCGCCCCTTCCATCGGCTGACCTTCAGCAACCCTCAGCTTCTGCTGAGCATCCAGCCCCCGCCGATTGGTGGGGGCTTTTTGCTGGGCACTTGGACTTGCCACTGCTGGCCTAGGGTTGCAGGACAGTCCGCAGGCAAGAGTTTTTGATGGCTAGCGGATCGTCCTCAAAAGAGCCGGCACTTACGGTGGGCCAGCTGGAGGCCGGATACCCGGCCTGCTGCAAGGCCCTGAGACTTCTCCTGCAGGAGGGGAGAACCCTCACGGAGATTCAGCGCACCGTGTGCTGGGAGCGGCTGGACCTGCTCTACAAGGCCCTTCCCCGGCAGTACAGGGATCCCGTGCTGCTGCACGGGTTGCTGAAACGGCAGATGGCCGCACGCACTTGAACATCCATTGCCAACAAAAAAGCCGCCCCTGAGGGCGGCAGTGATCCGGTGGTTAGCCAGGGATCACCAGCGCTGACCGCCGCCGCCGCCGCCACCGGAGGGGCGGGGCTCAGCCTTGTTCACCCGGATGTTGCGGCCCATCCACTCCACGTTCTGGAGATCATCGATGGCCTTGGTTTCTTCGGAAGCTGACGCCATGTCAACAAAGGCGAAACCACGCTTCCGCCCGGTGTCCCGGTCGAGGGGGAGGGTGCACTTGCTCACAGAGCCATACTCTGCGAACAGCTGCTTGAGATCTTCCACTTCGGCATCGAAGGAAAGATTACCGACATAAATGGTCATGAAATGGCAAAGGGGTAGGGAACGATTCGTCGAAATCCCTGGAGAAAGTCGCTGGCCTTGGGGAGAAGTCTTATGGAGCTCACCGCACCGGGTCAAAACCGCTGAAGAGTGTTCGTTGAATCAAGAGCAGCCTACAGCGGCGCTCATCAGGCAGGCTCACGGCCAGCGCCAGGCGGCACGCTCCAGCACGGTCTGACCGGGAAGCAACGTGGCCCCCAGCTCCCGCTCCAGGCGCAGCAGCTTGCACCGGGGGCTGGCTGCAAGGGGCCGGATCAGATCCTCGGCATGGGCCACCACCCACACCTGGGTGCGATCGGCCACCGCAATGATCAGACGCGCCAGGGGCTCCAACAGATCGGGATGGAGGCTGTTCTCCGGCTCATTGAGCACCAACATGGGCGGCAGACGCGGGGAGAAAAGGGCCGCCACCAGCAACAGGTAGCGCAGGGTGCCATCGGAGAGCTCGCTGGCCGCAAGGGGTCGCAGCAGACCGGGTTGATGCAGCTGCAGGCGAAAAACAGGGCTGCTGGTGTCCACCGCCAAGCGACAGCCTGGGAAGGCATCAGCGATGGCGGCCTGCAGGCCATCCCGATCCCCGATCTCCAGAATCGTCTGCACCGCCGCGGCCAGATCCCCGCCATCGGAGCAGAGCGCGACCGTGCGGGTGGCCAGGCGGCCGCCGCGGGCGGGGGCCTGCCGGTCAGTGCGAAAGCTGTCGTAAAAGCGCCAGCTGAGAATCGATCGCCGCAACTGAAACACCTCAGGCGCGTCTAGGGGGTCGGAAACGGCGGTGAGGAGGCTCTCCTGGGGGGAGACC
Source organism: Aphanothece sp. (assembly GCA_040375715.1). Lineage (GTDB taxonomy): Bacteria > Cyanobacteriota > Cyanobacteriia > PCC-6307 > Cyanobiaceae > Cyanobium. Next base: position 1,601 of record JBEIRX010000036.1, read on the forward strand.
TCAAGGGCCAGGGGTGCCTCGAGCACCTCCGCATCGTTCCGCCACGGACCCGTTGCGCTGCACCAGCAGGCTGCTGGGGTGGAAGGGCCCACCGGCCCAGATCCATTCCCGTTTGATCTCCGGATCGAGCAGGAAGGCACTGGTCTGATCGTCAGCCTGGTAACCGAGCTCAATGGCGTAGGAGAGCGTTTTGCCTGCGAAACCGAGCCGGAGCCGCGCGGCCTCCCGCCTTGGGGAGCCCTGCAGGGGTTGCTCCCCAAGGCGGGAGGCACTGGAGCGTTGTGAGCCGGCCCAGAAGACCGCCGGCAGGCCACCCTCGGCTGCGAGGGCGGCCACCAGATCCCCCCTGGCGGCGGCGGTGATCAGGCCGAGGGAGCGGTAGAGGTTGCTCTTGCCGCAGCCGTTGGCGCCACAAACCACAGTGAGGCTCCCCAGTGGCAGCGTGAGCTGCTGGAGGGAGCGGTAACCGTTCACCGCAAGATGGGTGAAGCCGGGAGAAGCGCTGGGGCCCTGCGGAACCATGGGAGTGGAGGCCGAATCCGCTGGTGAGGCAGTGTGCTCAGAAGTTGCGCCCACTGGTGGGGTGCAGGGGGAGAGATCATGCCCCGGGTGACGGCATGGGCCGCCAAGGACCCCTAATGGGTGCTTCCGGCACTCTGCACGAAAACATAGATTTCCGTTGTGCCGTTACCGGTTCAGATCGGCCACATGGGCACCCACCGCGCGGCCATCAAGGGTCTGGCGGATGTGCTGGAAGGGCCCCTTGGGACCGATGGTGGTGATGGTGAACTGCGGCTGGGAGCCTTCTCCGCTGGCCGACACCAGGAAGCGGATTCCCTGAAGTTCAAGGATTTTGTTGAAGGGAGCAGTGGAGGCTGGGAGCGCGGCTGCAATGGCCTAGGGGGTGGTCCAGTACGGTGGCGACCGCTCCATTCGCACTCCCTTCTGGGTCTTGCCATCCGCTGCCGCCAAGCAGTTCCCCCTCATCCTGGACACCGAGGACTTCAGCTGCTGGGAGGCTGCCGTCACCACCTCTCTGGGCCATCACTGCAGTGAACTCCTTGCCTCGAAGGACCCTTTTCAGACGAGCATGCGTCGTGGCCTCCTCGGGGGCTACACCCTGCTGCACTTCCGGGGCAAGGGCCGGCTGCGACTGAACCGGGAGCAAGTTGGGGGCAGCCTGTTGTGGCTCCCCCTGCGGGGAATGATCCAGGAATGCATCAACGGGACGACCGTGCTGGCGGAACCGGGCACGGGCCTGCTGTTTCAGCCAGGGGATGCCATGGTGGGCGACACCAGCCAGGAGCTGGAGGGCCTCTCCATCCTGATCCCAGAGACGCTGCACCCAAGACAGGCGAGAAAGGCCTCTCCCCTGCTCTCGGAGGGCCCCCTCCAGCAACTGCTCCTCTCCTGCGCCCGGCAACTGGCCGTGGCCGCCGCACGGCAGCCAGCGGGGGCGGAGCACGCCGCTGATCAGCTCACGGAAGCCCTGCGTGCCTGGTCCGCTTCCCACACAGAGCCTCCCATTCGGGAGCGCATCACCGCCATCCGGCGCCGTGCCACGGTGCAGAGCGCCCGGGAGTGGATGGCGCCGCGGTTGCAGGAGCGCTTCGGAGTGCTGGAGCTCAGTCGTGCGTTGAATCTCTCCCCCCGTCAGCTGCAGTACAGCTTTCTGCAGGAGCTGGGCCGCTCTCCGATGGCAGAGGCCAAGCGACTTCGGCTGCAACGTCTGCGCTCCCTGCTGCTCGATCGCAGTCAGAACCATCGCAGCATCGCCGAATTGATGGCGACATCGGGACTCATCGCCTCTGGCGTCACCTCCGCCGACTACCGCCACTGGTGCGGAGAAAACCCCCGCCAGACTCGGCTCGGCCGACGGTGAGCCGCCTCTGGATGACGGTGCATCTGGGACTGGGCCTGGCCTGGATCGCCCTACTGGCCAGCCAGGCGCCCGGAGGCTCGGGCCTTGGAGCCAGCGCATCCCAGGTGGCTTTGATGCTGCTACTGGCTGGGTGGCTGCCATCGCTGGCCCTGGCCTGCTGGCAGGTGCGGCATCGCCGCTGGCGTGCCCTGCTGGCCAGTGATCTGCTAGCCAGCGGACTGCTCGTGCTGCTGGCCCTCACGGCCTATCTGCCCCTGTTCTTTTTCTACGTGGCCTGGTTTCTGCCCCTGGCCCTGCTGCCGCGTGGCCTGCTCAGCGAGCTCACGCTCAGGGGGCTGGAGCGGAAGCGCCCCTAGCTGTCTCTGTAGGGTCAGATCCCAGACCACCTCCATGCCCGTGCCCCTGCCCGCCGCCCTTTTACACCTCATCGAGCCGGCAGTGCTCACGGCGGTGGATTGGCTGCAGTTGCTCCATCCGGTGCTGATGATCCTGTTCGTCTACCCGGTGGTGGGCGCCACGATCCGGCTGGGGATTCTGGTGCGGGAGAAACGGCTGGAGATCAATCCGATTGCCGCCACCGTGCCGATAGAGCACGTGGATCACGGCCGCTGGGTGACCACTGGCACCGTGGTGGCCGTGCTGCTGGCCCTGGCAGCCAACCTGGCCCGTCATGGCGCCGCCGCCGATGGAGCCGCCCTGCTGCTGCCTGCAGCCGTGGCACTGGGGGGCTGCCTCACCCTCTGGCGGGTGCGGCGCCCGGCGTCCCGGGCCACGGCCGCCCTGCTCAGCTGGGGGGCTCTTGCGCTGCTGGTGGCCCAGCCTGCGCTGTGGTTCAGGGGCAGGCCCCCCTGGCTACAGGTTTGGGGCAACCATGCCATCAGCGGCGTGCTGCTCAGCGGTCTGCTGCTCTTCGCCATGGCCGCCGCCCCAGAGATCCGCAGCCGCCCAACCTGGCGACGGTTGCACACCGGTGCCGCCTTCCTGAGCGCCCTGCTGCTGGCGGTGCAGGCGATCAGCGGCAGCCGTGATCTGCTCCTGTTGCGCTGATTCGGTCCCCCCGCAGGCGGCGCCTAAGGCACCACAACCGGGATCGGTGGCGTTCTGTCGGTGGGGCGCTGGGGACCCATGGGAAGTAGGCGCAGCTGGCTGCCGGCCGCCCTGAGGGCCTGGCGCAGATCCACGGCCTTGATGCGGGGGTCGCCGTAGGTGCGCCAGCTGAAGCGCAGATTCCTCAGATCAGACACCGAGGTCCAGGTGGTGAAATCGGCATCGCTCTGGGGCGTTTCCTGGGGCGGTTTGGTGACGCCATAGGGGATATCGAAGTGATTGAGGATGGGGAAGAGCTGGAAGGCTGCAGGGTGAGCGTGCTGCCTCCCGGTGCGCCGATCGTCTTCGGCGCCGGGTAGGCCTGCATGAGGATGACGGAGTTGTTGAGGTTGGTGCTACGGGCGGCCGCATCCTGCACCATGGCTGCCGCGGCGTGGTGGGACAGCAAATATTGCAGCGGCAATCAGGGCCAGGGCTGGTAGCTGACGGGCTCATATTTGGCGAACAGGATGCGCCAACCCCGGATCGCCAGCTCCTCCAGCTTCCGCAGGACATCAGTGGTGTCGCCCCCGGCGATCCAGCTGGCCTTGAGCAGGGGAAGCTGCTCACTCATCAGATCCAGGGGCATCTCCACCAGGAGCAGGCTGTTTTCCCCGGCGGCCCGCTGAATCGGCCCCTCATCACTGCGCTGCCAGAGGCGGAGCAGAAGCTCAAGGGCGAGGGTGCGGCCCCCATCGCCAGGATCGGCAGCCTCGGCAGCAGAGGCAGGCTGGGGTCGGCCGGCGAGAGGCAGAGCGCGCTTGCCTCCAATCTCCAGAAGGGCCAGAGCCACGAGGTAGGGAGCGTCAGCCATGGAGGGATCCAAAACGGAGAACCGTTCGCCAAGATAAAAAACCTGGACACTCCATTTGCGAAAAATGGGTAGACCTACTCAGAGCAATGGCTCCAGGTGCCGCTCCTTCGTCTGGATCGAGCCGGTTCAGGGTTAAATTCACCGGGCCTTTTTCGTAGCCCACCGCTCTGAGGCCATGGCCAGCATTCACGACCAGCTCCAGTCCTACCGATCTCAACTAGCCGATGCCCAGACCAAGGGGGATCAGGCCATTGCCCGCAAGCTCGAGCAGCGGATTGCGGAACTGGAGGAGTATCAGAAGCGGCACCCTGAAGCCGCAGAAGCCCCATCACCATTGGAGGTGTTCTGTGATCTCAATCCCTCCAACATGAACTGCCGCGTCTACGACGACTGAGCTGTCCCCAAATGGGGGCATCCGCCTGGCAGGTCAGTATCTGAAGATAAAAGCTGCGCCCAAGACAACCTGCATGGGTCAGACCACATTCACGACCACCCTCACCATCGGAGAGCTGGAAGCCAGCTATTCGCTCTACTGCAAAGCCCTGCGCATCCTGATCCGAGAAGGAAAAACCGTCGACAAGATCAAGCGCAGCGTCTGCTGGCACAGGCTCACGGCCCTTCACCACTCCCTGCCGCGGCAGTACAAGGATCCCGATCACCTGTATTTCCTGATCAAACGCGACATCGCGGCGTGAAGCGAGTTCTGGCCATCATTCTCGGTGGCGGTGCCGGCACCCGGCTGCAACCCCTCACCACAACCCGCGCCAAGCCCGCCGTGCCTCTCGGGGGCAAATACCGGCTGATCGACATTCCGGTGAGCAATTGCATCAACTCGGGAATCGAGAAGATCTACGTGCTCACCCAGTTCAACAGTCAGTCGCTCAACCGCCATCTCAGCCTCACCTACAACCTCTCCAGTGGCTTCGGCGGAGGATTCGTGGAAGTGCTGGCCGCCCAGCAGACTCCCACCAGTCCGAGCTGGTTTGAGGGCACGGCCGATGCTGTGCGGCAGAACCAGGAGCTCTTCGAGAGCTGGGATGTGGATCAGGTGCTGATCCTCTCCGGCGATCAGCTCTACCGGATGGATTACTGCGCCTTCGTGGGAGCCCACCGCGCCCGGGGGGCCGCCCTCACCCTGGCGGCTCTCCCGGTGGATCCAGAAGCCGCCCAGGGTTTCGGCCTGATGCGCGCCGATCTGGATGGGCGCCTCCGCGAATTCCGAGAGAAGCCGAAGGATGCGGAGCTTGAGGCCATGAGGGTGGACACCGCCGCCCTGGGGCTCTCCCCCGAGGAGGCGGCCCGCCGGCCGTTCCTGGCGTCGATGGGGATCTACGTGTTCGAGCGGAAGCTGTTGTTCGATCTGCTCGCCAGCCACCCCCAGGCCACCGACTTCGGCAAGGAGATCATTCCCGCCGCCCTTGCAGCAGGCCACAACCTGCAGAGCCACGTCTTCCAGGGCTACTGGGAAGACATCGGCACCGTGAAATCCTTCTATGAGGCCAACCTGGCCCTGGCGGATGAGGAGCCCCCCTTCTCCTTTTTTGATGAGGCATCGCCGATCTACACCCGTCCGCGCTACCTGCCCCCCAGCCAGGTGTGGGATTCGCACCTCACCCGTTCGGTCCTCAGCGAGGGCTGCATGCTGAATCGCTGCCAGATCGAGCACTGCGTGCTGGGGCTGCGGCTGCGGGTGGAGGAGGGCGCCGTGCTGCAGGACACCCTGGCCATGGGGGCCGACAGCACGGAATCCGAGGCGGAGCGCCAGCAGGTGCGGGCCCGGGGTGGCGTACCCCTGGGCATCGGAGCCCAATCGGTGATCCAGCGGGCCATCCTCGACAAGAACGTGCGCATCGGCTCCCATGTGAAGGTGATCAACAAGGACCGGGTGCAGGAGGCGGACCGCAGTGCGTTGGGCTTCACGATCCGCAGCGGCATCGTGGTCATTGAGAAAAACGCCACCATCGCTGATGGCACGGTGATCTGAGAGGCGATGTCTCCCCTCGCCGCCCTATTGGCGGCAAAACCTCCCCAGATGGGGACTGGGCCATACGGCCCAGAGCATCCGATGCTGATCCGGTATTCAGACCATCGCCATGGCCACCTACAAGGTCACACTCATCAATGCCGGTGAAGGGATCAACAGCACCATCACCTGCAACGACGATCAATCGATCTACGATGCCGCGGCAGACAACAACATCGACCTGCCGATCTCCTGCCGGGCCGGATCTTGCTCCTCCTGCGCAGGGAAATTGGTCAGCGGCAGTGTGAACCAGGAGGATCAGTCCTTTCTCGAGGAGGACCAGATCGCCGCCGGCTTCGTACTCACCTGCGTTGCCATTCCCACCTCGGACTGCACGATCGAAACCCACGCCGAAGAGGCCCTCTATTGAAGTCCCATCCATCCAGCGATTCAGCTATGGCGAACAGCACCACTTACACCATCACTCGCGACGATGGCCGCGAGGATGACATTGCCGGGCGAAGCTTCGCCAGTTTCGACGAAGCCTACATCGTGGTGGAGAGCTATTACGCCGACACCTGTTGCTCGGATGAGAGTGAGACCTACCGGATCGTGGAGGTGCCCCTTGGGCACTCCCTGCCGGGGTGAATACCCAGAAAACGGTGCACCCCCAGGTGGCGCCCCAGGGTGGTGGCCAGGGCTGCGTCCCAGCAGCTCCTCAATATCAACCAAACGCAAGTTGGACACATCCGCTCACAATTTCACCGCTGATCCTGGCCAAGGTTGAGGCCTGGGCTTACCGTTCAAGAGGTTGTATCCACTGGCAACAGGGACGAAACTGCAACCTTTTCCAATTAATTAGCCACCGAGAAACGCACCCACAATGCGCCCTACCGTTCTTTTCGCCGCCGCCCTCATTGCCGCCTCCAGCGGCAGTATCTTTCTGAGCAGTGCCTCCCATGCCCAGAGCAGTGAGGAAGACAAGATAGAAGCCCGCATCGGCTCCTGGGGCCGCAACTGCAAGAACGCCGTAGCTGATAAGTACAAAGCTAAGTCGATGGCAGATGTGGAGATTTCGCTGGGGGACTCTCTACGGGCCAGCATCGATGCTGGCGAAACCACCCTGGCTGACATCAAACGCGGTGGACTGTCCTTCAACTTCCGCGTGCATCACGTGCCTGGTAAAGATCCAGAGGGATATTGCAACACCGACGGCCAGGGGAATGTCGAAGAGATTAAGAACATGCACGAGTGATTCCAAGCGGGGTCGTTGGAGGGACTCACCACTCCTCCGTCGCCGGCGCATCTCCAGCCAGCTTCTGGCAGCCAACGGAGCAGTGGCCAGTTCGGAGGGCTCCGCCGCGAAGCCCAGCTGCCGCAAATCCTGCAACAGGTTGTCGTGATGGCGGGTGGCGGCGTTGGCCATCGGCCGTCTGCCCTGTGCCTTCCTGGCTGCGAACCTCGGCGGAGGTGGTCATCCCATCACCAGAGGAGGCGGCAGGGGAAGGCGGTCAGGGCAGGGTCAAGACTCACCAGTTGCAGGCCCTCCAACTCAGCCTGGGCCGCCAGCAACCGATCGAAGGGATCCCGGTGGACCTGCCTGTAGCCACCGGCGTGGACGCCATGATGCAACTGCACGGCCAGGGGCAGAAAACCCTGTTGTTGTAGGAGTGAAGGCAGATCCTGAAGCAGCTGTTCGGCGCCGGGTAATTTGCCCAGGCGACCTTTGGTGGCGATCTCCCAGCCGGAGGCGGCGCTCACAAAGACCGAGGCCGCCGGGTCGTTGATGGCCGAGTGGGCAAGGGTGGAGAGCTTCTCAGGTTCCACCAACCACCAGAGCAGGGCATGGGTGTCCAGCAGGAGAGATGGAGCCATCAAGAGGGCAGCTGGGTATCGAGCGCGTCCAGCTCCTCAGATGGGAGAGGGGCGAGAAGCTCATCGATGGGGGGAAGTTGCAGTTGACCTCGCAACAATCCGGGCTGGCGCTGTGGTCGCTCGGTTTCGAGCGGAACCAGGCGTGCCCAGGGCTTACCGTCCTTCGCCACCAGGATCGTTTCGCCGGCATGGGCGGCGTCAATCAGTCTGGAGAACTGGGTTTTGGCCTCGTGAACGTTGACGGTGCGCATGGAGGACTCCAAGCATGGAGCAAGGTTAGTCCAGATGTGGGTCCATGGCCGATGCTCCCTCGTGCGAGTGGTTGCCGCGGGCTTGCTGGGTGGGCAGTGATCGCGGCCACGGCGCTGGCTGGGTTGGCTGCTACTGCCAGAGGGAAGGGCAGTGGAGCTTTGGCGGAGCGGGCAGCAGGGAATGGGGGAGCACTGGCCATCAGCAACTGGAGTGTCACCGAGCTCCATTCCACCCAGGTTCGCGAGGGCGGACTCGATCAGGTCCGTCAGCTCCAGGATCAAGCACTCGGACCGGTGGCTGGACCTAGCGGGTGGCGGGGCCATGCCGCACCTGGGGGCCACGATGGCCTGAGGCGGCTGCAGCTGCTCGTGCTGCTGCTCGGCTGAGGCGGCTGAGGTACAGATGGCCCAGGGCAATGCTGTGACGCTGGTGCCGGAACACGCTGAGCTAACCACCGAGCAGGCCGCTGATTTGCTGAACGTGTCGTGGCCCTTCCTGATCGAGCGGCTGAGGAGAGTGGGCCACTGCCACCCGAGATTCTGAGGCCTTATCTGCCTGACTGCAGAGGTGGGAGGGAACTCAGCGAGATAAACAACCGCTCCGGTCGTCCTGGCAAGGGCCGGAACCCCAGCGATGCGTAGAAGCTCTTGAGGCGAGCGCGTTCTGATTCGCCAGCATCGGCGGCCACATCAAGCATCATCAGCCGCACACCCAGGATCTGCCGGGCCCGTTGGCACTGCTGCATGGCATCCACCAGCAAGATGCGACCCAGCCCCTGGCCCTGGTGCTTCCGGTCGACAGCGAGGTGGCTCAGAAAAACACCTGGGATCAGGTTCGAGCGCGGTGCTCGCGGGGCAGCATCGGGGGGCACGTCGACCACGCCGATGGCATGGGCATTGATGGCGTAGAAGCCAAGGCAAGCCTGAGGTTTGCCTGCCACTGCAGCGTCGGTGGCTACGTAGAGCCGGGTGTACCCATCACGTTGCTGGCGCTTCGCGGTGCGGCGGAGGAAATTGTCCTGGCTGGCGCTGCCGATGCGGAATTCCTTGGTGTCGTGACGACCAGGGTCAAAGGCTTCAATCCGGACCGGCACCGGATCAGGGGCGCTCAATCTGGTTTTGGTGCAACCGCCAGGCTTCCAGCAAGGCGGGCGAGGGCGCAGTCTCTTCGTCGAGGGCAGCGAGCAGGGCCTGGTGATCGGTCTGGTTGAGCAGGGTCTGCTGCTTGCTGCTAAGCAACTCCTGGGCGCGGGTATAAGCCGCCATCACTACAAAAGCCGAGGCCTCGATACCCATCAGGTCTGCAGCAGCCTCGATGCTGGCCTTCACCGAAGGCTTGGTGCGCTGGTCCATCCGAGCCGTGCGGGGCTCATCGATCGCTTCGATGGCCGCATGGAGCTCTACCTCAACGCCGGAGAACTGAGGGCCCACCTTCACCGCTCTTCAGCGGCCGTCAGCCACCTTCAGCGGCTGGCGGACTGCCGGTCCCGCAGACGGCGGCTCCAGCCCAGCGCCGCACCGACACCCAGAAGGGGCAGGGGACCGGGGACCGGAGCCGGCGCAAAGAAGCCGCGGATCTCGCCACCGGGGAATGTGGTGGAGTGCACATTCGCGTAGGCCTTACCGGCGAGCAGCGATGCCACAAACGCATCGCGAGCGCCCGTCGTGGTGCCGCCGTTGTTGTTGATGAAGGCTGAGCGGTATGTGGTGGCGGCGAGCAGATCGAACACCCCCTCGTAGCTGCCAGCCTTCACCCCCGCCGGGAAGCCAGGCAACGTATTGCCGGCAGGCACGAGCACGCCGGCCACTCCCGTTCCTGCAACGGTGGTGGGGCCGTGAATGTGGGCGACGCTGGTGTTGCCACTCAGGCCAGAGAATTCGATCTTCAGCGTCATCTGATTGGTGAGCTCATCGATCAACAGGGAGGCGACGCCACTGCCGGTAGCCCCTGACACCTCCGGCCCTAGGGTGGTGAAATAGGAGCTGGCCTGGGCAGCGGGGGCCCCCAGCAGCGAGAAGCCGGCCAGGCCGCCAGCCAGAAGGAACGATGGGAAAAGGGATCTCATGGTGGTAGTTACATTTCCAGCAGAATGGTGGCAAAAACAGGGGTGAGCAGAAGTGTGAGCAGTTTGTCCAAGACCTTGGCACGGGTAGTCAAGGGTGGTCAGTGGCTTCCACCGTGAAAGTCGCTGCCCTGACTTGGTTTTGGGGCAAAATCAAGGCCCTGTTTGAAACGCCCCCTGTGTGATTCGAACACACGACCGGCTGCTTAGAAGGCAGCTGCTCTATCCAGCTGAGCTAAGGGAGCCCAAAACTATTCTGCCAGTTCCGTCTCCTGGATCGCTGAACCTAGAGAGCTGCAAGGAACGACCTACACTGGATAACCGTGCCCGAAATGCCCGATGGCAACAGCCCGGCTCAGCGACAGCCAGAAACAGGAGCTGGTGCAGCGCTTTCGCCAGGGGGAGAACACCCAGGCGCTGGCGGACCACTTCGGTTGCAGCTCCACCACCGTCACCCGGCTGGTGCGCTCGGAGCTGGGGGAGGAGGCTTACGGTGCCCTGCGAGAGGAACGGCAGAAGAAGGGGGGGCGGGACAGGCAGATCCCACTGGCCATCGGCAGCCCATCCCCGGCCATCGGCACCACCGAGGCGGATGGGGCCTCTGCCCAACCTGACCCACCGGTTGCGGCGCTGGTGGCCGAGGCGCCCCCGGAAGCAGCCCCCGCACGCAGTGGGCGCAGGCGCAGTTCCGCTGCCACTCCCGCGGCCAACCTCCCTGTGGCGGCAGCCCCCACTGTGGCTGCAGTCTCACCTGTGGCACCCACAGCTGTGATCCCGGAAAACGCCCTGGAGCCCGCGGACGACGCCCTGGAGCCCGCGGAAGAGGAGACCATCACCCTGGCGATCGACGATGCCGACGACTTCGGGGAAGACGACGGGGAGGACGATCTCCTGAGCAGCGACGACGACGGGGATGAGGACGGCAGCCAGGACGCCGAAGAGTTCCACGCCGTGGCCGTGCTGCCGATCTCCGTGGATGACCAGCGGGAAATCAGGCCCGCCCCCTGGAGCCCCGCTGTGCTGCCCTCCTGCGCCTATCTGCTGGTGGACAAGACCGTGGAACTCCAGGCCCGCCCCCTGGCTGAGATGCCCGAGCTGGGGCGGCTGCCCAGTGAGGAGCAGGAACGGCAGGCCCTGGTGCTGTTCACCAACCCACGCCAGGCCAAGCGCCAGTGCGGTCGCACCCAGCGGGTGATCAAGCTGCCCGACCCGGCTCTGCTGGGCCGCACGGCGCCCTACCTGCTGGCCCAGGGCATCAGTCGGGTGGTGATCGAAGGGGCCCTCTATGCCCTGCCGGATCAGTAGTCTGCGTCGTCGTCTTCGCGGGAGCGGCCAAAGGCCACCGCGGCCGCGCTGCCGCCGCTGAGCACCCCCACCGCCAGCGCCATCCCCAGGAGGAAGCCGCTCGGCAGGGGGGCACTCCGCCCCACCCCAAGCTGCAGGGTGGGGCGATCCGAGAGGTTCTGGGCCCCGAGGCACACCGCCAGGGCCACCACCAGCGCACCCACCAGGCTGCCCAGCAGCAGGCGCAGTCGCAGAAGCATGGTTGGAGTCAGGTCGTGCTCGCTCCATCTTCCCCTGCTGCATGGCGATGCAACAGGGCATAGAGATCCCGCCGCCGATGGCCCGTGCGGTCCGCCAGCAGGCGGCTGGCCTCCCGAGCACTGTGGCCTTCCGCCATCAGGGCAGCCAAAGCGTCCTGCAGCTCCGCCTCCACCCATTCCGGCGAGACCTCCGGAGCCCCACCCAGCACCAGGGTGCATTCCCCGAGGGGCAGGGTGGCCTGGAAATGGGCCAGGGCGGCGCTCACCGTGGGGCCCACCTGCTCCTCATGGCGTTTGGTGAGTTCCCTGGCCACCTGCAGGGGCCGATCCCCGAGCTCCGCCAGCAGATCCTCCAGCAGGGCAAGGAGCCGGTGGGGCGCCTCGAAGAGCACCAGGGTGCGGGGTTCCGTTGCCAGCTCCCGCAGCCGCTGACGCCGCTGCTGGCCCTTCGGCGGCAGGAACCCCTCAAAGCAGAACCGACCGCAGGGCAGGCCGCTGCTCACCAGGGCCGTGGTGATAGCAGAAGGCCCAGGCACGCACACCACCCGCCGCCCGTCCTTCCGGGCAGCCGCGGCCAGCTGTTCGCCAGGATCGGAGAGGCCCGGCAGGCCCGCATCGCTGATCACCCCCACCGAGTCCCCTACCGCCAGATGGGCCAGCAGCTGGGGGATCCGGCTGGACTGGTTATGGGCATGGAAGCTGAGCAGGGGCCGCTTGCACCCCAGGGCCTGCAGCAGCAGGCCGCTGCGGCGGGTGTCCTCACAGGCGAGGTGATCCACCCCCGCCAGCACCCGCCGGGCCCTTGGGGAGAGATCCTCCAGGTTGCCAATGGGGGTGCCCACCAGATAGAGCACGCCGGGGGCTGGTTCGGCCGACTCCAACACTGCTGCTCCTGAGCCTGGGCACAATGGCCGTTTGTTTCACCATGATGGCCGCTGCCCCCTCCTGGCCCGCCCACGCGCCCCTGCCGGCAGGGGTGGGGGGAGAGCAGCTGCTCGATGAGCTGCGGCGGCTGGCCTGGGGCGCAGCGGCCATCCTGCGGGCCTATGCGCGGGGGGAGGCACCGCCCCATGACTTTCCCCGGGCACTCACGGTGGAGGAAGGGGGCGAGGGGCCGGTGTCGGCGGCGGATCTGGCGGTGAACCAGTGGCTGCTGGAGGGGCTGAGCCAGGCCTTTCCCGATGCACCCTGGACCCTCTTGAGTGAGGAGACGGCAAAGGAACAGCTCGCCTCAGGGGAGCCATTGGCGGGCGAATGGCTCTGGATTCTGGATCCCCTCGATGGCACCCGCGACTTTCTGGAGGGCAGCGGCGAATACGCCGTCCATCTGGCCCTGGTGCGGAACGGGTGTCCGGTACTGGGCCTGATCCTGCTGCCCGAGAAGGAGGAGCTGTGGATCGGTGTGCTGCCGCCCGCAGCGGCGGAACGGGGTGCGGTGGGATCGGGCCTGACCTGGTGCGAACGGGCCGATGGCAGCAGCGAGCCGCCCCGGCTGAGCGGGCGCCAGCAGGCTGGGGAGCTGGTGCTCGTGGCCAGCCGCAACCATCGCGACGGGCGGCTGGAGCAGCTGCTGGCGGCCCTGCCGATCGGGCCCAGCCAGGCCATGGGCAGCGTGGGCGGCAAGGTGGCCACCATCCTGCGGGGGGAGACGGATGTCTACATCTCCCTCTCGGGGAAGAGCGCCCCGAAGGACTGGGACATGGCCGCCCCCGAAGCGGTGCTACGGGCCGCCGGCGGCGCCTTCAGCCATGCCGATGGACGTCCCCTCAGTTACAACACGGGCCATGGCCTGCAGGCAGGCTGCCTGATCGCCAGCCATGGACTGGCCCACCGCCTGCTCTGCGAGCGGGCGGTGGAGGCCCTGGCCTCGATCGATCCGGGCTTCGCCGTCTGATTGCGAACGCCTCCACCTCTGCACGCCATGACCATTCCAGCAGGACTGGTCCAGCAGTGCTGGTTGGATGCGTCCCCCACCACGCTGGGGAGGAGGCTGTTCAGGGGGCTGCTGCTCAGCCCGCAGGAGCGGGCTCCTGCTGGGGAACCCCCCGCAGGGTGAGGTTGATGCGGCCGCGGTTGTCGATCTCGCGCACCCGCACGGTCACCTGGTCGCCCACGTTCACCACATCCTCGACCTTCTCCACCCGGGCTTCCGAGAGCTGGGAGATGTGGATCATGCCCTCCTTGCCGGGAAGGATCTCCACGAAGGCGCCGATGGGGATCACCCGGGTGACCGCACCGGCGAACACCTCCCCTTCGCTGACGCGACGGGTGAGCCCCTCGATCATGCGCTGGGCCTCCTCCGCGGCCTGACCGTCGTGGCTGGCGATGGTCACCATGCCGCCATCCTCGATGTCGATCTTGGTGTTGGTGCGCTCGGTGATGCCCTTGATGGTGCGCCCGCCGGGGCCGATCACGGTGCCGATCAGCTCCGGATCGATGCGGAAGCTCAGCAGCCGCGGGGCATGGGGGGAGAGGGTGTCGCGGGGCTTGTCGATCGCCTCAAGCATCTTCTCGAGGATGTGAAGCCGGGCGGGGCGGGCCTGCTTGATGGCATCGGAAATGGTGGGCATGGCCAGGCCCGTGATCTTCATGTCCCTCTGCAGGGCGGTGATGCCCTTCTCGGTGCCAGCCACCTTGAAGTCCATGTCGCCGAGGAAGTCCTCGATGCCCTGGATGTCGGTGAGGATGCGCACCTCCTCACCCTCCTTGATGAGGCCCATGGCCGCCCCGCTCACGGGAGCCTTGAGGGGCACCCCCGCATCCATCAGCGCCAGGGTGCTGCCGCACACCGAACCCATGGAGGTGGAGCCATTGGAGCTGAGCACCTCGCTCACCACCCGCAGCACATAGGGGAAGGTTTCCTTGGGGGGCAGCACGGGCAGGATGGCCCGCTCAGCCAGGGCGCCATGGCCGATCTCCCGACGGCCGGGGGAACGCACGGGCCGGGTTTCGGCCACGGAATAGGGGGGGAAGGTGGAGTGATGCAGGTAGAGCTGTTCCTTGGAGGGATTCAGGTCGTCCA
>JBEIRX010000013.1:0-36387 GCA_040375715.1 Aphanothece sp.
AAGCGCCAGGTAGGCACAGGGGAAGAGCAACAGACCGGACCACCCCACGAAAACGAAGCGGTCGCGCTTGAGCCAGTCGTCGAGGATGTCGAACCATCCCCGAGCTGCTGGCGCGCGTCCTACAGCGATCGTCATGGGAAGAACGTGGATTGAGCGGTGTTCGGGAAACCGCTGGTGAGGGTTACCAGGTGATCGTAACAATGTTTCTGTGCCTCCCGGGATCGTTGACATGCCCTGACATCAGCGGTTCCAACGGATTCCTGCCGCGTGGAAGGCCTCGCTGGATCCCTTAGACCGTCAGGATGGGTTCCAGGTGACCTGCGGGCTTCATGTCGATCAATTCTGAGAACCTTGCCATTGTTCCTGCAAGCGATGCTGATGTTCTTGAGCAAAGCGTTCTTGGTTCCAGGAGGCTCTCTAACCTCCTTGTTGCAGCTGCCGTGACCCTAGGAGGGGTGGGGTTCCTGCTGGCAAGCCTCTCTAGCCACTACGGCAGGAACCTCCTGCCAGGGCTTCACCCTTCCGAACTTCCCTGGGTCCCCCAAGGGTTGGTTATGGGACTTTATGGGGTTGCAGCTCTTCTGCTTGCCACCTATCTCTGGACTGTGATCACCGTGGATCTTGGTGGGGGAAGCAACTCCTTTGACAAGCGATCGGGCTTGGCAGTGATTTCACGTCAGGGGCTTCGTCAACGCATCAAGGTTGAAGTTCCCCTGCGGGATATCCAAGCCGTCAAAGTTGAAATTCGTGACGGCTTGAGTCCTATGAGACGCCTAGCTCTGCGTATTCAGGGTCGCCGTGACCTTCCCCTCAGTCGAATTGGTGAGCCGATCCCCCTGGCTGATCTCGAGTTGTCTGGAGCAACACTGGCTCGTTTTCTAGGTGTGCCTCTCGAGGGACTTTGACTGGTATTCCTCCTGTCTCATCAATGATTAAACATCTGTTGCCCCGTTTTCTTGCGCTGTCATGCGTCATTGCGTCTGCTCTCTCAGGCTGTACCAAATCTTCCACTGTCAATGAGATCAGCTGTCACGATTCCCCCGTCCCCTGTCTTCAGGGCACTGCCGATGTCTTGCTGGATACCAGCCGTGGCAATGTTTTGATCAGGCTGGACGGCGAAAATGCCCCAATGACTGCTGGGAATTTTGTTGATCTTGTGAAACGAGGTGTTTATAATCAAACCGTGTTCCATCGGGTGATTAGATCTCCCGTCCCCTTTGTTGTTCAGGGTGGAGATCCTACAAGCACTGATCCTACGGTTCCAAAGACTGACTATGGATCCGGTCATTTCATCGACAAAAAAACTGGGGAAGCGCGTTTTATCCCTCTTGAATTTCGTGATAAGACATCTAAAAAAATTATCTATGGCAAGGAATCGTCTCCAGACTCGTCCCGCTTTTCTCCTGTTTTGTCCCATACTCGCGGATCTATCGCCATGGCACGGTCATCCGATCCAAATTCAGCCAGTGCGCAGTTTTATATCGCCTTGGAGGCTCTCCCAGAGCTGGATGGTCGGTATGCGGTCTTTGGTCGCGTGATTCGTGGAATGGAGGTTGTGGACCAGCTGCAGCAAGGTGACAAGTTGATTCGCGCTTCGATCGTTAAAAATTAGGCTGGAACTCTATTTTGAGAACGTGTGGCTTTTAACCATTCCGTGTTTACTCCTGAGGCTCGCTCCAAGGCCACTTTTCCTGTGCGTGCGATTTCCAGAATTCCATAGTGTTCCATCAGCCGTTCCAAGGCGACGAGCTTTCCTGGGTCTCCTACGACTTCCAGGGTCATCGCATCATCAGCAACATCAACAACTTTTGCTCGGAAGACTTGAACAAGGTCGAAGATCGCTGCTCTGTTTTCTTTTGTTGATGCAACCTTCAGGAGCATCAATTCCCTCTCTACGGCGGGAATCGTGCTCAGATCAATCACGCCAAGCACGTTCACGAGTTTGTTGAGCTGCTTGCTCATCTGTTCAAGAGTGCGGTCGTCACCCTCCACAACCATTGTGAGTCTGGAGATGCCTCGATGTTCCGCAGGGCCAACAGCGAGGCTCTCGATGTTGAAGCCACGACGGGCAAACAGTCCGGAAATCCGGCTCAGAGCACCTGATTCGTCTTCCACCAGCACCGATAGGGTGTGCTTCATCTGTTTGCGGATTACCGAGCACGATCACACGGTACGCGCTGGCTGCATGCCTGGGCTACGGACGATGCTCAAAAGAAGGCATGGAGAGGTTGCGTAGCCAGTCGATGATCACCCCGTTGAACAGCTCCGCCCTCTCATCATGAGGGCAGTGTCCACATCCTGGAATCACCGTGACGGCAAGATCCCGGCGGAATCTCTGACATTGCCAGCCCACTTGCAACGGGACCAGCAGGTCCTGTTCTCCCCACACCAGCAGCATTGGGTGGCCAAGCCTTCTCAGCAGGGAAGGAGCTGTGGCCCTTTGCGGGCGCAGAGCCATGGCAGTGCTCATGGCACGCAGTGCTCCCACGGCTCCTGCCCGTCTGGCTGGTCGGGCGATGAGCCGATGCAGGTCGCGATCGGAGAGGACAGGACCGAAATAGGCCGTCTGAATCGCCAGCGTCAACAGTGGGGAACGGGCCAGTAGGGGGATGACGATCTCCAGGGGTAGTGCCCTGCAGAGAAGCTCCACCGCAAAACGTTTGATCTGCCGTTTCCAGGGCTTACGCCTCCCGATCTGACCAGCTTCTTCTGGGCTGACCATCAGGAGGGTTGGGTCTGGCAGGGGGGTTGCAATCACCGCTGCGACCACTTCAGGAAAAAACACGCTGCAGGTGAGGGCCACCAAGCCTCCCAGGGAGTGTCCCACCAGAACTGCCGGCCGTCCGACCACATCCCTCAGGAAGTCTTGGATCTGGCGAGCCCAGAGACGGTTGTCGAGGGGGAGTGAGCCAGGCTGGCTGGAGGCACCAAAGCCGATCAGATCCAACCCGTAGACACTCCAGCCAGCTGCGGCGAGGGCGTGGACATTCCGCCGCCAGTGACCGCAACCGGTTGCGAATCCGTGGATCAGCAGAAGCGGGGGGTGCTCTGGATCTCCCATGTAACGCCAGTGGCATCTCTGGCCTCTCCAGGTCCATTCATGGTGGTTTCCCCACGCAACAGCCTCTGGAATTGACGCTGTCATTGAACGGTCGTTCGGGTGGTAGTCACTGAGGTGGGTTGAGAATCAGGAGGGTCTGCAGCAGGCCGGGTGTTTGATGGATTGCGCGGCAGATCAGAATTTGGCACGGGGTGCCGGCAGGAATGCAGAGTCTGGGGAGTTGCTCCAGGAGGGAGCTGCCTCGTTCCGAGCAGGACCTGGTTTTTTTCAGCCAGCCTCAAGACCCGCGAGAGATCTTGGGGTGCTCCTGGCTCGCTGTCTGGCGCGGAGCAGACCCCTTCGGGTGTTGGACCTGATGGCGGGTTGCGGGCTCCGCTCCATGCGCTACGGACTTGAGGCAAAGGCTCTCTCCCTGCTGGTGAATGACGCTGACCCTTCCCGACTTTCATGGCTCCATGAGAACCTGGCTGTGCTGGAGAGAACCTGCCTGGTCAAGGCCACAGCGCAGGGCGCTCTCCGACTCTTAGCAGACGCTCTGCTGCAGGGAGAGCACTACGACCTGGTGGATCTGGATGCCTTCGGATCGCCCCAGGCTCTCATTCCGCTGGCCCTGGAAACCGTCGCACTCGATGGTGTGCTCTACCTCACAAGTAGTGATGGCAGAGGATCGACAGGCCATGACAGACCAGCTGGACTCCGCCACCTCGGGGCTTCTGTGCGGTGCCATCCCGCGAGCTGGGAACTGGCCTTACGCCTTCAGCTGGGGGTGATCGCCAGAACCGCCTGGACTCAGGGGCGTGGGGTGGTGCCGGTGTTTTCCTTCAGTGATGGGCGTACATTTCGCACGGCGGTGTTTCTTCGTCGGCATCCCGCAATGAATGAGGAGCGGGCCCTGGGATTGCTGGCGGTTTGCCATCGCTGTGGCGATCAGCAGGTGCAGTCCCTGGCTTCTCTCAACGCCTGGAAAGACTGCCTCTGTCCCTCTCAGACCTTCGCCATCAGTGGGCCTTTGTGGGTCGGCCCCCTGCAAGACGTCCCAACCCTTGATGCGATGGCACTGGAGGCGCAGGCAACGCCCATCAGTCTGTCCAGGGAAGGGGCTCGTCTGCTCGGATGCTTGAGGCGCGACAGGGGCTTCCCAGCTCGCTGTTGGCCCAATGCGCTGATTGGAAGGCAACTCAAGTCTCCCCAGCCTCCACTTCAGGCGCTGGTGCTTGGCCTTCAGCAGCAGGGCTATCAAGCTTGGGCGAGTGGAGTGATGCCCGGACAACTCCGAAGTGATGCCCCTTGGCGAACGATTCTCTCCCTGGCAAGAGAACTGGGAGGTGAAGCTGCTAAATAGGTAGCAGCTTTTCCCATGGATCATGGCCTCGGAGATCTTCGGTACTGCTGCGCTGTTCTGGGTGCTGATCCCTGTTGGGCTTTTGGGAGGAAGTCTGTTGCTAAAGGTGCTGAAGGATTGAGATCCTCTCCCCTGGGGGCACGCCTGCGACCACCGCACGCCTAGGCTCAGCCGGCTTCGGTGCATGGGTCATGCAGGTTCTGGTGGTGGGCGGCACAGGCACCTTAGGGAGGCAGATTGCCAGAAAGGCGCTGGATGAGGGACATACGGTGCGTTGCATGGTGCGCTCTCCGAGGAAAGCAGCCTTTCTGCAGGAATGGGGGTGTGAACTCACCAGGGGTGATCTTCTGGAACCAGAGAGCCTGGCCTATGCCCTAGAGGGGCAGGAGGCCGTGATTGATGCTGCATCCGCACGGGCTTCAGACCCGGGCTCCTGCTTCTCCGTGGATTGGACGGGTCAGCAGAATCTCTTCCATGCGATGCAGACTGCGGCGGTTCGAAGGCTGATTTTCTTCTCCATTCTTCGGGCTGAAGAACATCCGGATGTGCCGTTGATGGATATCAAAGCCTGTTCGGAACAATGGTTAAGGGCTTCTGATCTGGATTACAGCATTCTTCGCTGCGCTGCGTTCATGCAGGGCCTGATCAGTCAGTTCGCGATCCCTGTTCTGGAAGGGCAGACGGTCTGGGTGAGTGGGGTGCCCACACCGATTGCTTACATCAACACCCAGGACATGGCCAGGTTTGCCGTGGCTGCCCTCACCAGGCCGCAGACCATCCGGCAGGAGTTTCCGGTGGTTGGTCCTCGGGCCTGGACCACAGGGGAAATCACCCAGCTGTGTGAAAGGCTGTCCGGCAAAGAAGCCCGAGTCGTTCGCGTGCCACCGGTGTTTCTCGCCGTGATGCGATCGGTGGCCAGTTTCTTTGATGCCAGCGTGAACATTGCGGAGCGTCTTGCCTTCGATCGGGTGACCGGAGGTGGAGAACCGCTCGATGCCTTAATGGAGACAAGCTATGAAACCTTTGGCTTGAATCCAGCTGACACCACATCGCTGGAGTCCTACCTCAAGGAGTACTACGACACGATTCTCAAACGACTCAGGGACATGGAGGCGGATCTTGACAAGGATGCAAAGAAAAAACTGCCCTTCTGATGACAGACTGATGGTTCGTGTGTACTATTGGGCAGGCTTCGGTTTCTTCTGTGTCGATTTCCCAGATCAAGAATCTTCAGCGCCGTCTCAATCTGCTGGAGCAGGAAGCCATTGCCGAGGTGAACCGGGCCTGCGGCCATGAACTTTGGCAGAGTCTGGGATTTGATGCTCTGGATGCGATCGAGGATGCTGAACGCCGCGCCCGCGCCAACTTCTATTTCGGTCAACTGCAGACAGCCCGTCAGTTGATCGATGTGCTGGGTTGACGCATCAACTGCTCCATGCGTCGTTGCTCTTCGGGATCCACGGGACGCCATTCGCCTGGAGCTAGCCCGCAAAGACTCAGAGCTGGGCTGCCGTCATTGAGGTCGATGGCCACGCGGATGAGCCGCAGGGTGGGGAGTCCAACGGCTGCCGTCATTCGACGGACCTGTCTGTTGCGTCCTTCCCGCAGGCTCAGCGCCATCCAGCTGGTGGGGATGGCAGCTCGGTAACGGATCGGTGGAATCCTTGGCGTCCAGGATGGGGTGTTCAGGCGATCCACCCTTGCTTCACGGCTCACCCTGTTCTGGATGGAAACCCCGCTGCGGAGCTTGTCCAGCTGAGCTTCGGTGGCTGCTCCCTCGACCTGGACGTGGTAAGTCCGCCAGTGTCCCCAGCGTGGATCACTCAACCGGGCCTGGAGGCGACCGTTTGAGGTGAGGATCAGAAGCCCTTCGCTGTCGGCGTCCAGCCGGCCCACGGGGTAGACCTCCGAGATGGGAATGAAGGAGGAGAGTGTGCTCCAGCGGCTGCCTGGTTCCGGGGTGAACTGGCTGAGTACCCCATAGGGCTTATGGAACAGCAGGATTGACAGGGTGCCGCTGGATGGGTGGTGATAGCCCTCTAGAGTAGGGGCTGCAGTTTGCCTGCCTACCCTTCCCGCATGATCGAAACCTCTGGTGTGATTGAAAAAGAGCAAGGAAATGGGTTTTACCTTGTCACCCTTGAGCAGCCAGCAGGGCACCAATGCCTCTGCAGGGCCGCCGGCAAACTCACCAAGTTTCGTATCAAGTTGCTTGCTGGTGACAAGGTGTTAGTGGAAATCAGCCCCTATGACCTGACCCGCGGACGGATCACCTACAGGGAGCGCAATGCTGGGGCCTCCAGCCCGAGACCTGCAGGGAACAGGCCGGGTGGTCCCCGCCGTCGTTGATCTGACGTCAGACCAGCAGAGCTTCAATGGCCTGGCGGAATTCGCTTCTTTGCTTGACTCCCTGCCACTGGTTTTTGAGTTCCTTGTTCTGAAACAACTGCACCGTGGGTGTGCCCGTAATGCCGGCTTGAGCTGCAATGTCCTGGTCGGCCTCAATATCGATCTCCACGCCTTGGGCCTTGCCCCCCAGCTCTGATAACACTCTTTTCAACTGGGGTTTGAGAACGTGACATGGGCCGCAGGTCGGAGAGGTGTAGACCACCAGCAGGGGTTTGGCACTCTCGTGGTAGAGACGCCGCAGCGCGTAGGCACCTTTCTGCCAGGACGCGTCCAGCGAAAAATTCTCCGCGTCACTGGTGGCTGTCGGTACCGGCGAGCCAGAGGGCTCCGGGTCCACGGATTCCCGCGCCACGGTGATCGCCAGCTGATGGTGGCTGAGCCAGCGCTCGGCGGCCAAAGCGGCCTGGCACCCGCTCCCAGCAGCAGTGATCCCCTGGCGCCATTCCGCATCCGCGACATCACCAGCAGCAAATACCCCTTCGCGAGAGGTTTCCGGCCTGCCTGGACGGGTGATGAGGTATCCCTTCTCGTCCAGATCCAACTGACCTTTGAGCAGATCAGTATTCGGAGTATGGCCGATGGCATAGAACAGACCGCGTATCTCCAGGCGGCTGATCACCCCTGTTTCGCGTTGGCGAAGAGACAGTTGTTTCAACCAATCATCGCCACTGACATCGACGAGTTCAGAATTCCAGTGAACGGTGATGGCTGGATTGGCAAGCACGCGATCAGCCATGGCAGCACTGGCTCTCAAGCGATCGCTGCGAACGATCAGGTGGACGTGGCTTCCATATTTTGTGAGGTAAACCGCCTCCTCACAGGCGGAGTCTCCACCTCCGACCACGGCCAGTTGCTCCTGACGGAACTGAGGTGTAGCCCCATCGCAGATGGCACAGGCGCTGATTCCCCGGCTCCAAAACTTCTCTTCCTGTGGGAGGTGGAGACGGTTGGCGCTTGCTCCTGTGGCGAGGATCAGAGCCTGGGTGCGGATTGTTTCATCCTCTGATGTGTGAATGGTGAAGGGATGCTCGGCCAAGTCAATGTTCAAGGCGTCTGCCTCGATCAGCTGGGTTCCCCAGCGAAGGGCCTGGGCCCGGCAACGATCCATGAGTTCAGGGCCCAGAATGCCGTCCGGAAAGCCGGGGTAGTTCTCCACATGGGTGGTGGTCATCAGCTGGCCCCCTGGGATGCCTCCCTTCTGGAAGCCTGTTATCAACAGGGGGGAGAGGTTGGCGCGGGCAGCGTAGATAGCGGCTGTGAACCCTGCAGGACCTGAGCCGATGATCACCAGATTTTGCAAAGGATGCGGCGAGGCATCCGATGGTTCAACCTTCGGGGTGGAATCGCCCTGGAAACCCATGGCCTAACACGTAGTCACTTCGGATAAGCCTAATGTTCCGAGCCTCTCCACGGAGGGAGCTCGCAGAGGAAGAGGTGAAGAAGGGGGATAAAGCTTAAGGTTTTTTCAGATTTCCAGGAGGCCATCAGTTTCTGGCCGCCTGGAGAGAAAGTGGGTGGGAACCATCAATGCCGATTCCTTGATCAGTTCCGGGTGAGTTTCCAGGGTAACAAGCCACTCACGGAATTCTTCGGTGAGGGCGTAACTGTCTTCATATCGCTCCAGGCCGTCCAAGGCGGCGCGTCTGGCAAGCGCCCAGCACACGGCGACTGTGACTCTGCGATGCACCGAGGCGTCCATTTGTTAGCGTTCGGCTCCGGTGGATTATGCCTGAGCGTCAGATCGTCGGAGGTGTTTTTTGACACCAAGTCGCATCCCGCAACCTAAGGGCTCCAGGTCTTGCAGCTTTGTTTGGTTGTTGCATCCAGCAGGGCAGGCCTGCCCGAATCAGCCGTTGGCCTCTGCGTGGTTCAGCAGCAGTTCCTCCACTTCGCGAATGCCTTCGCTGGCCTGTTGTCGCGCGCGGGCGAAATCCCCATCGGCCTCCTCGCGTAACGCTTCTCCGATGCGATCGAGCAGAGCCTCTTTTTGTTCATGGAGGAGAACCAAAATTTCCTTTTCAATCAGATAGCGTATAGCGACACTCCGGAGTCGGTTTTTGCTTGCCTCGGCCAGGGTGCCTTGAACGACCTCCTCTACAAATAACCGCTGAACTTCTCTGCTTCTTAGAAAACTTTCTAGGGCATTGATTGTGCCGTCCACCACCGTGCGCTCCACCTCGGCCGGTTCAGCTGAGAGTTTGAACTCCCAGTCGAGATGACGTCTTTGCCAGCCTTGCTGGTTCAGACTGGGCATCACCATTTGCGAAAAGCTGTCAACAGCGATCTCGTAGGTGCGCTCCGCAACCTTCTCGCACCAGGATTGGCCGTGGTGGGTGAGGTTTTGCTCGACCTGCTCTCGGTTGACGTGGTGCCCTCCATGGTGGCTGTGGCAGAAGCCATTGGGGCAGTCGAGGGCGGACAGGGCCATCTGAACAGCTTGCAGAACACTTCATCAGGCCTAACCACGTTCCAGGGCATGGGCAAATTCCTTAGCAATTCCGCAATGATTGAAGGCGAAGGTTGGCGACTCCAGACAATTGGGAGCGGAGTGTTGCCGACACAGGCCATTCGGATCTAAAGGGTTGGAATAGGCCCCTTCCTCGTACGGGATGAAATTGCTCATACCTCGGGAGTCCGCGGCCGGCGAGAAGCGGGTCGCTGTCACTCCTGAAACGGTTCGTCGTCTGCAGGGTCGTCGCATCGCCATCGAGCTGGAGCGCGGTGCTGGGGAGGCGGCTGGTTTCCCCGATGCGCTCTACAACGCCATCGGAGCCTCGGTGGTGGCCAGTGACAGCCTCGACTGGCAAGGCGCCGATGGCGTGCTCTGTGTGCAGCCGCCCCCCAGAGGCGCTATGGCCCGGATGCGGGACGGTGCACTGCTGGTGGGGCTCCTGGCGCCTCACGGTGCCGGTGATCTGTGCACCGTGCTCAATGAACGCTCCGTTTCTGCCATCGCCCTGGAGCTGCTGCCCCGGATCAGTCGTGCGCAGTCGATGGATGTGCTTTCGTCCCAGGCCAACATCGCTGGCTACAAAGCGGTGCTTCTGGCCGCGGCCGAGCTGGATCGCTACGTGCCGATGCTCATGACTGCAGCGGGCACCATTCAGCCGGCGAGAGTCCTGATCCTCGGTGCCGGAGTGGCGGGCCTTCAGGCTCTGGCCACAGCCCGGCGGCTGGGCGGAGTGGTTTACGTGTCCGATGTGAGGGCAGCAGCCAAGGAACAGGTGGAATCCCTGGGCGGTCGTTTTCTGGAGCCACCCTCCGAGCAGGAGATCCCCACGGAGAAGGGAGGCTATGCCACCCAGGCCTCCGAGGCCTTTCTGGCCGCCCAAAGGCAGCAGCTCTCAGACCAGCTGGCTCTCGCTGACATGGTGATCTGCACGGCACAGGTGCCTGGTCGGCCAGCCCCAAGACTGATCTCCGAGGAGATGCTGGACAAGATGCGGCCGGGTTCGGTGGTGGTGGATCTGGCCGTTGCGCAGGGTGGGAACTGCGCGGGAACCGTGGCGGGTGAGACCGTCATCCGCGGTGGGGTGCGGTTGATCGGAGCAGAAGCCCTGCCCAGCTCGGTGCCCAACCATGCCAGCGCCCTCTACGCCCGCAATGTGGCTGCCCTGATGGAGCATCTCGTGCATGAGGAGGAGGGCCTGCGACTGGATCTCGAGGATCCGATCGTTGAAGCCTGCCTGCTCACCCACGCTGGAATCTGCCGTCGCCCGGACGTGGTGCAGACCGGTGAACCTCTTCTCGTTAAAGGAACAGCCTCTTCATGACCTCACTGACCCAATCCCTGTGGGTGCTGCTTCTGGGCAGCCTGCTCGGCTTCGAACTGATCGGCAAGGTGCCGCCGACTCTGCACACCCCCCTGATGTCTGGTGCGAATGCCATCAGCGGCATCACCATGCTGGCCTCTCTCACCCTGATTCAGCAGGCCGGTGACAACACCGCTCTGCTGCTGATCGGAGCCATCTCCCTTGGATTTGCCCTCTTCAATGTGATCGGTGGCTTTCTCGTGACTGATCGCATGCTCGCCATGTTCCGCCGCAAAGGAAACTCCTGATGGATCTCTCCCTTTCCCATCTGCCCCAGATCCTGGATCTGGTGGCCGTGCTCCTCCTGTCTCTCGGGATCAAAGGTCTCTCCAAGGTGCGGTCCGCGCGGGCTGCCAATGGACTCGCGGCTCTGGCCATGGGACTGGCGGTTATGGGTCTTCTTGTGCAGGCCCAGCCTTCCGCCACCGCCTGGCTGTGGATTGCCCTGGGCCTTGCCTTGGGTGGGCTGGCGGGGGTGATCACGGCCATCAAGGTGCCCATGACAGCCATGCCGGAAACCGTGGCTCTGTTCAATGGCTGCGGAGGACTGGCTTCCCTGCTGGTGGCTCTCGGTGTGGCCCTCTTCCAGGGGGCTGGGGCCGGAGCGGTGGAGAGGATCTCCATTGCTATCTCGCTCTTTGTGGGCGCCATCACCTTCACCGGCTCGGTTGTGGCCATGGCCAAGTTGCAGGGCTGGCTTGAGACCCCTGCCTGGACCCAGAGCTCCCTGCGCCATGCGGTGAATCTCTTCCTTGCGGCGCTGTGTCTCGGGGCAGGGGTTCTGCTGTTCCGTCAGCCGGATGGAGTGGCCCTGTGGGTTGAGGTGCTGGCCGCCAGCCTTCTTGGGATCGGGGTGACCCTTCCCATCGGGGGGGCAGACATGCCCGTTGTGATCTCCCTGCTGAATTCCTATTCCGGGGTGGCTGCTGCCGCTGCGGGTTTCGTGGTGGGGAGCCAGCTTCTGATTGTTGCTGGTGCCATGGTGGGAGCCGCAGGCCTGATCCTGACCCAGGTGATGTGCACGGCCATGAACCGCTCCCTGGTCTCCGTCCTCTTCGGCGGTGCCCTCGGTGGGGCGACAACCGCCGTTGGCGGCGGCGGCAGTGAAGCGGGATATACCCGGATCACCAGTTGCAGTGCTGAGGAATGTGCTATGGCCCTCGAGCAGGCGGAACGGGTGGTGTTCGTGCCCGGGTATGGCCTGGCGGTGGCACAGGCCCAGCATTCGCTTCGGGAGCTTGCCAAGCTCCTTGAGGCCCATGGTGTGGAGGTGAGTTATGCCATCCATCCGGTGGCCGGCCGCATGCCCGGCCACATGAACGTGCTGTTGGCGGAGGCGGATGTGCCCTATGAGCAGCTGGTGGAGATGGATGCCATCAATCCGGAGTTTCCCCGCACCGATGTGGTGATCGTTCTTGGAGCCAATGACGTGGTGAACCCCCAGGCCAAGAACGACCCCAGCAGTCCGCTCTACGGCATGCCTGTGCTGGAGGTCGATCAGGCCCGCCAGATCTTTGTGGTAAAGCGGTCGCTGGGAGCTGGCTACGCGGGCATTGCTAATGCGCTCTTCGAGCTTCCTCAGACGGCCATGGTGTTCGGGGATGCGAAAGCCGTGCTCAACGGACTTCTTTCGGAGTTGCGCTCCATCGGGGTTGGCAAGGAGAAAGTGGTCGCCTGAGGCGGCCTAGCCCCAAGGTTTGCCCTCGGAAGACATTGGTCGAGTCATTGGTCATGAGCCATCTCTTGAAGGGCCTGGAGTTCGATCCCTTCCGAGAGCGCCCTCCCTGGTTCGGCCCCGATCTGCAGACCCTCCGCAATACCCTCCGAGCCCGGCACCATCGGCCTGATTGGGGCCTGACCCATCGGTTTACCCTTCCCGACGGGGATCAGTTGCTGGCCCGTTGGGATTCGCCCCAGGGAGCGGCCAGGGGCCTGGTGGTTGTGGTGCATGGGCTTGGGGGGGGAAGTGACGACGAAGGCCAGCGCAGGCTTGGGCGCTCCCTCTGCGCTGCTGGCTTCGCGGTGCTCAGACTCAACTTGCGGGGCGCGGGGCCTGGGAGGCCTCTAGCGAAGGGCACCTACGCCGCCAACTGCAACAGGGATCTTTTGCCGGTGTTGGTGGAGTGCCGGCGACTGGCCACGGATCTGGCCCCCTCTGGAGAGGCCCTGCCCCTGGGCGCCGTGGGCCTTTCTCTCGGAGGCACGGTGCTCCTCAATGCGCTTCTGGGGCATGGGCAGAGTGAGCCTCCTCTGCTCGATGCGGTGGTGTGTATCAGCAGCCCGCTGGATCTGCAGAGCTGTGCCGCTTGCATCGAACGGCCCCGCAACCGGGTGTATCAGGCCTGGTTGGTGCGACGGCTGATTCAACAGACCCTTGCGGATCCCCAAGGCCTGCCAGAACAGGAGCAGCAAGGGCTCAGAGGACTCTCCAGGCCCAGGACCATCCGGGCTTTTGATGCCTTGATCACCGCTCCGCGCTGGGATTTTCCGAGTGTGTTGGCCTATTACCAGGCCTGCAGCCCCCTGCCGCGACTTCGCCAGGGCCTGGTGGGACCTGCAGTGCTTCCCCGGTTGCTGCTGGTGCAGGCCCGGGATGATCCATGGGTGCCTGTGGAACCTTTGCTCTCCATCTCCGAGGAGATCCGGGTGCAGCGGGAGCATGGCAGCAGGGAGGTGTGGCCGGATGTGTTGATCACCGATCGCGGCGGACACAATGGGTTCCACGCCCCTGGGGACTCCCCTGACGGTTGCTGGAGCGATCGGCTGGCGGCCCACTGGTTGCACCGGGTTCTGGTGCAACCGGCTTCCCCGTAAGATGAATGATTGTTGCGCCGCTTTTTTACATGGCCCTTCTGGACAATCTGATCGACACCGTTGTGGGCAAGGTTGCTGGAGACCAGGCGGGGCCCATCTCCCAGTTCCTCAAGGACAACGGCGGTGTGAGCGGTCTGGCGCAGAAATTCCAGAACGGTGGAGCTGGTGAGGTGTTCTCTAGCTGGGTCGGCACCGGAGACAACAAGGCGATCGCCGCCGATAAAATCAATGCCATTCTGGGTTCCGCCCAGGTGCAGCAGGTGGCTCAGAAACTCGGTCTGGATACCAATCAGGCCTCTGATCTGATTGCCAAACTTCTTCCCCAGGTGATCGACAAGCTCACCCCTGATGCCAAGGTGGAGCCCAACGCCGATGCTCAGCCCCCGGTGGCCTGAGGCTCAAGTCAACAACCTGCCAGCTACTTCTTCGCTTCGGATTTAGGAGCCTGGTAGCTGGCTTGGGAGTTGATCGATGCGGCCATCCCGTTTGAGTTTGGCCTGCACCTTCAGCCAACCGAAGCCCACAGGCAGCGCCAGGACCAGGGGAATGGCGGTGAGGACTGGGCGGCTGCTGGCCGCCAGAAGAGACGCCGCCACGGCCAGACCCCCCAGCAGAAACGATTGACCTGCGCTCTGCTGAGCCAGGGCAACCCTGCGGAGCAGCCGATCGGTTTCTCCCGCACGGATCTGCACCTGCAGGTCGCCCTGCTCGATGCGGGACAGACTCTCATCCAGCCGCTTGGGAATTCCCAGGGCACGGGTGCCCACATCCGCAGCCTGGCGAGTGAGCTCGCCGAAGAGGGCATTCGGGCCAGGGCCACTGGAAGTCATCAGGGGCAGAAGATAGGGACGGGCAATCGCCATCAGGCTAAAGCCGGGATCGAGGCTTCGCCCCACACCTTCGAAGGTGGAGAGGGCCCGCATCACGAAGATCAGCTCCGCCGGCAGCCGGAACGGCTGGCCATAGACCAGGTCGTAGAGGTCGCCTGAGAGCTTGTCGATCATGTTGCTGCTGAAGGGCGGCGTGAGGGCTTCGTTGAGCATCAGGCGCACCAGCCGCCGCACGGGCCCCGGATCAATCCCATTGGCGATGACACCGGCCTGCTGGAGTTCCTCCACGAGCCCTGCCGCATCCCGGGTGGCCGCGGCCTGCACCATGCGGCCGAGACGGCTGCGCAGCCTTTCAGACAGCTGCCCCATCATGCCGAAGTCGTAGTAGATCAAGGCGCCGTCGGAGGCGACGGCCAGGTTTCCCGGGTGGGGATCGGCATGGAAGAAGCCAAAGCGCACCAGTTGCTGCAGATAGCTGGCCGCTCCCTTTTCCGCCACGCTGGCCGGCTCCACGCCTGCCTCGATGAGGGCCTGCCGATCGTTGATCTTGATGCCGGGAACGAAATCCAGGCAGAGCACCCGACGGGAACTCAACTCCCAGATCACCGCGGGGATGCGAATGCTGGGATCATCCAGGAATTGTTGGCGGAAACGGGCCGCATGCTGGGCTTCGAGACGGAAATCCAGTTCCCGCAGGAGCACCCGCCTGCATTCCTTGGCAATGCCGATCCAATCTCTCCCTAGGCCCCAGCGCGGATGGCGCTGCACAGCTCCGGCAACTTGCTGCAACACCTCCAGATCGAGCCGGAACAATCGCTCCAGGCCAGGCCGCTGCACTTTGAACACCACTTGGCGCCCACTGCGCAGGCTGGCCCGGTGCACTTGGGCCAGGCTGGCCGATCCCAACGGATCCACCTCTAGATCGATGATCTCCAGCCGGCGGGGGCCCAATTCCTGCTCCAGGATCGATTGAACCACCGCGAAGGGGAACGCGGGCACCCGATCCTGGAGGCTGGCGAGTTCCTCCACCACTTCGGCGGGAAGCACATCGGGCCGGGCCGAGAGCAGTTGCCCCACCTTGATGAAGGCTGATCCCAGCTCCAGGAACTGGCCGGTGAGCCACCGGGCGAGGTGCCGCTGCCGCAGGGCCTGGCGCTCAGGGGTGATGCCGCCGGGGTAGCTCCAGGAGCGAGCATTCCACCAGAGCTTTCCCAGTAGCCGCAGAGCCAGCCACCAGATCCGCAGTGGACGGGTCCAGGCGGTCCAGCGGCCATGCAGGGCTGCCCCCACTCCGGCGGCCTCCATCAAAGGGACCCCGCCTGGCCGCCCCCGCGGTTTGTTTGGTCCAGCTTGCGGGCCAGAGAGGCCACCTGGGCCCTGAGGGCATCAATCTGATCCTGAGGATCGGCAGGAGGGCCTTGGCCGACATTAATAGGCCCCGACGCTGTCCCATTCTCTAGCCGGCGTGCTTCCAGCTCCACCTCCTCCCAGAACTGGGTCCATTCCTGCTGCAGACGCTGGGGAGCATCCTGTGCCAGGACGGCCAGTTCGGCCGCCCGATCTGCCAGCTGGCTCCCCAGGCGGGCACTGAGCCGGTTGATCGCGGCCTGAAGCAGGGATTGCGGAGTGCTCATCGCGGATCCGACGCTATTGGCGCACTGTGGCAGATCAGGGCAGGGGGGCGGGGGCCTCAGTGGAGGGCTGGGACGGTGGCGGTGACGGCGGCATCAGCGGCACTGGGGTTG
Source organism: Aphanothece sp. (assembly GCA_040375715.1). Classification (GTDB taxonomy): domain Bacteria; phylum Cyanobacteriota; class Cyanobacteriia; order PCC-6307; family Cyanobiaceae; genus Cyanobium. The sequence goes on from JBEIRX010000013.1 coordinate 16,014, forward strand.
GCGGGGGAAGATCCGGCGCCACTGGGGTGGAGGCTGACGGATTCGAGGGTTCCAGGGCCGACTCCTCCAGGCGCCGCCGCTCGCTTTCGAGGCGGTTCTTTTCCTCTTCGTTGGAGGCGTCCTGCTGGTCGCTGGCCTCCTGCTTGGCTGCCTCCGCTTTCTCCTTCTCCTCTCGCTGCTTGCGGGCCAGCTCTTCCAGATCGGTGGGCAGGGGTTTGGCGCTCTCCCCTTTCTGCCGGCGCAATTCCTCCAGGGGCGTGCCAGCAGGTGTGGCCTTCGGTTGGAAGGCGGGTGCCCGGGTGGTGCCTTCGCCCCAGCGCACCTCCAGCAGCCGCTGGGTGAGTCCGTAGCCCAGGCCGAAGAAAAGCCCCAGCATCAACCAGCGACGCCAGCGTGGTAAGGGAGTCGGTGCCGTCCGGCGAATCTGTCGCGGGCGGGTGGAGGGTGGGGGAGCCGTGGCCATGCGGCAGATCCCTGACAAGTTGGGCCCATCTTGCCCTGGCTTCCGCCGTCATGCCCGTTGGCTGGCTTGCCGAGAAGGGTCCTGGGACGAAGATGGGGCCATTTGGTCCGACGCCGTGTCGCACCCCTGGTTCCCCTGTCCCGGTGGCATCACCGCGCCCCATGGTTTCAAGGCGGCGGGCATCACTGCCGGCCTGAAGGCTTCCGGCCGGCCCGATCTCGCCCTCCTTCTGGCCCCCGCAGGGGCGGTGTGCGCGGGCACGTTCACCGCCACCGTGGTGCGCGCTGCCTGTGTGGATCTCTGTGCGGAGCGTCTGAGGGCCTCAGGTGGCAGGGCGAGGGCGGTGCTCATCAATTCAGGCCAGGCGAATGCCTGCACCGGGGAGCGGGGGCTGAAGGACAGTCTTCTAGCCACCGAAGCGCTCGCGGAGCGGCTGGGGTTGCTGCCGGAGGAGATCCTGATCTGCTCGACCGGCGTGATCGGGGTGCCGATTCCCATGCCCACCCTGCTGGCGGGATTGCAACCCCTGGTGGCGGCCCTGAGCCCGGAGGGAGGGGGCGATGCCGCCCAGGCGATCCTCACAACGGATCTGGTGGACAAGCAGATCGCCCTTCAGGCCTCCCTGGATGGCCGGATAGTGCGGATCGGGGGGATGGCCAAGGGATCCGGGATGATCCATCCCGACATGGCCACCATGCTGGGCTATGTGAGCTGTGATGCCGGGGTGCCCCCGGAGGTGTGGCAGCCCATGGTGAAGCGGGCGGTACAGCGCTCCTTCAATGCCATCACTGTGGATGGTGACACCAGCACCAATGACACCTTCCTGGCCTTCGCTGCTGGCAACCCCATGGGGGAGGAGCACTTCGCTGCTCTTGAGGCAGGCCTGACGGCCGTGGCCCAGCACCTCGCTCGGTCCATCGCCCGGGATGGGGAGGGGGCCACCTGTTTGATTGAGGTACGGGTGGAGGGAGCCGGCGATGGGGAGGCGGCCCGGTCCATCGCCCGCACGGTGTGCAGCTCTTCGCTCGTGAAGTGCGCCATTCATGGGCGCGACCCCAACTGGGGCCGCATCGTGGCGGCGGCTGGTCGGGCCGGGGTGGCCTTTGATCTGAATGAGGTGGCGCTGTGGCTCGGGGATCATCAGCTGATGGCCGCAGGTCAGCCCCTCCCCTTCGATCGTCCTGCCGCTTCGGTTTATCTGCGCGACTGCGCCGCTGGGGCCTATCTGCTGGAGGACACCGTGGTGATCCGGCTGGTGGTGGGCTCCGGGCCAGGGGAGGGGAGGGCCTGGGGGTGTGATCTCTCCGATCAGTACGTGCGGATCAACGCCGATTACACGACCTAGCCCTAAGACGTCGGCAATGCATGACTGCGGACGTTCTCTTCGCTTCAGAGACCTAGGGTTTTCTGATTTTTCACCTGCGATGCAGCGCTCCGTCGTCCTGGGCTTTCTCCTGGCCCCTGCGTTCATCATGCCCCTGAAGGCTCTGGCCCAGCCCCCAGCGGGTAGCCCCGTGCCAGCCCTCTACGCCACCAAGGCAGAAGCCGAGAAAGCCGCCGCGCTCTTCCACTGCAACGGTGCCCACCAGATGGGTGACAAATGGATGCCCTGTGCGCGCCACGGGGATGCCCATTCCCACTGAAGCTCCATCCGAATCCTGTGGCGGTCGTCCCAAGCGACTCGCAGTCATTATTGATTGATTGCTCCTCTGGGCGTGGTGAGCATTGGCCTTGTGCCGATGGAGTCGTGAGCATCGGCGTGGTGCCGATGGGGTGCTGGTGGCAGGGGTGCAGCTGTTGTGAGGCCTCACACGGTGCTGAATCGGAGCAGGTGGAGCGAATCTGGTTGCCTATCCCAGCAAGGCTGAAACTCTGCGAAAAGCCAGGGAGCTGGGATGCAGCGGCGTGCATGCGATGGGGAGGCATCCCAGCGCCCCAGAGACTGACCGAGGCGCATAGTGGAAGGGCTTCCCCCCTTGGGACGCCAAAGGCCAGGACTGAACCCTCAATGAAACGCTTCTTCCTTCCTCTCGCCCTGCTGACCTCCCTGGTGGCCATAGCGCTGGGGACATTCCCTGCTGAGGCCCATGGCACCGCTGCAGGCGGTGCTCTGGCAGGGTTGGCCCACCCCCTGCTGGGGGTGGATCACCTGCTGATGCTTCTGGCTGTGGGCACAGCTGCCTCCCAGATCTCCCTCCTGCTTCTGCCCTGGGCCCTCGGAGGAGGAGTGCTCGGGGCACTGTTCGGGAACAGTCTCCACACCATGCCGATCCTGGAGATCCTGGCGGCCCTCGCCATCGTCGCTGTTGCTGCTCTCACTCTTCAGGCAGGTGGAGCGCGATTCAACGATCGAGTCTTTCCGATGCTCAGCGCTTGGGCGGTGAGCATCGGAATGGCGATTCACGGGCTGCTGCATGCCATGGAAGCCCCGTCTGCTGGAATGGATCATCTCTGGTGGTGGGCAGGGGCGCTGCTGAGTTCAGGGGTGATTTGCGTTGGCACGGCCTTGGTGCTGCGTTTGCTACCCCAGGCCTGGGGACGGTTGATGGGCCTGGCCATGCTCATGGCCGGAGGCCTGCTTGTGTTTGCAGTCGTCTGATCCGTGCAGGAGGAGGGTGAGACCAACAAGAAGCCAGATGGCTGTCGCTGTGAACTGGAACCATGGGCGATCAGAGGATTGCCCATGGGCTTGGCCGGCCCGAGGTTGCGGGCCGCCGCAGGACCTTGACGGTTGTCCGTCAGCAGCAGGGTGGCACCGGTCTGTACGCAGCGCTGAAAGGTGGGCCCCCAGTCGATGGTGGGCATGATCAGGCTGATGGCCTGAGGGCTCATGGTTGGGGAAGGGGCACAGGGGAGGGGTTGTGCTGCTGGCATTGCCAGAGCGCGGCGTAGCGGCCGCCTTCGGCGAGGAGGGCGGCATGGGTGCCGCGTTCGACGATCCTCCCGGCATCGATCACGAGGATCTGGGCGGCATCGCGGATGGAGCTGAGCCGATGGGCGATGGCCAGCACGGTGCGGCCACTGCTGAAGGCATGGATCGCCTGATGCACCTGGGCTTCTGAGTGGCTATCGAGGGCGCTGGTGGCCTCATCGAGGATCAGGATCTCGGGCTGGCGCAGAATGGCCCGGGCCAGGGAAAGCCGCTGCCGTTGGCCGCCGCTGAGCCGGTGGCCGTGCTCGCCGATCAGCGTGTCGTAGCCGGCGGGCAGGGCACGGATGAAGTCCTCGGCACAAGCCGCCTGCGCTGCCTTGCGGATCGCTTCAGGTCCTGCGGAATCGCCCATCCCAAAAGCGATGTTGGCGGCGATGGTGTCATTGAGAAGGAGTACATCCTGGCTCACCACTCCTAAGTGTCGCTGCCAACTGTCGAGATCGATGCGTTGCAGATCCACCCCATCGATGAGAATCTCTCCTTCCGTTGGGTTGAGCAGGCCCACGAGCAGATCGGCGATGGTGGATTTGCCCGCACCGGAGGCACCCACCAGGGCCAGGGTTGACCCCCTTGGGAGGTTGAAGTGCAGCTCGCGAACGGAGGCGTCAGGCCGTTCGGGGTAGCGAAGCGCCACTCCGTGGAATCGGATCTCGTGCTGCAGCCCCTCAAAAGGCCGCCCTCCCCGCCGGCGGAAGGCTTTTCCCTCAGGCTGCAGGAGCTCATTGAGAAGCTCGATTCGGGCGAGGTTTTCCGCCAGAAGGTTGAAGCTCAGACCAAGCTTGGCGAAGCGCAGGTTGAGGCGTTGCAGGGCGAGCACGAAGGTGGCCAGACCAGGAATCAGCAGCTCCGGACGGCCGCTGCTCAGCTGCCAGCTGAGGAGGCCCAGGCTGACGGCAGCCAGCATGGGGAGCAGCTCACCGATTGGCTCCAGCAGGCTGCGGAGCAGGGTCAGCCGGTGCAATTTGGCCTCCAGCCCCTCCAGCCGATGCTGGAAGCTCTGATTGGCCTGCTCGGTGGCGGCGCTGCTGTGGAGCAGGCGCAGCACCTGCAGATCCGCGGTGAGGGCTGAGGCAATCTGGCGTTGTTGGTGCTCCACCTCTCGGGAGGCCTGGCGGATGCGCGGGCGCAGCTTGGATTGGGTGACGATCATCGCCAGGGCCAGGCCAGCGGCGAGAAGCATGAGCCAGGGGGAGATCAGCATCAGCACCACCAGGTAGATGGCAGCCAGGAGGGCATCGCTGAGGATGAGAGCTGTCTGCTCAATGTCCGTCTGGATCGCCAGGGGTGCCAGGGATGCACGATGGGCCAGATCGCCGATGCGGAAGCTACTGGCGCAGCCGTAGCTGAGGCTGAGAATGAAGCGGTGCACCTTGGGCACCACTTGGGCCTGACAGCGGGCGGCAAAGCGACCGGAGAGGGTGCCGGTCATGGCGCGGCTGAAGCTGGCAATGGTTTGCAGGAGGAGGAGGGAGAGCAGCAGCAGGGCAAAGACTTTGCCTCGAGGCAACCCGAGGGCCTCCGGCAAGGCGGTGCCGCCCGTGAGGACCCGCAGCGTGCGGTAGATCGCGGCGAAGAGGCAGGCTTCCGATGCGCCGAGCAGAAGGGCGAAGCCGAGATTGCAGACAAGAAGCTTTTTGTGACTGCTGGCGGTCTGGCGGATCAGCCTGGAGACCGGGGTGGTGGCATTCCAGGAGGGAAACAGGCCCAGGGTGAGGGTGGAGAACGCTTGCCAGGCGGACTCCACAGCCTGGGTGAGGCGGGGCTTGGACACTCAGGTTCGCAGGGCACGGTCGCCCGCCTCGATGTATTCCGCATCCTGATTGACTAGCCAGGGATCGAGGGCGGTTGAGGGGTCGAGAATGGCTTTGGCCGTGAGGATCCCGGTCATCATGGACTGGTCTTGATTGTTGAAGCGGTGCATGATGTTGCGCCCCACCTGATGGAGCCCGGGGCAATGGGTGGCGAGGGCTGGGCACGAGCCTTTCGGCTTCGTGATCGCCAAGTTGGAAGGCACCATCGAGAGCCCATTCGATGGTGGGCAGAGGTATGCCGTCACGGTCCAGAGGTGCATATCAAGAGCGTCTGATGCGTGCGATTTGGTTATTTTGACCGCGAAGCCAAGAGGATTTGCTAAAGGTTTGACGGCGCTGAACTGGCCTGCTGGGCAGCTCTCCAAACGGCAGCCGCCCCGCGCAGGCCCGATCGACCGCCTGGAGGTAGTCGTTAGGCCGCAGCTTTGCCATCACCCGGGCCTCTGCTTCCCAGGGGCGCCGCTCGGGCCGCACAAGCAGCGCCAGCTCCTCTCGATCGCTACGGCTGAGATGGACTGCCACGCTGTGCGGGGCAAGCCAGGTGCGGCCCCCGAGGCAGAGGTTCTGCACCAGATGCCAGCCCTCATGGCGCAGGGTGGTGCTGGGTTCCCCCCGCGGGCACACCACCACTTCCCTGCGGCCATGCACATAGAGCCCCTCCAAATCGGGCTCTCGGCAACGTGGATGGGTGGTGAGCACCGCCACGCCCCGGGCCTGGAAGCCCACCAGCAGCTCCCGCCAGGCCTGGCCAACGGGCCGGGGGCCAGGCCGCGGCAGGGGAAGGGGAATCAGGAAAGCCAGCAGGGCCAGGGCCCAGATCTGCTGCTGTGGAAAGAGCCTGCGCGAGGGCGCCTCCATGGAGGGGTTCGGCGTGCCTTGGTCACGCATCGTGATCCCTGAGATCCCGCGGTTGCCGGTCCAACGGTATGGCCGCCGCCAGCCCTAGGGCCACTCCCAAAGCCAGCCCCAACAGCCCCAGCTGGGAGGCCGAGAGCGGGCCCAGCTCCAGGAGGCGGCGCAACGGGGAGAGGCCCTGAACCAGGAGCCACAGTCCCAGTCCCAGCCCCAGCCCGATGGGGCCATGGCCCGTGTGGCGTGGGCCGTTGAGCCACACCAGGCCCCCGCCTGCCAAGAGCAGCAGCCCGAACACCAGGCTTCTGCGGCTTTCCAGGGGCACCCCCGGCCAGAAAGCGAGCAGCAGCACCCCCACCACCAGGGCGCTGCCCTGGGCCAGGGCCCGCCGCCAGGCTCCCTGGCTCAACAGAGGCGCTTCTGGCGCCCGGGGGGGGCGCCTCAGCAGCTCTGGATCCCCGGGCATGGCCTCGAACACCACGGTGCAGGCCGGATCGATCACCAGGTGCAGCAGGGCGATGTGCACTGGCAGCAGAAGCAGGGGCTGGCTGGGGATCAGCAGGGGAATCAGGCTCAGGGTGACGATCGGCAGGTGGATCGCCAGGGTGTAGCCCAGGGCCCGGTGCAGGTTGGCCTCCACCCGCCGGGCCAGCCCCAGGGCGCCCACCAGGGGGGCGAAGCTGTCGCCCACCAGCACCAGATCGGCCGATTCGCGCGCCACCGCCGATCCCCGCCGCCCCATGGCCACGCCGATGTCGGCGGCCTTGAGGGCCGCGGCGTCGTTGACGCCATCGCCGGTCATCGCCACCACTTCTCCCGCAGCCTGCAGGGCCTGCACCAGCTGCAGTTTCTGCTGCGGCATCACCCGCGCAAACACCGGCACCTCCTCAAGTTTTTCCATCAGATCCCCGGGCCCCAGCGCCTCCAGCTCCGGGCCGGTGAGCACAGGCCCTGGGGGGAGCCCGGCCTGATCCGCCACCGCCCGGGCCGTGGTGGGACCATCGCCGGTGATCATCAGCACCCGCACGCCGGCGGCCTGGGCGGTTGCGATGGCCGCGGGCACCTCCGGCCGGATCGGATCCGCCAGGCCGATCAGCCCCACGGGGCGGAAGAGAAAGGCATGCAACTGATCAGGGGGCGGCCCGGGCCCGAGACCCTCCTGGCCATGCAGGGGGGCCCCCTCCAGGCCGCAGGCCACCGCCAGCACCCGCATCCCCTCCTTCGCCAGGCCATCGGCGGCGGCCAGGAGCACCAAGGCGTTTGCGGGATCCAGATGGCACAACTCCACCACCGCCTCCGGGGCCCCCTTGGCGGCCAGTTGCCATTGGCCTTCGGCATCGCGCCAGAGGCGAGACATCACCAGCAGATCGGCCTGCAGGGGATAGTCGCGCTCCAGGGGCCAATCGGGATGGCGATGCTCCCCGGCCGCGAGGGCCTCATCCGCCAGCCGCTGCAGCGCCAGCTCCATCGCATCCACCGGATCGCCGCGGCTGGCCAGGAGGGCCTTTTCGAGCAGGTCGTGCCAGGGCTCCTCCAGGGGGCTGCCGGCCCGCCAGAGTCTCCCCTCGGGCCACAGCTTCAGGGCAGCCACCGCCATGCGGTTTTCCGTGAGGGTGCCCGTTTTATCTACCGCCAGCACCGTGGCTCCCCCCAGGCTTTCCACCGCCGCCGGCCAGCGGGCCAGCACCCCGATCTTCGAGAGCCGCAGGGCCCCCAGGGCCAGGAAAAGGGCCAGCACCACCGGGATCTCATTGGGCAACACCGCCAGGGCAAAGGCCAGGGCCCGCAGCAGGGCGCCGGGCCAATCGCCCGTGCGGGCCCACTGGATCAGGGCTAGGGCCGTGCAGAGCCCGAGGGCAGCGATGGTGAGGCGGCCCGTGAGCCGGCGGGTGCGGCGCTGCAGCCGGGTGAGGGGGGGCTCCACCTGCTGCAGGTTGGTGGCCAGGTGGCCCAGTTCGCTGGCTCCGGCGGTGGCCGTCACCCGGGAGCGGCCCCGGCCCTGGGCCACTAGAGAGCCCGCCAGGATCCGATCCCCCGCCTCCAGCTGCACCGGCAGAGCTTCACCGGTGAGCAGGGCGGTGTCGGCCCAGAGCCCGATGGCCTCCTCCAGCACCCCATCGGCGGCCACCCGGTCGCCCTCTTCCAGACGCAGTCCATCCCCTGGAACCACTGCTTCCGGGGGGAGTTCCAGTTCCTGATTGCCGCGCAGCACCCGGGCCCTGGGTGCCGAGAGGCGGGCCAGCTCCGCCAGCGCCTTCTGGCTGCGGCGCTGCTGCACCAGATCCAACAGGCTGATGCCCCCCACGAACACCAGGAGGATCCAGGCTTCGGTGCCCTCACCGAGCAGGCCATAGATCAGGGCGCAGGCCAGGAGCAGGAGATTGGTGGGCTCCAGCAGGGCCAGGGCCAGGGCAGGGGGACGCATGGGAAGAGCCTAGGCAGCCCTCCAGCCCTTGCCAGGGCTGCGTTTCGCGTCACCCTGGGGCCGCCCTCCCCCGCTTTTCACCATGCTCCAGGGCCTGCTGCGGATGGCGGAGCGGGACGGCACCCGCTGTGCTGCTCTGGTGCTGCTGATGGGGACGGTGTTCGGCGTCGGTCTGATCCGGTTGCTGCAGGAAGGGCTGAACCTCTCGGCCCAGCAGTCGCTTCGGGTGCTGGTGCTCGCCATGCTGCACCTGGTGGGACCCCTGGTGGTGTGCCTGATCGCCTTCACCCGTCTCACTCCTATCTGGCTGCGGCGAGCCCGGAATGGGGGCGGGCGGGCGGCCTGGCTCACCCTGGGACCTGCTCTTTTGGTGGGCCCCCTGCTATTGATCCATGCGCTGATGGGAGCACTGGTGGGGGGCGTGCTTACCAATGGCGGCACGGGCCTGGAGATGCGCTTGGGCCACGCCTTGGGAGCCATCGTGCCTACAGATCTCTTTTCAGCTCTGCTGCGCACGGCGCTCTATCTGGCCGCGGCAGCACTCCTGTGCCTCTGGGAGGCCCAGAGACGTCCACTCAATCAGGCCGGAGCAGAGGATTTGATCGCCAGCCTGATCGCCCGCGAGATCGCCCTGATGGTGGGCCTCAAGCTGATCTGGATCCTCGCTGTGGCCCCCGTTTCCCTGCCCACCCTGCCCTGATGACACCCTCCCCCGCCCCGACCCCCAAGCCCCAGGACGGGGCTCCCAGCCCCAGGGAGCGGTGGCTCTTTCTGATCTCCGGGGGATTGTTGCTGTTGGCCCTGCTGGCGGCGATCGGGCGCGAGCGCCGCTGGGGGGAGCCGAATGTGGAGGTGGATCTTCTGGCCCGAAGCGCCAATGGGCTGCAGGAGGGCATGGAGGTGCGGCTGTCCGGGATGCCGATCGGACGGGTGGAGACCCTGAAACTTCGCGATGACGCCCGGGTGGAGGCAACGCTGAAGATCAATGCCCGCTACCGCCACCTGGTGGGACCCCGCAGCCGCGCCCAGAGCGCCCAGGCGGGCCTGCTGGGTCTGTCGTTCGTGAGCCTGTCGCCGGATCCGCGGCCCGAGGCGGAGGCCTCCAAACCCCTGCCCGTGCTGGCCTATGACCCGCCGCCCGATCTGAACCAGCTGGTGGCGGATCTGGCCGAATCCCGCAGGCAGCTTGATGGCACCCTTGCCCTCACCAGCCAGCTCCTCAAGAATCAAGTGCCCCCGTCCCTGGCGAGTCTCCAGCAATCCACCGGCAAGCTCTCCCGTTCGATGGGGGATCTCTCTGCCCTGTCGAAGACCCTTTCCACCGAGACGCAGCGCACGGTGCCTTCGGTGCGGGCCCTCACCGGCACCCTGCAGCGGGAGAGCGTTCAACTGGGTCCTGCTGTGCGTCGCACCCTGGCCAAGGCGGATCACACCCTCACCAGGGCGGACCAGACAGCCGACACGGCGGCCCAGGCCTCCCGTGAGGCCCAGCTGCTGCTGCAGCAGGCCCGGCCCGTGCTGATCCCCACCCTGCAGAACGCGCAGGAGATCAGCGGTGCGGCTGCAAGGCTGGTGCGCTTTCTTACTGGGCTGGGACTGCTGGAGCCGGCTCCATCCCGGCCCCGCTCAGCCCCTGCCCCCACGGACCGACCCAAGCCCCTGCCGGAGCGGATGGATCCCTACAAGGTGCATCCCACCGCTCCGGATCCTTCGCCCTATCAGCCCTGAGGGAGGGCCGGGCCTCAGGCGGCCTCGTCCTCGTCGTGGGCGAAGCGGTTGTAGAGGAAATCCAGGGCCTGGTTCCGCATCTCGTAATAGAGCGGATCTTCCATGATGTCCTCCCGGCTGCGGGGGCGGGGGAAGGGAATGGTGAGCACCTCCCCGATGCCGGCCGCTGGGCCATTGGTCATCATCACGAGCCGATCGGCGAGGAAGAGGGCCTCGTCGATGTCGTGGGTGATCATCAGCACGGTGCACTTCTGGGTGTTCCAGATCTTGAGCAGCTCCTCCTGCAGCTCCTCTTTGGTGATGGCATCGAGGGCGCCGAAGGGTTCATCGAGGATCAACACCTCGGGCCGGATGGCCAGGGCCCGGGCGATGGCCACCCGCTGTTTCATGCCCCCGGAGAGCTGGGTGATTTTCTTCTCCGCCGCGGCGCCGAGGCCCACCAGCTCCAGGTGTTCGACGGTGATGGCATGCTTCTCGCTCTTGTCGAGCTTTGGCTTCACCGAATCGATGCCGAGATACACGTTGTCGTAGGCCGTGAGCCAGGGCAGCAGGGCATAGCCCTGAAACACCACCATGCGATCGGGGCCTGGCTTTTCGATCGGTTTGCCGTTGAGCAGCACCGCTCCGGAGGTGGGGGTGGCAAAGCCCGACACCATGTTGAGAAGGGTGCTCTTGCCGCAACCGGAGTGGCCGATCACGCAGATGAAGTCTCCGTGATGCACATCCAGATCGATGTTCTCCAGCACCGGGTAGGGGCCGGTGGGGGTGGGGTAGGTCTTGCCGAGGCCTTCAAAGCGCAGCAGGGGTTGGGCCGAGGGCGCCTGGAGGGTGCCAGGCGCTGGGTAGGAGATGGTCATTGGGGGGTAGGGGCGTGTCGTGTGGCGTTGGATACGGCGAACGGGTTGGGGTGAACGGCGAATCAGGCGGCCAGGGCCCGGGGCACGCCGATGGGGATTTCAGCCACGCTGAAATTGCGATGGAGAGAGACCTCGTTGAGGTAGCTGATGGGGTCATCACTGTTGAAGGGCCGGCCATCGAAGAGCACGATGCCCTGACGCTGGTAGCTCACCTCATCCAGCCCCAGCTCCCGGGCGGCGGTGCTGAAAACCCCCACCTGGCAGATCCGCTCGAGGATCTCCACGTAGTTGCGGGGGAAGGGAATCTCGGCCCAGCGGGCGAGCTGGGTCATGATCCAGAGATGTTCCGTGCGGCTGGGGCGGTTGAGGCCGGCGCCGAAGAAGAGGTGGTGGGGTTCGCCGTGCGGAGCGTAGGCATCTCCCTTCTCGGCACAGAAGTGGATCAGTTCCGCCTTCATGCCCAGGTAGCGCCGATCGCTGAGCAATTCGCTCATTTCGTGCCAGTGGCTGGGCTCGGCGCAGTAGCGGCAGGCCTCCAGCAGAGCCTTGGTGAGGGCGATGTGGGTGTTGGGGTAGGCCAGGGCCCAATCTTCCCGGGCGCCGAGCACCTTGCCCGGATGGCCGGACCAGATCTCAAGATCCCCCACGATCGGCACTCCGTGGCCCTCCCGGTTGGCCCGGAAGTTCCAGGGTTCGCCGATGCAGTAGCCATCGATGGAGCCGTCCTTGAGGTCGGCCAGCATCTGGGCGGGGGGGAGGGTCTGCAGATGCACATCGTTGTCGGGATCGATACCGTTGGCCGCCAGCCAGTAGCGCAGCAGCAGGTTGTGCATGGAGGCCGGATGCACGATGCCAATGCGGTGGGGTTCCCGCTCATGGCTGTGGAGCCAGGCGCGGTAGTCGTCCACGGTGTTCACCCCCTGCTGGGCGAGCCGTTTGGCCAGGGTCACCTCGTTGCCGTTGCGGCTCAGGGTGAGGGCCGAAACGATCGGCGTGGGGTCGCCGCCATGGCCGCCGGCCGTCATCCACACCGGCATGCCGGAGGGCATCAGGGCCGCATCCAGGGTGCGATCGAGGAGGCCATCCACCACTCCCCGCCAGCTGGTTTCCCGCACCAGGTGAACCTCATCGAGGCCATGCTTGCTGAAGAAGCCCTTGGCCTCGGCGATGGCCAGGGGCGCGCAGGCGGCCAGCGGCACAAAGCCCAGATCCAGATTCACCTTCTCCAGGCCGTGGGCGGCCAGCACCTTGTGGGGCTTGGCCTGCCACTGCTTCACCCGCTTCTGGCGGTTGAGGAAGTAGATCATTTCCGAGCGCAGGCTGTAGTAGCTCGGGTGGTGCACCACCGTCAGGCGCTGCCGGGGCCGGGGAATGTCCACCTCCAGGATGCCGCCGATCTTCGAGCCGGGGCCATTGGTGAGCATCACGATGCGATCAGAGAGGAGCACGGCCTCATCCACGTCGTGGGTCACCATCACAGCGGTGAGCTCGTGCTCATTGCAGATCTGCATGAGCTTCTCCTGCAGGTTGCCCCGGGTGAGGGCATCCAGGGCGCCGAAGGGCTCATCGAGCAGGAGCAGCTTGGGCTTGATGGCCAAGGCCCGGGCGATCGACACCCGCTGGCGCATGCCACCGGAGAGCTGCTGGGGCAGTTTGTCGACGGCGTGGCCCAGGCCCACCATCTGGATGTGCTCCTCCACGATGGCGGCCCGTTCCTCCTTGCTGATCTGGGGCATCACCTCATCGACCGCCAGGCCGATGTTTTCGCTCACCGTGAGCCAGGGGAGAAGGGAGTAGTTCTGAAACACCACCATCTTGTCGGGCCCGGGGCGCTTCACCTCCTCGCCCTCGAGCAGCACCATGCCATCGGTCGGCTGATCCAGGCCGGCGATCATGTTGAGCAGGGTGCTCTTGCCGCAGCCGGAGTGGCCGATCAGGGAAACGAATTCGCCCTTGCGGATCTGCAGATCAATCCCCTTGAGGGCCAGGTAGTTGCCCCCACCTATGAGGGGAAAGTTCTTCTCGATGTTCTGAACGTCGACGAGTGTTGTCATGGTGAATTGGAGTAGAGATCAAGGGTTGTAATGGAGGAAGGTCCAGGCAAAACTAAGCACCATGCCTGTCATCAGCACAAAGCGGATGATCAGAAAACTCAAGACGTTTTCTTGCGGGTGATGGTGGTTTCGATGGCGGAAAGGCGTTGATTGAAGGCTTGGAAGATAGAATTGGCAGGCGTGTTCATCGGGGAATCCAGATTGGATGTGGTGAGGGTGTTGGTTCAGTGACCAGAACTGATCCGCTTTTGCAGCCAAGCCAATAGACGATCCAGGATCAGGCCGATCGCCCCGATCCAGATCACACCCAGCACGATGTCGGACACGTAGCTGTTTTGATAAGCATCCCAGATGAAAAAGCCAATTCCTGGCGTCCCCGGCATCACGATCTCGGCTGCAATGATGGCCAGCCAAGCCAGGCCGATGGAAATGCGTAGGCCTGTGAAGATATAGGGAAGGGCTGAGGGGAATAACACCTTGGTGAAGAAATTCTGTTTCGACATCTGCAACACCTGCGCCACGTTGCGGTAATCCTGGGGGATCTGGCGCACGCCCTCAGCGGTGTTGATCAATATGGGCCAAATGGAGGTGATGAAAATCACGAAGATGGCGGCCGGCTGGTTGTTTTGAAACAACACCAGGGCAATCGGCACCCAGGCCAATGGGGCCACCATCCGCAAAAACTGAAACAGGGGATCAAGAGCGCGATCCAAGCCTTTGTTCATGCCTACGGCAATGCCCGCTGCGATGCCCATCAAGGCGGCCAGGGTGTAGCCAATCGCCACCCGGCTCAAGCTGCTCATCGCATGCAGGGCCAACCCCTTATCGAGGCCGCCGCGATCAAAGAAGGGATAGAACAACAATTCCCGTGTGCGCTCCTCGGTGAAGAGGCTCAGGGGGCCGGCGAGTTTCGTGAGGCCCAGACTGGCGCTCAGTTGCCAGAAGAGCAGGAATCCTCCGATGCCAAAAATGGGGGGGAGGATGAGTTTGCGGTTGGTTTTCCACCAGAGGAGCAGACCCGTTGGCTCTTTGCGCCCGTCTCGAAGGGTGGTGGAGGTGTTGCTTGTGGTCATGAATCAATCCTGGAGAGAGAGAAGAATTGATGAAAAATCAGCTGATCAAGAGGTGGTGGTTGACACCATTAATGCCCTGTGTTGGAGAAGAAACCGCCCCCTGGAGAGGAGGCGGATTTGCCGAATCGTTCAGTTTTTGATCTTCAGGGCGTTGAGGTAGGCCTGGGGATTTTCCGGGTCGTAGACCACGCCGTCGAAGAAGGTTTCCTTCCCGCGGCTGGAGCCCTTGGGAATGTCCTTCTCGGGCACACCCACCTCCTTGGCGGCTTGCCGCCAGAGGTCTTCCCGCGTCACCTTGTCGTTGATCGCCTTGGCCTGCTCGATGGTGTCGAGCTTGCCAGGAAAGAACTTCCAGCGAATCGATTCCACCAGGAACCAGTTGGTGAGGCTCTTGTAGGGGAAGGAAATCACGCCACGATCGCTATTCCAATACAGGGGTCCCATCGCTGGATTGGTTTCCGGCTTGCCGCGGCACCCAGCGCATATTCCCCCTTCAGGGATTGCTGCAACACCGGCAGAGGCACGTTGTACCACTTGCGGGAGCTGAGGATGGTGGCGGCCTCATCCTTGTTTTCCGGCTTGTCGAGCCACTGCTGGGCCTCAATCAGCCCCTTCAGCAGGGCCACGGTGGCCTTGGGATGCTTGTCCACCCAGTCGGCCCGCACGGCCAGGTATTCTTCCGGGTGGGCCTTCCAGATTTGGGCTGTGGTGGCTGCCAGGTAGCCGATCTTGTCAGCAGTGATGCGGCTGGGCCAGGGATCCCCTGTGGAGAAGGCCTCCATGGTGCCGTTCTTCATGCCCTGCAGAGTTTCTGGAGCCGGAACTTTGAGCAGTTCCACGGCGGTGTTTGGGTTCACGCCGTTGCCGGCGAGCCAATAGCGGATCCAGATTTCTTGGTTGGCCTTGGGGAAGGTGTAGGCCGCCTTGAACTTGCGACCCTGCTTCTTTTCGAAGGCCTCGAAAAATCCCGGTGAGGTGGTTTTCAGATCCACGCTGAGATTGCCGTCCTTGACGGAATTGGCGGCGGCGATGCCGTTGCCCTGGCTCATCAACATTGCCAGCACATACATCGGCACCTTCTTGCCATTGGTGATCGCCCCCTCGCTGATCATCTGGGGCATGGGCAGCTGCCACTGGCCGCCGTCGATCCCCCCGCCGGCACTGCCGAGCACCACGTTGTCGCGGGCGGCGCCCCAGCTGGCCTGTTTGCTGAGGTTCACTTCCATGCCATGTTTGGCGAAGAAGCCCTTCTCCACCCCGATCACCAGGGGGGCGGCCTCCAGGATGGGAATGAAGCCGAGATTGACGGTTTTCACCTCCACATCCGCGTTGGCGGCCACCGGAGTGGCGGCCGGCGTGCCCGCTGCTCCCGGAGCGGTTGCCGTGCCAGCGCCTGTGCGGCTGGGGGGATTGCCTAAACATCCCCCCAAGAGGAGGGTGGTGGAGAGGGCTCCACTGAAGAGAGCCATGAACTGACGACGCTTGGCCATGGTGGGCAAGTGCGAAAGGGAAATCAGGACGACATTGAATGAGCGGGCGTGCGAAGGCCCGCACCAGGACGGGGAGCAACCATGGCTGCACCCTGGAGATGAGAATTCAACCCAGAACTAAAATGTTTAGGGAAGAATTGTGCGAAATGAAAATGACAGAATGGGAAGATTTTGGATCTTTTCCCTGTGTCATTCTCCTTTGTGAGGAGCTGATGAACTTTAGGGAGAACGTCTGTGGGTTGGGTATGAACTTCTGAAGAATTGGCAATCGCTTCAATAAGGCTGTTTGATCATTCCACCAACCCAAAACAACGGTGAAGGGCCTAAGGGGTTGCCTCGGTTCAGGCTTCTCTTTTGTTGGAGGGTTCTTGGAAGAGCCAGTCGTCTTCTCCTTCGCGAACCAGGGAGCCCGCCTGGCGGAATTGGGAGATGGCCTTGGTCACCGTCACCCGCGTCAGCCCGGAGATTTCCGCCAGATTGCGATGGGTGAGGTTCAGCTCGTCAAAGCTCAGGCTCACTCCCCTGCGGCTCACCCTGCCGAATCGGCTGCCGATCCAGATGAGCAGCTCAAACAGGCGGGCTTCTGCAGGCCGCGTGCGACTGAACTTCAGGAGGGTGGAGATCTGCTGGCTCTGGCCCAGCAGAAAGGCTTCACGATCCTCGCCGCTCGGGCTCACCTCCACTAAGCGGATGGACGAGAGGGCCAACAGCTGCAGAGGATCCACGGCGATGAGAGTTGGGATCACCAGATCCCCCGGCCCCCAGAGTCCCAGGGTGATGGATTCCCCGTGCTGGCCCCAGCTGGCGGCTCGGAGATAGCCCTCCTCAATCCTCCAGGTGAGGTTGCAGGGCACGCTGGAGCCGGAATGGAGGCTGAGCTCAAGATGACGTGGCGACATGAGGGTAACCATGGCTTGGGAAGGCTTGGGGAGATCAGTGGAATGGACTTACAATGAAATGTGTCGGACTTACCCTAGGGAGTGGTGTTGAATACCTGGGGAATGCCTTTAAAAAGATTTTTTGATCGCACTGATCATCTGCCTTGATCATCTGGTTATCCCGGCAACAATGGTGAGTGTGCATTTGTTCGCCACAACCAAGTTCATCCTGCTTGACTATGGATTCCTGGAGAAATTCGTCCGCCATCAGGGAACTGTTGGCGGACTTTTTTCTGCACTGCTGGAGGCCTTCGCCTCAGGCTTCGAGGTAGGCGAGGTGATCGCGGGAGAGTTGCCGGATGGCGGCGGTGGCCCGCCGTTCCAGGCCGCGGGCGCTGTCCCGGCTGATGCCCATGCGCCGCGCTGTGGCGCTCAGGCTGAGAGGCTTTTCCGCATCGAGCCCGTAGCGGAACCGCAGAAGGCTCGCTTCCGCATCAGCCAAATCTTTGAGCAGGCCTGCGACGTCCTGTTGCAGGAAGGCCGTGGCGAGCTGGTCCTGGGGATTGCTGCTGCGGCACGCCAGGGTTTCCATCAGCTTCTGTTCGTTGCCGCATCCGCTCTGGGCATCCAGGCTCAAGGGCTCCTGGGCGCGGAACAACACCTCCCGGATGTCGAGGGGGTTGAGGCCCGAGGCCTCCGCCAGTTCCGCCAGGCTGGGATCACGGCCGATCTGCTGGCCCAGGCGCTGCTGGCACTGCCGCAACCGATGCAACTGATCCACCATGGTGGAGGGGAGGCGGATGGTGCGGCTTCGGTGGATCAGGGCACTGCCAATGCCTTCCCTGATCCACCAGGTGGCATAGGTGGAAAAGCGGTAGCCGCGGCTAGGGTCAAACCGTTCCACTGCCTTGATCAGGCCGATGGTTCCCTCCTGGATGAGATCCTCCAGCTCCCCAGGCCGGTGCGGGTAGCGCCGCGCCAGGCTGATCACAAGCCTCAGGTTGGCGAGCACCATGCGGCTGCGGGCCCGTTCAGCCCGACGCAGGCACCGCAGCAGCTGCCGTTGCATTACGCCGGCCTCCAGCGCCCAAACCTCCTGGCACGGGGCCGTGCCTCCGGAGCGGATCGTGATTTCTTCTTTCACCTCCAGCAATTGCCGGCCTTTCTGCACCTGGCGAGCCAGGGAAATCTCCTCGGCAGCCGATAGCAAAGGCGTGCGCGCAATCGCACGCATGTTGGGGCTGAGTGCGTCGCAGCTGCCCTGGGGGCGCTTCTGTGGCGCAGGCATCCTTGGTGTGGTGAATTAGGTCGGCAGACGTTAATGCCTGGGATTCAGTTCTGGGTGTTAGCCGGCCTTCTTTAACGTGCAGAAAGTGAAATCAGCTTGATCAGTTCAGCTAATCACTTCCAGGATGCATCCTCCGGCGGGCGGGTCAGCCCGATCCATCCGCGTCGGCTTCCAGGGATCGATTGGCCCCTTGGCCCGCTTTGCGGATCAGCCAGTAAGCCGTGGCCAGGCCCACCACGATCAGGCCGAAGCCCGCCAGCATTGGTGCCTTGCTGCCCTCGGAGGTGGGTGGGAGCACGATCACCTTTCGGGCCACTGCGGTCAGGGCGGTGAGCAGCACCAGCTCAATCTGCACCACCTGATCGCGCAGATAGGCCATCACGTTCTGCAACACCTCCAGTGCGATGAAGATCAGCAACAGCCGATCCAGCAGCTTGATCAGATCTCCGTTGAACCAATCCGTCTGCCATTGGGTGAGTTTGAAGCCCGATTGCACCAGTAATTCAATCGTGGCAAACCCAATCACCACAGCCAGCAACAGGGCAAGGGTTTTGGCCAGTGAGCGTTCGTAGCTGTGGATGGCTTTCAGGAAACGCTTGTCGCTGAACAGGTCCATGGCTCACGGAGTTCAATGATCACGGGAGTGGGCCGCTGATCCAGCAAGACCAACGGATTGCTTTTGCCCCACCAGTGGTCCAATGACCACTTCAAGGGATGGTTTGACCGCCAGTTAAGGCCTAATCAGTCCCTATGCCAGCTAGGACGCGTCGGATGTTAAGGACGATTTCCCCGGCTTGGGGGCTGGGAGCTTCCTTGCTGTTGCGGATGTTGGGACCAACATGTTGCTATCTGGCACTCCTGGCCTTGCTGTCCTCCCCTAGTCCCTACGCGGGCCAAGTGGTGGCCCTGGCCACCCGCCACGGCAAGGAGCGGGTGGTCGCCCGGGCCCTGCGCTGGGGGGTGGGTGCGGAGCTGCTCCATGTGCAAACGGTGGATACGGATGCCTTCGGCAGCTTCTGCGGCACGGTGCCACGGCAAGGGGATGCCCTGCAGGCCTGCATCGCCAAAGCGGAAGCCGCCCTAAGGGAAGGGGGCACGGAGCTGGCGATCGCCAGCGAGGGCAGCTTCGGGCCCCATCCCCACCTGCCCTTTCTGGCGGCGGGGATGGAGTGCATGGTGTTTTTGGATCAAGGGCGGGGGCTGAGGCTCCAGGAGCAGCTCCTGGCTCGGCGCACCAACTTTGCCCACCGCCTGGTGGCGCCCGAGGCGCAGGGCTGGCCTGAGCCAGAGCTGGAGCGCTGGTTGGAGCAGGTGGGGTTCCCGCGCCATGCCCTGATCGTGCGCCCCCAGTGCTCTTCAGCGAGCACGGGGGAACCCCCTGGGCATGTGGAGAAAGGGCTTCGCCGCTGGGAGGATCTGCAGCCCGCGATGCAGAGGGCGGCTGCCGCCTCAGCGGAGGGGCTGGCGCTGGTGGAGACGGACATGCGGGCCCACTGCAACCCCACCCGAATGGCGGCGATCAGGGCCCTCGCCTTCCGCCTGGTGCGGCGCATCGCCAGCCCTTGCCCGGCCTGCCACTCCCCGGGTTGGGGGCTGGTGGATCAGCGATCCGGGTTGCCCTGCGCAGACTGCGGCCGGCCCACCGAGCTGGTGCTGGCGGAGGTGTGGGGCTGCCCGCTGTGCCCCCATCAAGAAGAAAGGCCCCGCAGGGATCGGCGCCTGGCGGCGGACCCTGGCCAGTGCCAGTGGTGCAATCCCTAGGCGTCAGCCCCATCCTCTGCTGGCTCTTCCCCCTGCCTGGCGGGGGGAGCTTCCGCCACCTCCGCCACCAGGATCTTGTCGACCCGTTTGCCATCCATATCCATCACCTCGAAGCTGAGGCCATCCCAGCGGAAATGCTCGCCGGCCATGGGAATCCTGCCTAGATGGTGCATCACGAATCCACCGATGGTGTGGTACCCACCTGACACCTCATCCGGCAATTCATCCCGATCCACCAGGGTTTTGAAATCACCGATGTCGAGGGAGCCATCCAGGAGCCAGGAGCCATCCTCCCGCTCCACCACCAGGGGCTCCTCCTGATCTTCGGCGGAGGGAAGATCCCCCACGATCGCCTCCATCAGATCATTGAGGGTCAGCAGACCCTCGATGCCGCCGAATTCATCGGTGACCAGGGCGATGTGCACGCCCGTTTCGCGGAACTGCTCGAGCACATTGAGGGCCCGCATGCTTTCCCCCACGAAGAGCGGCGGCTGCATCATGGACTCCAGATCCACCGGCTCGTTTTCGACCACCGCCGTGAGCAGGGTGCGGATGCGGATCGTGCCCACGCAGTTGTCGAGGTTTCCACGGGCCACAGGAAAGCGGGAGTGGGTGCTTTCGAGCACCTCCTTCAGGGAGGCCTCCAGGGGGTCCTCCAGATCCAGCCAGGCGATTTCCGTGCGGGGGGTCATCATCGAGCGGATCGGCCGATCCCCCAGGCGGAACACCCGCTGCACCATTTCGTGCTCCGCTTCCTCAAAC
>JBEIRX010000105.1:0-1995 GCA_040375715.1 Aphanothece sp.
CACAGGCTTGGATCTGGATGTCGAGCGGCATCGTGCGGATGTCCACGATGAAGCCATCCACCTCCAGCATCCAAGCCAGCGGCGAATCGTCCAGCTTGCTGGGCAGGGTCCACTTCGGGTCGAAGGCACTGATCTTGAGCAGGTCGCGCACCTTCTTCGAGTGGGCCTGGCCGGTCTGGGCGGAAACATCGAAAGCGGCATAGATCTCGGGCGCCTTGCAATGGGGCGTCTGCGTCTTGTCGAACAGGAAGTTCGCCATGCCGATCGCATGCACAATCCCGGCACACCAGGAGGTTTCGCGACCGCCCAGCAACGGTGACGGGCGCTTGCGGGCCAGGGCGCAGACCGCTGCAAGCAGCAGCTGCCGGTACTCCGCATTGAGATGGCGATCGCAGAAGCCATCGATGCTCTGCATCAGGGAATCCACCTTCGTCTGCATGGCCGCTGGCACCCGCTCCTGCCGCTGTTGGCTGCGCGCAACTGGGGCATCGCAGGCCACGCCGATCGTTATCGACACCTCCTCCCCCTGCACCGATAGGCGATAGCGCTTTCGCAACACCTCAGGGCCCTGCCAACGGCGGGACAGATCCGGGATGTCGTCGATCAGCTGCACCAGGGCCCGCGCCACTCCCTCCAGCCGCCGCAGATCGGCCCGGGTGGGCGGAGCCAGCACCAGATCGGGTTCGATCAGCATCACGGTGGGATAGCCATTGCCCTTGGCCACGGGCCAGTGGTACCTGGCGATCTCCTTCAGCAGGCTCGCCGGCATGGCAGCTTTAGCTTCATAGTTGATTGCCCGTTGACGGGGAAAGTCTGCGACGGGCCTCGTGCCTTCCCGTTCAGCGATTTTCGCCAGATGCACGTAGTGCTCATAGGCCGCGATCGAATCAAACAGGATCACGCCATAATTTTCGTGGTTCTGGCCGATCACACAGCCGGTCCAGCCGCGGATTCCCAGGGCCGTTGAACTCACCTGGAACAGGGGAGCGTCGCTGGGAATCACCTGCCAGGGCCTGCGTTCATACAATGCCGCTGCCGCCTCGAAGAAGCCGGCCATCGCCTCCGGCGTGACATCGGCTGTCAGGTAGGTGTGCATCGCCTGGTCGTCTCCAGGCTGCCGCTGCACCTGAAGCTCCTCCTGCAGCGCCGCCATCGCGTCGTCAAGCCGCGGCGTGGGCCCGACCTCGATCGCCACACCCGGCAACAGGGGACGCAACTTCTCAAGCAGCCGGGCGCTGGGCACCGTCACCTGCTGCGGATTCCCTGGCAAGATGCCGTTGGGGGGATGGTGGATGGCATCCTGCAGAGCCTTTGCCAGTGCTTCGTTGGGGTGCTCGGGATGGCCCATCGCCGTGGCACGGATCGGGCCGCTGCCATCCACCACGAGAATGACCAACGGTTGGATCCTCTCTCCCTTGGCGCCCGGGACAAACGCAGGCATCCGTTCCATGCCGATTTCCCAGGTGCCGCCTGGACTGGTTCCGAAACCACTGGGTCGATGCCGGGGAGGCGCCATGGCGGTGATTGCAATCGCACCATCATGCCGGCGATGCTGGTGGCCAAGGACGGCAAACCCTTGGCACGGCTGGTGCCGCTGGACACTGAATCAACACCGGCGGCAGCCCAGGCCACAGCGGGGTCAGCTGCAACTTCCCGCCATCGATGTGCATCTCGCCCCGTTGGCCTCTTGATGGCCCCGTCCCTCCTGTTGGACACCCATGCCCTGCTCTGGTGGCTGGTGGAACCCGAGAAGCTCTCCAGCCTCGCCCGGATAGGGAGTCATCGCCTCTGTCCACACTGTATTTGTGTTGCTATGTAATGGCCTGTTCACTCAAGGGGCTTGTTATCGGTTCCTCTATGCCGTGACACTTCTCTTGATGTTAGGCGTTGTATTTACTCGCCGACTGGCGAACAGAGTTCAATGAGACATCCATCCGGGGCTCTAACATATGAGACTACCTGACCCCATGGCTTCCTGACAGGTGCACTTAATTC
>JBEIRX010000063.1:0-5483 GCA_040375715.1 Aphanothece sp.
CGCTTATCTGTCTCTGACACAGATAAGCCTGAACCGAGGTTCTGAATTCTGTCCTGTGGCACCCCATGGGCAGCTCAGATCCTCGAGGGCTTCTCCCAGGATTTCTCGAAGAGACTGTTCAGTACCGTCGATCTGGTCTGCGACCCGTGAAAAGACTTACTGTGGGTCCGATCTGAGTTGCCTGAGAATCAGGCAAACTGCATGGGAAGCTTTCAGATCCGCTTTCAAGGCCAAGCCAAGAAAAAGCGTCCCAAGTGGGACGCTTGGCCAGACCCGACATGAGTCTCGGCTGGGATCATCTGGACAGGGGCAAATGTTCAGGTGATCGTCTGCATGCCCTGGATCAGAAA
Source organism: Aphanothece sp. (assembly GCA_040375715.1). Classification (GTDB taxonomy): domain Bacteria; phylum Cyanobacteriota; class Cyanobacteriia; order PCC-6307; family Cyanobiaceae; genus Cyanobium. Next base: position 351 of record JBEIRX010000063.1, read on the forward strand.
ATCGAAATAGGGGCCTGCAAGAGCTGCATCCTCTGAGCTCATCAGGGAAACCGCTGCCTCCTTCATGGTGCGCATCGCTTCCACCATGCCGGGCATGGGCACACCCAGGCTGTTGTACATCTCACGGGCTCCCACCAGACCGATGGTCTGGATCTGGTCGGTGCTTCCCGCCAGAACTCCGTAGGTCACCAGTCGGAGATACCAGCTGTAGTCCCTCAGACACTGGGCACGCTGTTTCTGGCCGAAGGCATTGCCGCCGGGGGCCACATACTCAGGTTTACGGGTGAAGAGCTGCTTGGCGGCCTCGTCAACGATCTTCTTTTCGTTCTCTGTCAAAAGCCGCACCACCTCTAGACGTCGGCCGCCTCCGCTGAGGAATTCCACCATCCTGCGGAGCTCGCCGCTCGTGGGGTAGCGGAGCTGATCATCGGCCTGAAGGATCAGATCGCGAACGACACTCATTGCAGCGACCAGAGACGAGACGATCTTATCGACACCCCCCCTGCTGCCGCAGGGGAAGTGGGGAAGGTGTAACGCCCCTTTGCAGTTCAGATCGATAAGGTCAGAGGGAAGTTGGCACGCCCCATGCAGAAGTCCAGGACGAGAGACGGCGGTCTCCGGACGCTGCGGATCGAGGACCTCACCAGGGAAGGCATCGGCCTGGGGCGCCTGGACGGCCAGGTGGTTCTGGTGGAGGGCAGCCTGCCTGGGGATCGGGTGGAGGTGCGGCTGGTGCACCAGGCCCGCCGCCATGCCGTCGGGAAGCTGGTATCTCTGCTTGAGCCCTCTGAAGATCGGCGCAGGCCGCCATGCATCCTTTCCGACCACTGCGGGGGCTGCACCCTTCAGGCTCTTTCTGATTCGGCTCAGCAACGCTGGAAGGAGCACGCAGTGGCCGAAACCCTCCAGCGGATCGGCCGCGTTGCCGGGGAGGTGCGGGCCCTGCTTGTGGCCCCAGACAGTCTGGGCTACAGGAACCGGGCCGTGATCCCCTTGGAACGGGATCCGCAGGGCAAGCTCCGGGCCGGCTACTACCGCCGCGGCACCCATCAGATCGTGAACATGAATCGCTGCCCCGTTCTGGACCCACGGCTGGACGAGATGGTGGCCCCCCTCAAGGCGGACCTTGAGGCCAGCAACTGGCCGGTGAATCGCCACGGTGGTGCCGATACCCCAGAGGCTGGACTTCGCCATCTGGCCCTGCGCATCGGCAGACGCAGCGGCGAACGGCTGCTCACCCTGATCTCAAGCCGCGAGGATCTTCCCGGCCTCAGGGAGATGGCGGATCGCTGGCTGGGCCGATGGCCGGACATCGTGGGGGTCACCCTGAACGTGCAATCCAGTGGCGGAAACCGCCTCTTCGGAGAGCGGAACCTCACCATCAGGGGCAGGGATTGGATTCTGGAACCCTTCTGTGATGTGGACCTCCAGATCGGGGCCGACACCTTTTTCCAGGTCTACAGCGAGCAGGCCGAGCAGGTGGTATCTCTGTTGCGGGAAGCGCTCGGCACACCGAAGGGTCTGATCGTTGAAGGTTACTGCGGCATCGGCACCTTCTCGCTCCCCCTGGCTCGTGAGGGATGGGCAGTGCTTGGGATCGAACACCATGGGGCCACGGTGGAGCTGGCGAAAGCCAATGCCCTTCGCAATGGCCTGGGGGCGCAATGCCGCTTTATGCAGGGGGATGTCGCACCCCTCCTGGATCAGGCCCTGAGGGAGGAGGGAGCGGATGCCGTTCTCCTGGATCCTCCCCGCAAGGGGTTGCAAGAGGCCGTGCTGGCCAGCCTTTTGCAGCACCGTCCATCGCTGCTGCTCTACCTCAGCTGTGATCCCGCCACCCTGGCGCGAGACCTGGGACGCCTGTGTGACGAGGGTGGCTTTGAACTCAGCAGTGTGCAGCCCCTGGATTTCTTCCCCAACACCAGCCACGTGGAGTGCCTGGCCATTCTCCGGCGTCCCGCCATCTAGCTGCGGAGCTGGGCTGCAAACTGCCTTTGCAGGGCTTCACGCACCTTCTGGTGGGTGGCTTCCACCTCCTGATCGGTGAGGGTGCGCTGCGCATCCCGATACCTCAGACGGAAAGCCTGGCTGCACTGGCCTTCGGGGATGGGATCGCCGGTGTAGCGATCCACAAGGTCCACCTGTTCAAGCAGGGGTCTGCCGGCCTTCCGGATGGCGGCCAGTAAGGCTGTGGCTGTCGTTTCCCCAGCCACCACCAATGCCAGATCCCTCTCGGCAGCGGGAACCGTGGGAAACGGTTGAAACTGGGGCGCCCAGCGGCCGGGGCGGATGGCCGCCTGCCTGAGGGGTTCCATGGCCAGCTGGAACAGATGCGTCGTCTCCGGAAGATCAAGTTCAGAGGCCAGACCTGGATGGAGCTGGCCGAACCAGCCCACGCATCTCCCCTCCACGAACAGATCAGCTTTCCGACCTGGATGGAGAAGACGTTGGTTCTCGGATTCGAGCGGCGGAGGCTGCTGAGGAGCGCGATCCTCCAGCGGCAGCTGGAAGCCGCTCAGAACCCCCTGGAGCACGCCACGGGCCTCCCAGTAGGTGAGCGGCCTTGGCTTTCCTGAACTGCTCCAGCGTTCCAGGCGCCGCTCCCCGCAGAGCACCCCCACGAGCAGTTCCACCTCTTCCGCCTCGGCGGCGGTTCCTTGAAACACCCGTCCGATCTCATACCCCCAGAACCCATCCTGGGAGGTCTGGAGATTTCGTCTGGCAGCCTGCAGAAGTTCTCCATGGAGGTTGTCCCGCAGGTGGCCAAAATCCGCCAGCAGGGGGTTGGTCAGTGGGATTCTCCCCGGTGCAGCCCCCACCAGGGAAGGGGCACAGGTTTCCTGCAGTCCAGCGCAACAGAGGGCCTCCCGAAGCCGTCGCTCCACCTGCTGGGAGGGATCGAGACCACCAGGGAGGAGAGGATCGGGGAGGTGGGAAGCAAACCGGTCATAGCCCACCAGCCGGGCCACCTCTTCAATCAGATCCACCTCCCGAACCAGATCCAAGGCCCTCGCGGGGGGGACCTCCACCAGCCAGCCCTCTTCTCCTGGCTCTAGGCGGCAGCCCAGGGCCGTGAGGGTGCGCTCAATGGTGGCGTCGTCGAGGTCCATGGCCTCGTCCTCCACGATCACCGGCCCCAGCAGGTTGTGCAGGTGATCGCGATTGAGAACCACCGCAGGACGTGGGGAGGGCTCCCGCTGGTGCACCCAGCGCCCGACTGGCCTTGCTCCCGCCAGCTCCATCAGCAAGGCCACCGCACGATCGGAGGCCTGCAGGGTGCCTTCCACGGGAAGACCTTTTTCAAAACGTGTGCTGGCCTCGGTGCGCAGGCCCACGCTGCGGGCCGATCGCCGCACCAGTTGGGAGGGGAACACGGCCGCCTCCAGCCAGAGGCTGGTGGTCTGAGGGTGCACGGAACACTCCGCCCCGCCCATCACCCCCGCCAGCGCGATCGGGGTTCCGCCGTAGGTCACCACCAGGGCCTCCCCATCCAGAGGGCGCTCCTCTCCGTCGAGGGTGAGGAGGCGCTCTCCAGCGCGTCCCTGCCTAAGGCCAAGGGCTGCGGGATCCGCCTTGCCACCACTGCGGGCGGCAAGGGCCTGACGATCGAAAGCATGGAGAGGTTGGCCGGTTTCAAGCATCACCAGATTGGTGATGTCGACCACAGTGTTGATCGGCCGCACGCCGGCTCTCTCCAATCGCCGCTGCAGCCACACAGGCGAGGGCCCAACCTGCACGTTCTCGAGAGCCGTCACGCTGAACAGGCCCCCCTGGCCCATCAGGACCTGGTCGTCCGCCGGCACCAACAGGGGTTCGGCGACCGGTCCGGAAGGCACCTCCGGAAAGGAGGGAATGGCTCCGCAGAGAGCAGCCACCTCCCTGGCGATCCCCAGCATGGAGAGTCCATCTGGGCGATTGGCGGTGATCGCCAGCTCCAGCACCTGATCATCCAGGCCAAACAGTGGAGCCACCTCCGCGCCGATGGCCGGTGGGCTGATCAGGAGCTCATCCAGCACGGCGATCCCCTCTGAGTGTTCCGCCAGCCCCAGCTCCTGGAGTGAGCAGATCATGCCCCTGCTCTCCACGCCGCGGATCATGGCCGGTTTGATGGTGAGATCCACCGCCGGCAGGTGGGTGCCAACGGGTGCAACAGGCACATGAAGGCCTGCACGCACGTTGGAGGCACCGCAGACGATCTGCAAGGGGGGTGAGGTCGGATCGGTGCGCACGCGACAGAGGCTCAGCCGCTCAGAGCCGGGGTGGGCCTCACGCTGCTCCACCCATCCCACAACAACCCCAGCGACCCCGGCCGCCAGATCCTCGATGGCCTCCACCTCAAACCCTGCCAGGGAGAGTCGCTCCGCCAAATGGTGAGCCTCCAGGGCGTCTGGATCGCAGATCAGGAGCTCCTTCAACCACTGGAGCGACACCCGCATGATTGCGTTCACAGATCGCTGGCCATCCTAGGAACGGGGCTCAGGAATCCAGGGGAGTAGGGTTGCTGATTGTCACCTTGCTCGCTCAGCGGCGCACGTCCTTCCCATGGCAAAAAACAAGGGCGTCCGGATCGTGATCACTCTCGAGTGCACCGAATGCCGGTCCAACCCCGCCAAGCGGTCTCCTGGTGTGTCTCGTTACACCACCCAGAAGAACCGCCGCAACACCAGCGAACGGCTGGAACTGAAGAAATTCTGTCCCCATTGCAACAGCTCCACAGCTCACAAGGAGATCAAGTGATGCGCCTGGGCTGCCAAGCGCTCCTTGTCTTCTGAGCCCTTCCTTGGGCGGTCAGATCGTCGTCCCATTGGCCAGCCGAAAGTCGCTTTGCCCCAGGCCTGCTGATGACTTCGCTCCATTGAAATCTCTTCGTTCCTTGCCATTCCCTCTTCCACGATCATGAGCAGTTCATTTTTCAAGAAGCGTCTTTCACCAATCAAGCCCGGTGATCCGATTGATTACAAGGACATCGACCTGCTGAAGAAATTCATCACCGAACGCGGCAAGATCCTTCCCCGCCGCCTCACTGGTCTCATGGCCCAGCAGCAACGGGATCTCACCAATGCGGTCAAGCGTGCCCGAATCCTGGCTCTGCTTCCCTTCGTGAATCCCGAAGGCTGAGGGATTGCCCGGGCC
>JBEIRX010000103.1:0-2223 GCA_040375715.1 Aphanothece sp.
ACTGTAATCGTTTCATAGGGCCACCTGCCACCGGTCTTGTCAAACCCAAACACTGAGAGCAGGTCTTTCAACCTTTCGTCTGGCAAGCCCAGCCAGATCGCGCCCATTACCTGGAAAAAGGGGGGGCAAAACCGTGCCAGTGGATACTCGAAGCTCTTTTCCCAGAGGAGAAGAAGGGGCTCCCATAGGGCGTTCCACCAGGGGGTAGTGAGAAAATCTCCAAGAACACGCAGGAAGGGCTCCAGCACCCTCCAGAGGCGTGTGATCCTGGGATTTGTGCCCATCACCAGACCGCCCCTGGGAACTCTGCAGTGGAGTTAGCACCCCGGCGCCGCCGAGGCCACTCCCTGCCGATGATCTGGTCCAGCTGCTGGACGCCGTGCTGGCCTATCGCCCTCAGCCCTGGGCCTGGCCGCGCTCCCGGCCCGCCCTATCTGCCTCACGCCCGCCGCCGGCTGCCCCGCCTGCTGGAGTGGTGCGGGTTGGTAGAGAATGGCGCCTATGAAGGCTGCCCATTTCCTACCCTTACCGATGCGCCCCGCCGGCTTCCTGCTCCCCACCCTGGCCGTCCTGGCGCTGGCTTCCTGCGCTGCCCCGCAATCACCGCCACCCCCTACCGCTTCGGTCCCGCCACCCGCTCCGCAGCAGCGTGGCCCTCTGATGCCCTCACCTACTCGGGGGTGGAGGTGGAGGTGGCGGGATGCTTGCTCCCTCTCTGTTGATCTGGAGGCTTCCCGGTTCCGGTTCTTCGATGTAATCGGTTTGTTCAGGTTCAATCTCAGGCTCCCAATGGCTCCATTGCTCTGGTGGCCGCCGCCTTGGCGGCTCAGCAACGCTCTCCCTGATGTACAGCAGCAGCATTTCCCTGGATGCTTTCTGGCTGTTGGCAATGCTCCCCAATGCGGCTACGGGGGCCCCTTCATGAGCTAGCAGAAACGTGTGCTGTCCCTCCAAGAAGCAAGCCACATATACCTCCACCACCCAGAACCGTGGCCATGGTCAGCACGTCACCGGATTACAGCCAGCATGGCGCCGCTGAGCTGGCAGAAACCACCAACAACTATACCTTCTGGCTGGTCTGACGTATTTCTTCTGGATTGATCGCCATCGAAGAAGGCAACAAATGCTAGAGCAGCTATAGCAAGCCTGAGCAACTCGCACCCCCTTTCGCATGTTTTCGTATCTGGAGCGCCCCTGCCCGCCCTTGGGAACCATTCCAGGGGTACCATCCTCCGGCACTGGCTTGTGAGACCCTGCGGTGATCCTTGCTTTTGGCCAGGCCCAGATGCCAGACCTAGAACAAGGCCGCCGGGCTCCGCTTTGAGCCAGACCCCCTGACCCGGGTGGCTGTAGTGGGCGACCAAGATCACCATGGCGCTTGTGTCACCCCGGTGGGCGATAGGCGGCAGGGCGGCACGGAAGCCGAGCCAGACGTTGATGGCAAGGGAGGCTGGAATAACTCGATAAATGCACTACTATTGGTGCTTGTGGTTGGCGAGGACGAGTGAACTCTCGATTAATCTTCAAGCGGAAACTCTCTCTTGGCTGGCTGATCGAATTATTGAGTCGGTTGTTTGTTTACCTCACTCCCGCCAAGTACCTTTCCTACAACCGATCTACAAAAGTCATCTCGTGCAAGGGCTGCTTGCCTGCCTTTGTCAACGGCAAAGAAGTGAGCGAATTCAGGTTGTTCGTTGACTCCACGTTCACGCCCGCGCCGCCCTTGCCGCCACTGTTACCCATTGATGCGTATGCATCTAAGAATTATCCATGCAAAAACAGTCCCGGCTTTTTGGCTATCAACCAGCTCGGTCCCGACGATTTCAGCGCCCCAGTAAATCATTGCGCTCTCTCGCGTGAGGCAGCTCATTTCACCTTGCTAATCATCTACCAACTGAAGGGAGAAATTGATTTGAAACGATGGTTCTACTTTTTCTCTGAAGCGGTCAACTGTCAGGGCAATAGAGTCTGGTGGAGGCCTTATGCATGGACCATTAATCAGGAGGTTGACCCTAACGGAAAACCTGTCATAAAGTAAGTGCCCAGCTCACCACATCGGTCACGCGGAGGCGGTGCAGTGCCACCTCCATGGTCTCCTCGGGGCGGCCGGCGAGCAGGAGTTGCTCCCAGCGGTCGCGGTCGCCCTTGATGGGAACGTGCTCATCGAAGCGCCACTGGTTGAGCAGCACCCCGGCGAGGTAGTCGGGCGGGAGCCAGGGGAGG
>JBEIRX010000055.1:0-7069 GCA_040375715.1 Aphanothece sp.
GGTTGTCCATGGCCATTCCGATCTAACGGCCAAGGTTACCGAGTTGAACCTACCCCTATTGGCTCTTGGCATTTCCAACCAACCTTTTGCTCGGATTGGAACCTCCCATTAAAGAAGGGCGCCCCGTACGGAGCGCCCTTGGGCCTGTTGCAGGGATGGGACTCGCGCCGCCCTGGTCTTGGCCTCTGATCAATCAATAGATCCGCCAGGGGCAGGCGTCAGTACGGCAAACCCCAAGGTGTCTTGACCTATCGGCTGAGGGCCTCAGCCCCCCAGCTCTAGCCACCAGCCCGAGCCCACGCCCTCCGCCATCCAACGACGACCCCAGTTGCGCTCGGAATAGCGCTGGCCCTTGCCGCTGCCTATGGCGGTGCTCACGTAGCCACCGCTCACGAGGTTGGCCTCGCCGTAGGGATCGTGCATGAGCACCTGCCGGGTGGCCGGATCCCAACCCACCACCAGGCTCCAGTGGCCGCCGCCACGGGGAGCCGATGCGGGCCCGTGGTGTAGCCAGCCCACGGGGATCGGGAAGCCCAGGCGCAACTGGGCGATCAGCTGCTCGATCCGGCCATCGGTTCGGAACGTCGCCTGGATCCCCAAGCGTTGCAGAGCTGCCACTTGGGCCTGGCTGCTGGTGGTGTCGCCAAAGCGTTCCACCAAGGCCAGATAGCGATCATCCGGCTGGCCGCCCCCTGCCAGGCAACCCGGCTGGAGATAGGCCGCCGCCATGGCGCAGGTGGACGAAAAGCACATCCTGTGCCCCTGCCAGGTGGCGCTGTCGCGTTGGCAGAAGTAGGGCACCGGCAGGGCGAGCAGCTCGCGCTCCTCGTAGGCGGAACTGGCGGGGTTGGGGTTGGGAGCAAGGGTGGAGGGGGCCATTGGGGGAAGCGATCAGGGCTCCTGAGGGTTCCGGGTGCTTGTGTGCCTTCCGAGATGGGCTCAACATCCCTTCAATGAGTCCCATTGAATTCTTCATTTCCTTCTCCATCCAGATCAGTCATAAATGACACTCTTCAAACCATGCCGGCAGGTCAAACCACTCAGCCATCATGGGCAAAAGGATGTTAAATACTTCTTTTTCACAGCATTACCAACCTCCAATGAGACTCCATTTCATAGCCCATTCTTCGTTAGCAAGTGTTGCGATTCTATCCTTGTTCACGCCAGAACAAGCACAAGGGGCCTTGCTCACCATCAATTATCAAGACTGCACGGAATCCATCGGCATCCACACCGTGCCTCGCAGTGATGTAATGGCCCACCTGCCTACTGACTTCTCGACTCGTTTCGGGTTCGGGGGATTTGGTTCAGCCCCGGGAGCCGATCAAGCTCAGCTCATCGCCCGCACCATGCGCTGCGCCATTGCCACCGTCGCGGGCAGCCAACTCGGCCCGCTCACCACGTCGCACTACGGGGTCATCACCGCCCGCACAGACGCCCAGGTTCTGGCTGGAAGTCCATTTAACGGCATCGACAATTGGCAGCTGGGATACACCACCAGCTCCTCGACCCTGGCCGCCCTGCTGAACACCGCCGGCGTGGTCACCCTTGATGCACCTGGTCTGACCTTCACTCAAGACGACTCCTCTGGCTCCTTTGCCACCACCAACTCCCCGCTCTTCACAACCAGTGGGAGCCATCTTCCACCCGGCTTGCCCTATCCGGGAGGCTTCATTGCCCACTGGTGGGGTGATGGACCCAAGGGAGAGGTGCGGTCTCGTCAGGTGATCCCCGAGATTGCCTTCCGTTTTAATGGCGCCGTGACTCTCACACCCGCTCCTGGCACCCTCCTGGAAACGATCCTGCAAGCCAAACCAGTGGCCATGGACGTGCCCCTTGGCGGTGCATTTGTCTACGGCCCCACTGAGATTGAATCGGTGCCGGCCCCACTGCCGTTGCTTGCAGCCCCGATTCTCTTGGGTTGGACACGCCGGTTGCGTGCTTCCTGCCGAGCCCGAACAAACCCACATCCTCTTGGACCCATGGAGCTTGGATGCGGAAGTGACTCCAACGAAAAGGGCTGATCCCATTCGCTGCTACCGATCCAGGGGACCCGGTGTTTCCCCACCTTCCACTCTCTCTAGCCCAGACCTCCGTAAAAGGCTCCCGAGCAGGCTTCTTCATTCTGCGGGGCGGCCTCAAGGATCGGAGCCATGCCCGCGTTTGGGTGCGTTGGGGCTGCTTGACGCAGCCCTTTGGACAGAAGGCGCGGGTCCTTGACCCCGCCCCGCCCCACAAGGCGCCCTGCTCTCAGCCGTCATGGCCACAGCGCCTGTCTCTCCTTCTCCTCTCTGCCGCCCAGAAGAGGATCCCTTCCTGCTGCTGCAATCCACCTTCCATGCGGTGCAGGAGATCCTCGTGCGCCATCGCGGCCAGCCCCTGCGCCGCTCCTGGCTGGATCGGCCCTATGGAGAAGAGGAGATCACCCTCCTGGAAGAAGAAGTCCTCCCAGCCCTCAAGGGTTGCCTGGCTCGCATCGCTGAGCTGGATGATTGGCTCCTGGTGGAGATGGAGTTCCTGGCGCGCTGTGATGGCGAGTTGGAGAGATTTCAGGTAGCCAAGCTGCGCCCCCAGGTTGGGGTGAGCTCCCAGGGGGCTGGTGTCCCCTTTGTTTTGGACTGGGGTTGGAGGTTTTGCCGGGCCGTTGGCTACTGGATCCCTCCAGATCTCTGGGCTGAGCCCCGAGCAAGTACCACCCGCCGGGTTGTTCCATACACCAACAACGCCGTCCCAAAGGCCATCAGACCCTCGGCGATGTCGATCCACGTTGGGATCGAGGTCTGACAGGGCAGGGAGACTGTGAACAGCGTCAACACCCTCAGCAGAGCGCTGGTGATGCCGCAGCCCGCACTCATGAACAGTTGGGGGAGCAGCCAGAAATACCAGATCGAACCTCCCACCAAGGCCAGCACGCCCACCGATTGCAGACCGACGGAGAGCTTTCGCTCCAGATTCAGCCGCTTTCGCCTCCTGGGAAGCTTGGCGGCGAGGAGTGCAGGAACCAGGCCGACAACGATTCCAAGCAGTAGCCCATTCACTGCTTCATGGGCTCAATCAGGTGAGCGTCCTGTTCGTCTGCGATGGGTGCGATCAGGTCACCATGCGTCTGCCCCTTCCCCGCAATGCGGGCGCTTGGGTGACGCCGTCCCGCCGGGTTGCTGTCCTCCTCCACAACGGTCACCTTCAGGCGCGCAGGCCCTTTCGGATGCTGTTCACCCAGCCAGGTGAGCATCCCGTTGGCGAAATCGGGCTCGTAGCTCTGTGGCATGGCCAGGAAGCATTCCCATCTGATTCTGCCGCGATCGTCCGGGGGCGGCAGTCCCCCCGGAACCCTCAGATGTTCACCGCCTGGAGCCGCCCATGGAATCCCGTCGCCTGGTGGTGTGGATCTCGGCGGGCATCCTGGGCTTCCAGGGCGGCACCCTGGTGCTCGATCTCATCCACTGCAGCGTGCTCTCCTGGCTCTACCTCCGCCGCTACGGGCTGGAGCTGGTGGTGCCCGCGGAGAGGGTGGAGCAGAGGCCTCCTGAGGGGGTGGGGCTGGTTGTCGCTGGAGGTGCACAAACGTCCCAACCCCAAGCCCCTCGCTCAGCCGACCAACCGAGCCCGCCGCAACCGGACCCTCGGCCGGTGCCATTGGATCCCACCGAGGTCTTCTGCAATCGGCCCCGCAACCGGGTGGATGCGGCCGTGGGTCAGGGGCTGAGCATCCTCGCGGGGCTGGCCCTGGGGGGGTCGGTGGGGGGTGGGAAATCTGAGCCCTAAGTCGCTCTGGGTAGCCTGTTTCACCTGAACAATGCCGTGATGAGCGGTACCCCTAATCCCTGGCTGGAGACCAGTGCCATGGGAGACCACCTCTGCATTAGCCGCCAAACCCTCTGGCGGCTTCGTCGTCTGCGCATCCTGCGTGAGGGCCACCACTGGACCCGCAAGACACCCGGCTGCAGCCGCTCCGATCTCCTCTGGCACCGCAGCCGCTGTGAGCTGGCCTTGCGGCGCCATCCCTCCTAACCCAACCCGGCAACACGCAGCTTTCGCGCCAGCTCGATCAGCTCCGGCGTCACCCCGTCCGGGAGGCGCGTCACCTCCCGGATCACAGGAACTGTCTCCATAGGGGAGGCTGACCTGCCTTCATCGAGGGCTTTCCGCTGAAGCAAATGGGCCAGCTTGTGCTCGGCCTGCTCCTCCACCAGATAGCGGTTGGCGTGCACCGCTTCGCTGTGGCCCATCGAGGCGGCCTTCACGGCGGTGGACCAGGTGGTGGTGGCTTTCGCCCGCAGCGCCCAGGCATGGCGCAGGTCGTAGAGCTTGCAGCGCTCCCGCTTGGCCTTTGGCTTGGGCTTGCCCGGCAGCTGACGCGGCTGGTGGTAGCCAAAGAGCTTCACCGAGATTTCCCGATCCTCCCGGCCCCTGTTGCGCAGCTAGTGGGCCAGCACGATCGCCAGATCGCTGTTGTTGAAAAATTGCACGGACCCATCCGCCCGCTCCGCTGTTTTGATCGGATGGCGGCGGCGCAGATCCGCGAGTTTGCCGCCTCTGCCACCGTACACCATCAGCCCATTGAGGCTTGGACTGCCGACTTGGCCATGGGTTGGCTGAACAATCCACGGCCAATGATTACGCTCCAAAATGCCCTGTGGAAATATCGAAACGATTGGTGTAACGGAAACAGCCAACCGCCAGACCCCAATTCCTCTGCCCACTATTGGGGGTGGAATGAAATACCATTTTCTAAGGTTATGATTGATGACCCCAAGAATTGGACATGCTTTGTTACTGTACTTCCCCCAGGCCTAAATTCTCTAGCGGAGGCGTTGACAAAAGATAAGGCGAAAGCAAACCTGGTCGACCAGCTCAACACTTATTGGAAGAAAAATAATCTCGAGCCAGGAAAATCTCAGGTTGTCGTGGCTAGGCAAGTCATCAATCACATGCCCGGATATGCCGATGGCGAAATCTGGATGCGGTGGTTTTTTGTTGAACCAATCAGTATTGGCTCTGGGTGGGGCATCGACGACGACGGTGTGATTTACACGGTGTAATGGGTGTGGCGATTCACACGGCCCAGCTGGTTTGGCATCTGGGGGTGCGGCATGGACCCATGAAGGCGAGCGATCCGAGCTGGTGAGCGCTACCGATAGAGGCCGGCACAGGGTGCCTCCAAGCCTGCCCCTGGACGCACGCCCGCCCCGGAGGCAGGCCCTCCGAGGCCGCTGGGATTCGGCCGATCCCAGCTGTCAAGGCTTGGGAGGAGGGGGAGGGTTACGCCAGAGGCCAGACTTCGTTCTACCAAGAGCGTGGTCCTGGAGTGCTGGCTCCGGGCGAGGGCCCATCCCTGGCTAAGTTGAAGAGGTAAGTGCTCTCAGCACTTTTTTCCTACCTTCTGTGTTTCTCCTCCCATGGGCCTTAGCGACAAAATCAAAGCAACCGCCAAGGCTGCTGAGGACATGCTTCAGTCTGCTGTTGAGCACATCCCCGCAGATGAGAAGCTGCCCGCCAAAGTGAAGGATGCTGCAGCCGATCTCAAGGACAAAGCTCAGGATGTGGCAGGCGACCTGGGCGACAAGGCTAAGGATGTGGCAGGCGACCTCGGCGGGAAGGCCAAGGACGCTGCGGGCGATCTAGGGGAGAAAGCTCTGGATCTGGCCGGCGATCTGGGCGATAAAACCAAGGATGTGGCAAGCGATCTCAAAGACAAGGCTCAAGATGCAGCCGATGCCATCGGCGATGTGATCAAGGGGTTGCGCGGTAAGAAGGTCTAAGGCCTAGACCTCGATGCCCCCCTCGATCATGGGCAGCAACTGCGCCACCAGCCGCAGATGCTCGGGATGGGGGATGCGTACCTCGCGTGCCAGGAGCGGATTCCCCAGACGCTCACCCTGGAGATGGTGCAGGCCTTGGAGGCGTTCCTTCCCCATATCCAAGTGGTGGCGGAGCAGCTGGCGGAGGAGTTGGAAAGAGAAGGATCTGCTTGGGCCAACTATTGGCCTGGCTCGGGTGGCGGTGCATCAGGCTGCTTTTGCAGACGCTCTCAATTGGCATGAGCTAGGGCTGGAGCAGTGTGAGCGCAGGCTGGGCCGTGGTCTTGCAATCGAAGAGAGCAGCAACGGGAAGGACCATCCCAAGGTGGGCATTCAGCTCAACAACCTGGCTTCTCTGCTGAAGGCCACCAACCGCCTGGCGGAGGCGGAGCCGCTGATGCGCCGTGCATTTGTCATCTTCTGGAAGAGCCTGGGTTTGGATCACCCCAACACCCAAACCGTGCGGGGCAACTACATCACTCTCCTCCAAGCCATGGGCCTCCCTGAAGCCGATATCCAAGCCAAACTGCAGGCCCTCCAGCCCCCCAGCTGACCCTGTCCGCCCCTCCGCCACATCCTTGAGATTGCGGGTGATCAGCACCAGCTTGTGCTCCTGAGCCGTTGCCGCCAAGAGGCTGTCAATCGCTGGCAGGGGCCGCCCCACCTTGGCCATCAGGTGGCCCCAGCGATGGGCCACCCCCTCCTCAATCGGCAACAAGCGACCGGCAAAAAAGGCTGGCAACTCCTGCTCCAGCCAAGTGCGCAGCGCCCGTTGCCGTGCGCCTGACGTGAGCTGCTGGGGTTGCTTCTGCGCCTGCTTCACCAGCTCCGACAACCGGGCCTTGGCTTCGTGGATCGGCCAGCTATGCATCCCACCTTCACCAGCTCTGTCCATTCAAGCCATGATGCGCACCTCCCACCACCAGCATCCCCAGCCCCCTGATCTGAATCACCTGTTGATGGATGTGGCCAACACCACCCAGGAAATCACCTCCAGCCTCACAGCCCATGCCTTCAGTGCCATCGCCCATCCAGAGCAGGGGCCGGCGCACTCTCAGTCGTAGTGACTCCACAGGCGCAACACTTTCACAATTCGCTCTTCGGAAAGCACCTGGTAGACCAGCCGGTGTTGGATGTTGATGCGTCTGGAGAAGGCCCCACGCAGGTCGCCCACGAGGGCTTCATAGGGTGGGGGCTTTTGAAAGGGATCTGAGGCCAAAAGGTTCAGGAGCGCCTGGGCTGTCTTTTTGAGCATCGGTGAGGCGCAA
>JBEIRX010000110.1:0-1679 GCA_040375715.1 Aphanothece sp.
CTCGGTGTGTCGATCATTCCCTTCCTGCTCAACATGGTGAGCGCCTGGGTGCGGGGCCCCAAGGCTCCCCATAATCCCTGGAATGCGATCGGCCTGGAGTGGTTGCTGCCCTCACCACCGCCTGAGGACAACTTCGGTGAGCATGTGCCCGTGGTCATCTCCAGGCCGTACGGCTACGGCATCGGCAAGCCACTCGTGGAGCACCAGGACCAGCTTGAGCAAGCCCTCACCCTTGCAGATCAGAAGGAGGCAATTCTGTGACCAGTGCCGTTCCCAGCAACGCGCCTGAGCAATCCCATGGCGCTGAACACCCGAAGAACAACCTGACGGGTTTCATCATCTTTCTGTGCTCGGAAAGCGTCATCTTTCTGGCCTTCTTCAGCGGCTACGCCGTGCTCAAGACCAGTGCACTCAACTGGCTTCCCGCAGGCGTGGAGGGCTTGGAGTGGCAGAAGCCCCTGATCAACTCGATCGTGCTGATTTCCAGCTCCGGCACCATCTACCTTGCCGAACGGGCCATGGCGAAAGGAAATCTCTGGGGCTTCCGCGCCTTCTGGCTCCTCACCATGGCGCTGGGCACCTATTTCCTCTACGGCCAGGCGGTGGAATGGAGCGGCCTGAAATTCGGGCTCACCTCAGGAACGTTCGGCGGGATGTTCTACCTGCTCACAGGCTTCCATGGGCTGCACGTGGCCACAGGTGTGGGCCTGATGACGCTGATGCTGGTGAAGTCGTTCATCCCCAGCAACTACGCAGGAGGGGAACAGGGCGTGCAGGCCACCTCCCTGTTCTGGCACTTCGTGGATGTCATCTGGATCATCCTCTTTTTCCTCATCTACGTCTGGCAGCGGAGTTGACCCATGATCATCGATGACAACCAGTACGACGTGATCCTGATCGGCAGCGGTGCTGCTGGCGGCACGATCGCTGCGAGCCTCGCCCGCGCTGGTCGGAACGTGCTCCTGCTTGAACGTGGCAGCCGGATGCCCCCGGAGGAGCAGAACGTTGCCGGCACCGATCTCTTCCGCAAGACCCGCTACCACGCCTCTGAGCAGTGGTTCGGCCCAGATGGGGATCCCTTCCCCCCCCAGACGGTGCACGCCATTGGCGGCAACACCAAGATCTGGAGCGGTGTGCTGGAGCGCCTTCGTGAGAAGGAATTCGGTGGCATCCCCTTGCAGGAGGGGCCCAGCCCCGCCTGGGGCCTGAGCTATGCCGATCTGGCCCCCTGGTATGACCAAGCTGAAACGCTCTACAACGTGCATGGGGTGGCTGGCGCCGATCCCACCGCTCCGCCCCGGGCGGGCGACTATCCTGCTGCACCCAGGCCATTGGAGCCGTTCCTGGTGGAACTGCGAGCGGGCCTGGAGCGTCAGCAGCTCCATCCCTACGACCTCCCCCTGAGCTGGAGCGATGGCGCCAAGCCAACCCGTGGAGATGCGGAAGTGTTCGGCGTGGAGCCCGCCCGCAACACCGGGGTGACCATGAAGGAAGGCGCCCGGGTGGTGCAGCTGCACGTCAATCCCAGCGGCCATGAGGTGCGCGGCGTGGAGGCGGAGATCGGCGGCCAGCGCTGGCTATTCCGCAGCCATCAGGTGGTGCTGGCGGCCGGTGCGATCACCACTGCGGAGATTCTGCTGCGCTCCGCCACCGACCATCACCTGCGGGGACTGGCCAAC
>JBEIRX010000014.1:0-36294 GCA_040375715.1 Aphanothece sp.
GCCTGGGGATGAGCCGCTCGGCGGCCACGCGCAACAGCCCATTGGGATCCCCCTGCAGGAGCTGGCCCAGCAGGAGCAGGCCTTTCTGTGCTTTCCGTTTCAGGCGACCTGTGGGGGCTGGTCCTGCGGTGGGTTGGCTCAACCTCGGCGTCCTCCGCTCCGCAGGGCCCGCAGCAGCCGCCCCGGAGGACTGTTGCGAAGGGCCTGGAGTCGGCGGGCCAGCCGACCCATCTGCTCAGCCCTTTCCAGAAGGGGTCGCTGGGCCATCAGACCGCTGCCCAGAAACCGTTGGGGCCTGGTTTCCATCGGCATGCCCATACGTGTCAGCCAGCCACCAAGTGACATCGAGGTGATCAGCTGCTGCCGCAGCCATTCACTCTGATCATGGGCCAGCTCCTCCAGGCTTGCCCTGCACTGGGAGCGCCACCAGGGCAGAAACGTCTCGGGCGTCAGCCTGGGCATCGGCAAGTGGCCATCCTCCAGCAGCAGCGAGGGACGCCGCAGCCGGGCTGGACGCACCAGCACCACGGCACGACCGCGGGCCATCGCCTCCAGGTGGGCGGTGCCGAGATGGCCGGGTGCCACCACCACCTGGCTCAGGGCCAGCAGGGTGGGGAGGGGTTGGCAGGGCAGTGCATCCCGCAATCCCTGGGCCAGGGCATCACTGAGACCCCTTGGCTCCAGAGGGGGCTTGCGCGCCAGAAGCAGCTGGACCCCCATGGTGGCCAGTCCCCCCCGCACGTGGTCCACGGCCTCCCAGTAGGCCATCGGATCGGCCAGGGGCAGAAGGGCCTGTTGCAGCAGGGGGTAGTGGATCCATCCCACAGCTGGGTTTTCTGGCCAGGGGAGGGGTGTTTCCAGTTCCAGAGCATCCAGCAGATGGGCCCGCACGGGATCGAGGCAGATCACCTCGGCTCCGCTCTGGCCCAGGGGTCCGGTCCCTCGTCCCCTTTGGCAACGGAGGGGCACCAGGCGGTGGTCAGCGGGTTGCAGATGGCGCTGCCAACGCAGTGGACTCCCCCAGGGCAATACTTCCGCCGTGTGATGCAGAACGGCATGGGGCTTGCCCTCCCTGCGAAGCAGGGTGAGCAGACGATCCATCACCAGGTCGTTTTCTTCGGGAACCAGAGTGAGTGCCGGCATCACTGGGCTCAGGTGCTGCTTGAGCAGCTGATCCAGTCGCTGCCGTTCCTGTCCCACACTCTTCCCCGCCTGGATCAAGGATGGCCAGTGGCGCAGCTTCTCGAGCCAGGCGCCCGCCGATGCCCCTTCCCCTCCGGTCGGGCAGTCCGGCATGGCCTGGCGTGCTTCCCCGCCATCCTGGAGCCGGGGGTGGCACCGCCAGCGTGGAGCATCGCTGAACAGATCGGGCAGGGGCGCAGCGGCTTCCGGTTCGAAGCACACGACCGAAAAACCCAGGGCCTCCAAGTGCACCAGGGGCCACTCCGGGTGGCGCAGCTTTCCGAGTGTCAACCAGACGGCATCGGCCTGCGGGGGGCCAGTCCAGCCCTCGCTGCCGCTGGGGCCCGAGGCTGGATCTCCAGGCGGGAGCACGGGCGGAACCCTCACTTCGCGTCCGCTCTCCGTCAGAACCGCCGCCAGTGCCTGCAGCGGCAGGTCGCCATGGCGGGAGAAGCGGGGTGGGCGGAACGAATGCCCCACCGGCAGCACGACAGGTGAGAAGCCCTCCAGGGCTTCCATCCAGAGGGGCAGCAGGGCCAGGCTCACCAGGGCCGGGGTGGCCAGATCTCCGCTGAGCAGCTCCCGGATCGGCTCCTGGAGGGGGGCCTGGGCCGGGATGGGAGGGAGGTCAGCGAGCTCTCGCTGCCAGTCGGCCAGCCGCCGCTCGCTCTCCATCCAGGCGTCTGCCCCGGAACCTCCGAGCCAGCGCACCGCCCCCTCTGCACCGTTTTCCTCCAGGGCGGCCCAGGCCTTGAGGGAGCCGCAGAACACCTGCAGGCTTCCCCACGCAGGGTCGGACCCTGCAGCGTTTCGGCCTTTGGTTGCCCACCAGCCTGCCCCTTCCTCGTCAAGCAGCACGAGGGCTCCAGTGATCATCGGCTGAGGGCGAACCACAGGGCGATTGCACGGCAGGCAGCCTAAACGCCGGAATGCAGCCGCCTCTCCTGGGCTGGCCGAAGGCGAGAGAATCAATGCACTGTTGGTTCCCGTCTGCATGGCAAGCCCGCTCCGATCCCCCGATGCCACCGGAGGATTCCTGGCGGGGCTGAATGAAGCGCAGCGTCGGGCCGTGGATCACCACAGCGGGCCCCTGCTGGTGGTGGCCGGAGCCGGGAGTGGCAAGACCCGCGCTCTCACCCATCGCATCGCCCATCTCATCGGCCACCACGGCGTGGATCCGGCTGGACTTCTGGCCGTGACCTTCACCAACAAGGCAGCACGGGAGATGAAGGAGCGGCTGGAGGTGCTGCTGGCCCAGCGCCTGGCCCAGAACCAGTTCGGCCAGCCCTGGGCCACCCTGCCAGCCTCCGACCAGCGCCAGCTCCGCAGCCGCATCTACCGGGAGGTGACCAAGGAGCTCTGGATCGGCACCTTTCATGCCCTTTTCGCCCGACTCCTGCGGTTTGACATCGACAAATACCGCGATCCCGACGGGCTCAGCTGGACCCGCCAGTTCACGATCTACGACGAGGGCGATGCCCAGAACCTGGTGAAGGAGATCGTCACCCAGGATCTCAAACTCGACCCCAAGCGCTTTGAGCCCAAGACGGTGCGCTGGGGCATCAGCGCCGCCAAGAACCAGGGCTGGCTGCCGGATCAGCTGGAGGCCAGTGCCGAGGGCCAGCGGGATCGCCGGGTGGCGGAGGCCTATCGCCTCTACCGCCGGGCCCTGGCGGCCAACAACGCCCTGGATTTTGATGATCTGCTGCTGCTCCCCGTTCAGCTGCTGCAGCAGAACGAGGAGCTTCGCCACTACTGGCACCGGCGCTTCCGCCATGTGCTGGTGGATGAATATCAGGACACCAACCGCACGCAATATGAGCTGATCAAACTCCTGGTGACCAACGGCCATGACCCGGATGCCTTCCAGGACTGGCAGGGCCGCTCCGTCTTCGTGGTGGGCGATGCGGATCAGAGCATCTACAGCTTCCGCGCGGCCGACTTCAAGATCCTCATGGGTTTCCAGGAGGATTTCGGCGACCGGGCCCCGGACGATGTGACGCGGACGATGGTGAAGCTGGAGGACAACTACCGCTCCACCGCAACCATCCTTCAGGCCGCCAATGCCCTGATCGCTAACAACAACGAACGCATCGACAAGGTGCTGCGTCCCACCCGCGGCCAAGGAGAGCCAATCAGCCTCACCCGCTGTGACGACGAGATCGCCGAGGCGGAAGCGGTGGTGCACCGCATGCGCCAGCTGGAGGCGGGCCACCCCGACCTGCGCTGGGGCGATATGGCCGTGCTGTACCGCACCAACGCCCAGAGCCGTGCCATGGAGGAATCCCTGGTGCGCTGGGGCGTGCCCTACCTGGTGGTGGGTGGGCTGCGCTTCTACGACCGCCGGGAAATCCGCGACATCCTCTCTTACCTGAAGCTGCTGGTGAATCCAGCGGACGCCATCAGCCTGCTGCGGGTGCTCAACGTGCCCCGCCGTGGCATCGGCAAGACCACGATCGAACGCCTCTCCGATGCGGCCAATCAGCTGGGGGTACCCCTCTGGGAGGTAGTGAGCGATGGGGAGGCCGTGCGCTCCCTGGGGGGGCGTTCCGCCAAGGGGCTGCTTCAGTTCCAGGAGCTGATCAGGGATCTTCAGTCCCGCATGGCCCAGGCGGCGCCGGCGGAACTGGTGCAGCGGGTGATGGAACAGAGCGGCTATGTGGCGGAACTCATCGCCGATGGCAGTGACGAGGCGGAGGACCGTCGTCGCAACCTGAATGAGCTGGTGAATGCGGCCCTGCAGTTCCAGGAGGAGAACGACGAGGCCACCCTGGAGGATTTCCTGGCCTCCGCCGCCCTGGCCAGCGACGCTGATAACAAGGACACGGAACTGGACAAGGTGACGCTGATGACCCTGCATGCCAGCAAGGGCCTGGAATTTCCCGTGGTGTTCTTGGTGGGTCTGGAGCAGGGCCTCTTCCCCAGCTACCGATCCCTGGATGATCCGGCGGCGCTGGAGGAGGAACGTCGCCTCTGCTACGTGGGCCTCACCCGGGCCAAGGAGCGGTTGTTTCTCTCCCACGCCAGTGAGCGCCGCCTCTGGGGGGGCATGCGGGAGCCTGCGGTGCCTTCGGTGTTTCTCTCCGAACTTCCCGCCGATCTGCTGCACGGCGATGTGCCCCAGGCGGGCGGCGCGGCCCTGCGCCGGGAGCAGCGCCTGGATCGGCTCACCCGGGTGGATCGGGAGGAGAGCCGACGGGTGCAGGCTGGGGGCGCACCGGCTGCTCCCGCGAACGCCATGCGTCGCCGGGTCACCCGCACCTGGGCGGTGGGCGACCGCCTGCGCCATGCCAGCTTCGGGGAGGGCACCATCACCCACCTGTTTGGTTCCGGGGAACGGGTGTCCGTAGCGGTGAAGTTTGAGGGCATGGGGCCGAAGATCCTGGATCCCCGTTTGGCGCCGATCGAACCCCTCTCCGCCGGCGGCACCTGAGCAGGCCTAAACCCTTCGATGTGCGACCCTGCTCCAGCCATCAAGGACCAGCAGGTTGGAGAGAAGGATCGATTGGTCAGGGGTGCTGGAAGGGATTCAGTCCCTTCTCCTGGCTCTGGCGATCCTGCTGTTGTTTCAGTCCAATGACCTGCGAGCCAGCAATGGGCTCGTGCTCTTGTGGCTGGTGCTCGCGCTGCTGAGGTTGCCCCAGGGCAGACCCTGGTCCCTGATGCTGCTGGGTCTGCTGCTGCTCAATGTGCGGGGGGTTGTGCTGAACGAAGGCCCGCTCCCTGTCTCCCCGGTGGACTACATCTTCATGGTGGCGGCGTTCCTCTCTGGCTACGGCCGTTCCAGGGGCTGGTGGTTCCGACAGTCCTCGGTGGTCGCTCTGGCCACGTTGATCGGCGTGCTCCTCCAACTGGAGGTCGTGGTGGATTTTGCCCGATTCGGCATCGAGTATTCCCTGGCTGGCCTCACGAAGAATCAGACCGCCCTGTTGGCGGGTCTGGCCAGCATCTGTAGTGCCATTGGCTGGCTGGCCTACCAGACCACAGCCTTGCGCGTTCTCCATGGCCTTGCATGGGTAGCCTCAGCTCTGCTGCTTCGTGCAGCTGATTCCCGCGCCGGTGTGGGGATGGCCTCTCTTGCGGTGCTCCTGGCAGCCCTTGTGGTGTACGCGGGCCCGCTGCGCGACCTGGGGAGACGATGGGGCTTCCGTCGTCTGGCCCCTCCGATCCTGATCACCCTGGCGGCCGTCCTGGCTCTTGGCGCAGGCCTTTGGTGGACGCATCAGCAGGCCCACCTGGACACCCCGGGGGGGATCGGTGCACTTTATGGCGAGGAGAATCTCGAGAATGATGCCGCCAGGCTCCAACTCTGGGGGTGTTATTTCGGTCTGCCATTCACAGGCGAAAACCGTTTCATCTGGGGTGCGGGGTATGAAAAAGCCTGGCGGGTCTGGTGCAATGCCGAAAAGCTTGGTCGCCCCATGAGCCATGCTCATAATCTGATCCTGCAGGTGTGGGGCGAGAATGGAATCGCCGGCGCGGCATTTCTGCTGGGTTGGCTGGGGTGGATTGGGGGCCGCGCGGTGCGCAATGCTCGCGGCCTTTCCACGGGGGGCGATCCATTGACCGTGTTTGCGAGCAGTGCCCTGCTGATTTATCTGATTGGATTCAATCTGTTTGAGCTTGGAATGATGAAGGTGCCCCTGCTTCTGTTCTGTTTTGGTCTTTTTCTCGCCTCTCCGTTCTTTCGCTGGAAGAAGGCTGGAGGTTCAGGCAGCCTTGATCGCAAGGGTTAGTCAATCCACCTTCAGCGTCACATGCCCCTGGAGCTTCCGCATCTGCGAGATGTGAAACCGTCTGACAAAACCCTCCCCGCCGATCCGCAACACGTAGATCCTTGCTGAGCCTTTCAGAGGGATGGAAGCGTGAAAAAAGCACGTGTCGAAAACAGGCTGGCCCTCAAGATCGCTGCCGGTCTGTTTCAGGGTTCCTTGACCAAGCCTGCCAGCACCAAGGGTGATCCCACGCTCGTCGTTCACTTCGATCGGGGTTTCCGCTGTGAACCCGCTGAAACCCCCTCCGCCCCTGCAATGCGAGCCGCCTGGGTTGATGGCGATCGGGGTGAGCCGCCCGCTGGCCCGTTTCATCTCCTGGAGCGTGAAGGGCACCTTGCTGGCGATGGTGAGCCGCAGATCGATCCTCTCCGGGCCCACAACGTTGCTGCAGCCGGTGAGGGTCCCCAGAACCAGGAGCAGGCCCAGGACCGCTGATGGAGGGTGGGTGCACCTGATGGCTTGCACGATCATGGTGGGGGAGGGCGGAGCGCCTCAGGTGGTGCTCACCGCCAGCGGTTGCTCCAACAGGCATTGACGCAGGCTCACCAGCTGGGCGAGCAGGGGCTCCAGACGATGGAGGGGCACCATGTTGGGTCCGTCGCTGAGCGCCCGGTCCGGATCGGGGTGAACCTCCAGGAACAGACCGTCTACGCCCACCGCCACCGCGGCCCGCGCCAGGGGTGCCACGAATTCCCGTTGGCCACCACTGCTGGTGCCCCGTCCGCCGGGCTGCTGCACGGAATGGGTGGCATCGAAGATCACGGGACACCCCGTGTCCTTCAGTTGCGGGACACTGCGGTAGTCCACCACCAGGGTGTTGTAGCCGAAGCTGCTGCCCCGCTCCGTGAGCCAGACGTGCTCAGCCCCGGCCTCGCGCAATTTGACCACCACCTGCTTCATGTCCCAGGGGGCGAGAAACTGCCCTTTCTTGACGTTGATCACCTTGTCCGTGCCCTTCACGGCGTCCGCCGCCGCCAGGAGCAGATCGGTCTGACGGCAGAGGAAGGCTGGAATCTGCAGCACATCCACCACGGCCGCCACCGGTTCGGCCTGCTGGCTTTCGTGGATGTCCGTGAGCACCGGCAGACCCAGCTCCTCCTTGATCGCTGCCAGCACGGCCAGGCCCTCTGCCATGCCGGGACCCCGGAAGGAGCCGCCGGAGCTGCGATTGGCTTTGTCAAAACTGGCCTTGAACACGTAACGGAGTCCCAGCCCCTCACTGATCCGCTTCACCTCCCTGGCAACGCTGAAGGCCAGCTCAGGGCTCTCGATCACGCAGGGGCCAGCGATCAGGGTGAAGCTCATCAGGGGCTCGGGGTGCTGTGGGCCAGCTTGCCCGACCGCCTGACCCAGGAACACCTGCGGAGACATGCTTGATAATGCCACGATGAGCCAGACCATCCCGATCTTCATCGGCTACGACCCCAGGGAGCGGGCCGCCACCAACGTTCTGATCGACAGCCTGTATCAGCACAGTTCCGTGCCCCTGTCGATCACGCCCGTGGTCACCCCCCAGCTCGAGGCCCAGGGCCTGTACTGGCGGGAGAGGGATCCCAAACAGAGCACGGCCTTCTCGTTCACCCGTTTTCTCGTCCCCCATCTGATGGGGTACGAGGGCTGGGGCATTTTCATGGATTGCGACATGCTCTGTCGCACGGATATCGCCCGGCTCTGGAATCTGCGGGATGACCGCTACGCCGTGCTGTGCGTGCAGCATGAGCACATTCCCAATGAAACGAGCAAGTTTCTTGGAGAGGTGCAGAGCCCTTATCCAAAGAAGAACTGGAGTTCCCTGATGCTTCTCAACACCGCCCGCTGCACGGCGCTCACCCCGGAGTACGTGAACCAGGCCAGTGGTCTTGACCTCCACCGTTTCCACTGGCTCTCAGGCGATCACGAGATCGGCGCTCTCCCCCAGATCTGGAACCACCTGGTGGATGTGCAGGAGCCGTCCCTGGCGGAAGGGGGGGGCGCCCTCCTCCACTGGACCCTGGGTGGACCCTGGTTCCGGGAACAGCGAACAATGGGAGGTGCGCTGGCAGCGGAATGGTTTTCTGCCAGGGATGAGGCCCTCAAGCTCTGGGATTAAGCCTCTGCGGGCCAAGGCAAGCAGCAGACCCAGAGCCCCTGCCAAAGTACTAATCGTTGCGGTCGCGCCAGCCCGAGCGCTGCAGATCCTGCCCCAGCGCCGTGCGGCTCAGCCGACGGTCTGCCAGCTCCCGCACCGCGCCATGCCCCCCGGGCCTGCTGAGGATGAGATCTGCCTGCCGCTGCATGGCAGGCACCGCGTCGGCCGTGGCCACCAGGAGCCCCACCCGGGGCCGCACCGCCAGGTCGTTCAGGTCATCTCCCAAAAAGAGGGTCGCTTCCCGCGGTAGCTCCAGTGTGGATTGCAGATCGGCCAGGGCCTTGGGCTTGTCGCCCGCACCCACCAGGCAATGGCGGATGCCGAGTTGCTTCGCCCGCACCTCCGTTGCTCCGCCCCGGCCGCCGCTGAGGAAGGCCACCTCCACCCCTGCTTCCTGCAGCAGCCGGATGCCCAGCCCATCCCGGACGTTGAACCGCTTGATCAGTTCTCCCTGGGGCCCATACCAGAGGCCGCCATCGGTGAGCACCCCATCCACGTCGAGCACGATCAGGCGCATCTCCGCGAGCCGGTGGCGATAGCGCCACCAGCGCCAGCGGCTGACCATCTCAGCTGCGAGCATGGCTTCCGTGCAGTTCGATCGTTCTCATCGATGGCTTCTGCAACCGTGAAGCGTAAGCCACATCCTCAGGCCCAAGATCTTCTAGGCGCACTGCCGCAGGATCTCCATCACCTGGGTGGCTGTTTCCTCCCATCGGAAGAGAGAAGCCCTGGCCGGCCCGGCGGTCGAAAGGGTGCGGGCAAGGGAAGGGTCTCGCCAGATCCACTCCATGGCGTCAGCGATCTCTTTCACCTGCCGGGGGTTCACAAGCAGAGCCGCCTCCCCCACGACTTCCGGCAGAGCCCCGGCCCGGGCTGCGATCACGGGGGTGCCGCAGGCCATGCCTTCCAGGGCTGGCAGCCCGAAGCCTTCCCAGAGGCTCGCCACAACCAGGGCCTGGCAGCGGTTCAGGAGATCCAGTCGCTCGTCGTTGCTCACCCAGGGAAGCCAGTCGCAGCGCAGCCCGATCCCCAGCTCTTCGGCGAGTCTCTGAAGGACCGGGGTGTAGCGGTCGTCATGGGGGCCCACCAGCCGCAATCGCAGCTCTCTGCCGGGATCCGGCACAGTGGCGAAGGCCCGCAGCACCCGGGCCAGATTTTTGTGGGGATCGTGCCGGCCGAGCACCAGGAAGAAGGGCTCACGGTTCAGATGCAGAGGTCGCAGCCAGCCCGGATCAAACCCCAGCCGGATCGGCACCAGGCGCCTCTGGGGCACCCCCAGCCGCCCATGCACCTCCCGAGCTGTGGCCTCCGAATTGCAGAGCACTCGCACGGCTCGATGGAGCACCAGTGGCACATAGGCCAGGTGATAGGCCAACAGGGGGGTGAGCTGCGGATGGCGCAGGGGAAGGAGATCGTGGGCCAGCACCACCGACTGCACCCCCCGCAGCAGGGGGGCTTCCGGAAGGGGGGAGAGGAGAAGGGGCGCGCCGCTTCTCCTGAGCAACCGTGGCAGCTGATTCTGGGTCCACAGCAGCCGGGCCAGGTGCCCTTTGCGGCCATGCTCGGGGGAGAGGTCGGCCGGGATTGGCAGGCTGTGGGGCCGATCGCCTCCGAGGGGGTCGAGCAGGGGCACCAGGGCTGGATCCAGGGCGGCCAAGAGGTCGCGGGCCACCACGCCGATCCCTGTGGGTCGGCGGCTGAGATAGCTGCCGTTGAAGAGGGCCAGGGGAGCTGTCATGGCCCTCTCTCCGGCCGAACTCGGCCGGTGGTTCCCCAGGCTTCCAGGGCCCCTGCTAGCACGGCGCAGCTGCGGCTGGGTTGCAGGGGAAGCCGCAGGATGTTGACCCCCAGCAGCCGGAGGCTGCGCAGCCATAGCACCCATGGCGGGCAGTGACGCCGCAGGAAGCGCAGGTAGCTCACCGTGGAGAGTCGCCAGCGTCTGGGGGAGGTGCTGCCGCTTCCCTGGCCGCGGCGATGGGTGATGCGGGGTTCGGGCAACCAGAGCACGGGAGCCCCCTGCCCTCCTAACCGCAGGCAGAGGTCCATGTCTTCGTAATACAGGGGGAAGGCGGGATCAAAGCGGGCATGGGGCTGATGGGCGGTGGGTTGCAGGGCCAGGCTGCAGCCGCTCAACCAGTTCAGGTGCAAAGGTCCCCGGGGTGGTGTCTCCTGTGGGGTCAGCCGGCGAGAACGGAAACGCAGCCTGGGGGTGAACCAGCCGCCACTGGCCTCCAACCCTCCCTCACCGTTGTCCACGGCGGTGCCCACCAGACTGCGGGGATCCAGGGTGGGGAGGATCCGCGCCAGGGCCAGCCCTTCCTCTCCATCGGGGAGGGCCGTATCCGGGTTGAGCAGCCACACCCAACCTCGAAACGTTTCCATGGCGAGCCAGTCGAGGGCGCGGTTGCAGCCTGCTCCAAAGCCGTCGCCTTCCTCACCGATCAACAGCTGCAGGGTCAGGCTGGGGGCAATGGCCAAGGCTTCCCGGAGCCCTTGCTGGTCCACAGGGCTGGTCGCCGGGCTGTTGTCCACCACGATCCAGAGGAGCCGCAATCCCCGCTGGCCCGCCAGATCCATCCCCAGCGCAGGAAGCACTGTGCCGCTGTGGTGGGCCACCGTGATGATGGCCAGATCTGCCAGCGGGAGCTCCGGGGACCGGTCCTGCATCCTCACAACGGTGTCGGTCCTCCCCGGCGTTTCAGTTTCGGGCATGCCCGGGCGCCCCGGGCCAGGGGGATAGGCTCCGTCCAGCTCAGCGGATGTGCATGCGGTTCGTGGTGGCGGTGCCGGCTCGCCTGGATTCTGCCCGGCTGCCAGGCAAGGTGATGGCCGATATCGGCGGCCGCCCGATGATTCAGCGGGTGCTGGAGCGCTGTGCCCTTGCCAGACGCCCGGCGGCCGTGGTGCTCTGCGCCGACAGCGAGGCCTTGGTGACCGCAGCCAAGGGCTGGGGCTTCCCTGCATTGCTGACGTCTCAGGATTGCAGTTCGGGCAGCGAGCGTCTGGCCTCTGCCCTGGAGGCCATCGTGGCCCTGGCCGGTGGCCAGGCCGGAGCCCCCCTCAGCGAAACGGTGGTGGTGAATGTGCAGGGCGACCAGCCCTTCATCGATCCGGCGGTGATCGATGCCATGGCGACGGAATTCGAGCGGGGTGCGGCCGCCCCTGAGGTGCTCACGCCGATCTACCGCATGGGGGCGGAGAAACTGCACAACCCCAACGTGGTGAAAACCCTGGTTTCGGCAGACGGCAGAGCCCTCTATTTCTCCCGTTCTGCTCTTCCCCATGTGCGGGGAGTGGCTCCGGAAGATTGGCATGCCCACGCTCCTTTCTGGGGCCATGTGGGGTTGTATGGCTATCGGGCGGATGTGCTGGCCCGCTGGCCCTCCCTGCCCCCCTCCCCCCTGGAGACCATCGAGAAGCTGGAGCAACTGCGGCTGCTGGAGGCGGGCATCGGCATCGGCACGTTTGAGGTGGCGGGGGATTTTCTCTCGGTGGATACCCAGGAACAACTGGATCAGGCCCGCGATCTGGTCGCTGAGCTGGGATGAGCTGAGCGCGCGGCCGTTGGCTGCTTCAGCCGCTGGTCAGGCCTGCCTGCACCAGATCGTGGAGCCGCAGCAGCCCCAGCATCCGGGTCCCCTCACCCACCACGGGGAGCACGGCGATGGCCTTGCGGCGGTTGCGTTCCATGCGCTCCAAAGCGTGGATGGCCAGGGTGTCGGCGGCCACCGTGATTGGATCAGCCGTCATCAGATCATTGGCTGTGAGGGAGTCCCAGGTCTGGGGGGGGTGGCTCTGCAGCGCCCGCCGCAGGTCGCCATCGGTGATCAACCCCCAGAGCAGCTGGCTGTCGTCTTCCCTGGCCACCCAGCAGGCCCCCACCCCATCTGCCGTGAGGTGGCCGATCACCTCCGGCAGAGGGGTGCCGGAAGCCAGCGGTGCTAGGCGTGTCACGGGCACCATCAGGTCGGAGGAGGTGAGGGTGAGTTGTTTGCCGAGGGATCCGGCTGGATGGTTCAGGGCAAAATCCTGGGGGGAGATGCCCTGCCGCTCCATCCACACGGCCGCCAGGGCGTCACCGATGGCCATGGCCACCGCTGTGCTTGCCGTGGGGGCCAGATTCAGGGGGCACACCTCCCGATCCACGGAGCCATCCAGCACGACATCACATCCCCTGGCCAAGCTCGAGACCACCCGACCCACGAGGGCGATGCGGGCGGTGCCGCGGCGCCGCAAATGGGGAAGGATCTCCAGGAGCTCCTCCGTTTCGCCGCTGTTGGACAGGAGCAGGGTCACGTCATCAGGAGCCACCACTCCCAGGTCCCCATGAAGGGCATCCAGGGGGTTGAGGTAGATGGCCATCAACCCGATCGAGGAAAAAGTTGCGGCGATCTTGCGCGCCACGATGCCGCTCTTTCCCACCCCGGTGATCACCAGCTTGGCTCGCCGTGTGGCGCAGCCGTCCAGGAGGTCGAGAGCCGCCTCCACCTGGGCGGTGTCCAGCCGGGTCGCACTGGCGGCGATTGCCGCGGCTTCCTCCATCAGGCAACGGGTGAGGGCGGACAAGGGCTGGGAAAAAGCATTGGGCAAGAGATGATTCTCTCAAGTGCTCCTGCGCAATGGTTCCTTGGGCAGACACTCTCTCAGGAGACAGCTCTCCACCCATTGATGCATCAATTATATCCAGATGAAAATAATACCAGATTAAAAAATTTGAAATCCCCACTTCGCACCATAGATGAAATAGGAGTTGATTGCCACGAGCTTCAGTCTGAGCAGCCGATGACTGCCCTTCCCCCAGATATGCCCCACCCGAATGCGCGGCTCATGCACACAGCGGCCAACGGCACTCAAACGGCGAGTCAAGTCGGCATCCTCAAGGTACATGAAGAAACGAGGGTCAAACCAGTCAACAGCATCCAGGCAGCGCCTTCTGCAAAGCATGAAACAACCTGAGAGATATTCACTTTCAATGGGTCGATCTGCATAAGCCAGACCTCTCATCTCATACCAATGTTCGTAAGTGGCGAAGATTGCTTTGTAGGGCTTTCCCAGGAGGCCCCTGCCGATCTGAGAGAAGAAGGTGGGATTTCTTTTGCATAACCGCTGGATGTGTTCTCCATCAGGAGAGACGATCAGCGGTTGAATCATGGCGAGATCATCCTGCTCCTCCATGATGGTCAGTAGTTTGGAGAGAAACTCTGGATCTAGAAAAACAATGTCAGGATTGCAGACCAGATGATATTTGCTGCTGGTGATAAATCTCGCAATGTTATTTGCTCTGCCATATCCTAAATTTGTGCCTGAGAAGTGAATGTAGACGACTTTTTCGCTGACTTCGCTCGCCCAGGCAAAGATTCGTTCTGGGCTGTTATCGAGGACGAGGATACGTTCGCATGCAGGGAGAATGGCCAGATCGGAGAGCAAGGTGGCGAGGATTGGATCACGAGTTAGAGGACTCGTGCGTGCATTGTCGTAGACGACTATGGAAACAGAGAATGTGGCTGTTTGTATTGCGGGGTTATGCAGTGAATCGTAGTGGGCGACCAAGGATTGCCAGTAGACGCCGACATTATAGAGTAGGAGATGATTCTTCAGTCTCAGATGCTGCCCCTAGGTCCTCGATAGCCACAACATTCAGCCCCTAATGCCGGAGTTCACACGTTTGAATCATGCCCTGAGTCAAAGGTTGGAACTTTTGTGGGATGATTTTTCCATAGGGTTGAACCTGCTGCATCGAGAGCTTATGCGAACGTATAAGCGCAGTAGAATTGGTTTTGGTGTCATTTTATTTCCTGCAATTGCCGGATCCTTTCTTGCTTTGGGGATTTCAGCTGGTCCATCTGGACAGACAAATATAAAGCAAGTGTATGAGGTGCTTTTCTGGTTATTTTTAATGGATATAGGTACATATCCCTTGCGTCTATATAAAAGAATCAGACCCCTCATCGCTTATCTTGAACCAAGCTTGCTGGCCTTGGCCACGGCGGTGACAATGCGCGGTTTCTTTCTTGGATTCCTGCGTGTGATTCCCTTGTTCTTTCTTGGCAAGAGCATTCCAGATCCTCTTTATTCCCTGCTCAAGAGTGATGCTCTGCCCAATATGAATGGATGGCTTGGAATGGCTGCTGCCCATGGCCTAGTGATTGCTTCTTGCATCGCTCTTCTGTTCGCCATTGGCCTATTCATTTCGGCCTTCTACTTGTCCTTTATGGAAATGCATCAGTTTTTGCCACCATTCTTTGGGTTGCTTGGTTATGTCTCTGGCTATTTTCCTCTGAATCGTCCAGACGTTCTCAGGGAGTGGGATGCGTATAATCCCCTATCCATCTTTCGCGACTTCCTTTTCCATGCACCCTCACCATCAGATGGTTCTGTTTCCAGTGTGCTCATCCTTGTTGTCTTCGTAGCGGCCTTCAGCCTTCTTTTGAGCAGACTGGCTCTCCACCTGATGAACCGATTGATGCTGATCAGATAGACCAATGACAATGCTGGTTGTTCCAAATAACTACTCGGCACAAGTCCATCTTCCAGAGATCTATCTGATTGAATGGATGGCTAGATTCTCTGGGGCGGATATTGGTCGTTTGCGATCTGAATCCTATCTTAAAAAATGTATTTATACCGTATATACTTTTCGGCGATATCCTGATGTGCTCTGGCATTCGCGGCAGCACCTTTTTGTCCAAGGGCATCCTTTGCATGGCAGCGTTTTACTACGTAGTCGCTACTTTATTCAGTGGTTGCGACGCAGAATGAAGGCAGCGAAAAATGAGTTGCAGATTGTTTCTGTCGAATCAATCATGAAAACGGCAAGACCTGAGTTTACTCTTTATCAAAATATTTATCCCTTCTGGTTGCGCTATCACATGATTCGTGGTCCAGTTGAATCAACCAATGTCAGAAAAAATCTTTCTGCTCATCTGCTGGCTACATACGGGACTGACCTCTCGGAGATGAGGCTTGGTAATCTGCCAAAGACATTGTTTACAGATGTTGTGGATCACTATGCATCAAAACTGCATGGGTTTTGCTTGGTCATCCCTCCTGATGTTCAAGCACCTACCTTCAATCCAGATGCAAATGTCATTGTGACCTGTGCCGACAGAATCGTTCAATATGCTGGGGTTGATTACCTGCTTGTGCCCCAGAGCTCATTCATTACATCCATGGTGTCACATGATTTCCTTGGCTTGGCGGGGCACGGTGCCACTGAGCAGACAATGGTTGAGGCAGGAAGTGATGATTGGTCTTTAGATGAGGAAGATTCTGACGAGGAGCTAGAGACTCGCATGCACCCTAAGTTTGCCAAACCAGAGCCTTATGTCTATCTACAAAAAGACATAAAAAAAGTTCCATCTTATGCAAATACGCCAAAACATTCCGTGGCCTGTGATGGTGCAAATCTAACGATTAAAACTGACCTCGTTAACATGATCTGCATCCAATCTGCCATCACGCAAGGATCGTTGTGTGTGGTTCAAATTGAAAAGCCAGCCCTTAGGGCTGAAGTGGCATCTATTCTCGCTGTCCTACCATTGCCAATGCTCCAAACAGGTTCAGATCTCTCTAGCCCTTCTGATGAAACGCTCGCAATTCATCTTCAAACAGATCGTGTTCCCTCAAACCTTTATCTGTGCCTCTGTACCATAGAACCCATGCCCCCAGAGCGGAGTATTATCCCCTGTTCTGGACTGCTTTTTCTCGGACATCTATATACTCATTATGCCACTGAATTCGCTGTATAGTCAGATCTCTTCCTCTTTCGTGGAAGAGTTTGAGGCTGAGATCGCTCTTCAGTTGTCTTCCGTGCGTGGTGCAAGCGCCATGGACCATTGGATCAAGCACGCCAAAAACTATTTCTTGTTCAAGGATATTACGCGTGATCTCGATCCAACCATCGTTGATCCTACAAGATCCGGCGGTGTGCATTACTTTATTCGAAAGTATCTCTCAGAGGTGTCTCAACTCAATCCCCAACAGATCGCTGCTTTGGAGATCGAAAAGGACTTTTTGTTCAGCCCAGTGATTGAAGAAAAAAAATTGAAGTCAGCCTCATTAGTAGTGATGTCTACTCTTTACGATGGACCCAATGAGTTGTGGATGAAGGCTCTTGCTGGCTCCCCTTTGAGTTCTTTAGATCCACCCCTTCCTGATTTGATTCCCGCGCCCCATCCAGTTCATTGGTTGTCTACGGAGCGGCTTTGGCCCTATCTTCCAGAGTTCTGGAAACAGCAAAGAGTATGCCTGGTTATGCTGCCAAAATCTACATTTAATGTGAGAAGGGAAATCACTCCTTCGGCGATTGAATCGATCGTTGCATCCATCCGTGATGCTGGCATGCTTGCGGTGGCCTGTGTTTATCCCGATTATTATGGTTTATTATTGTATAATGAAACTCTGCGCATTCATCAATATTTTGACGACATCATCATTGCTGGACCTGTTGCTAGTTTGCTCCAAATGTTGATCTTTCTTACGTATATTGATGCCTGCGCTGAGGTCTGGGTGCCTGAAGCTGATCACGACCTCAATGGGCCTCTATCGTCAGCGACGATCTTCAGCATCTATAGAGGAAAGTATGCTTCCATTCGAAAAGAAAAGATCGAAGTCTTTACGGGTCGCTCGCCAAAAGCGATCAAGATGTTGCGTCGTTATCCATCTGCTTCTGTAGTTGCCTGTATTCGAGAAATTGTCGATGAATTAATGGCTGCACAATCTGTGAATCTGCAGTGTGAAATCCTCTCCAAATACAACATCCTTGACATCCGACCTTGATCGTGGCCCGCAAGGAAAAACACTGCATTCTTGTTTGGTCTTCAGAGTTTCATCGTGCTGCCTTTAAGCTTGCTGTATCCAAGCTTGATCAACCCATATCTTGTCATCTGTATCGTTATGGCGCCCAGATCAATGTTGTTTTACGACTGACCACGTTTGCATTCATAATATATCGCGTATTGATTCAGCGTGCAGCAATTTATGCTCCAGACTCAGACTGTGGGATCACGAGGATTCTGGTTCGTCTCTTGTCTGGGTTGGGACGTGGGTCTGATGCCTATCTGATCCCAGATGGTTACATCACAACCAAGCCGTTGACTCTCGTCCCTGACAATTTCATCCTGAGCAGGCCCGTCACAGTCAATGAAGTGATGATTCACCTTGCAGTGACTCATGGGAGTCAGGGTCAGGACGAAACGGCTGGCGACGTCATTCATTTGGTTTCCATCAAAAAACCAGGCCAGATGCCCATTTTGGCGGCAATTCAGCTCGCCAAAGCCATGCTGCGCGACGCTGCAGAGCAAAGGCTTGCTTCATCAGGCAATGGACAAGTGAAGAAGATACACGTGATCTGCCACCGCACTTTCCCACGAAAAGTTCTTCGTACGATATTGAGTAATCTTGCGCCTGACTATCAGCGCACTGATGTATGTTCCATACAGTTTGAGTTGTGTGAATTTTCCCTCATCGCACTGGAGAGAGTCGCTCATCATTACTCTCTTCCTTCAACTGTGATTTGGGAGGTATGGCAAGCAAATGAAGCTGCTGTGCTTCATTTGTATGACCCTACGCTTGCTCCGCATCTTCAAGTTGATGGCTGGGTGGGCGAGCTCTCTGCCGCCTTGGTGAGAACCCGAACGATGGCCGTTGCTCAGCAGCGACAGTTGCAGCATTCAAGGAATCACGCCGATCACTTCAAGGTGGAACTCTGGAGCTCCTTGCTATAGACCACTTGATTCCATACCTGTGCCAAAGGTTGAAATGGCCTTGTTCTCTGGAGGAATCAAGAGTATTCGCCTAAAATAAAAAGATATTGGTCGTTATATGCAAAATCCCTTGGCAAGTCACTTTCCGAGCTGTTTCAATCTGCACGGATTTGAGCGCTGAGTAACAATGGCCGATCCGTCATCTCCGGTTGTCATCATTTTTTCTTTCCAGTTCATTACAGTCCTGTCAGCTCTAGCCTACATCAAGTCAGAGAATATTAAGCAGCCAAATATATTCATTTGCACAAACCGAAACGCGAGCAATACGCGCCATCTTGAATTGATAGCCACCTATCTTCTTCCTTGGTGTGAAGCCAAGGGTTACACTTGTAAGATTGTTTTCATTGATGATTCTTGGTCAAGCATTCCAACTCCGGATCTCGTCATCACCCCTCGAATTGACCACAGGCTCTCCGTTGCTTTTGTTGATCAACTTAGGCCACCAGTTCTTGTTGAAACCGGCGAATCCATCGGCGTTGAGCCAAAGCTCTACACCTTCAAAGCCCGTCTTCAGAGGCAAAAGATATTGGAGCGTTATCAGGCTGAACCCTACATAAAATCTATGGTTCAAGCTCATATTGTTTCCGTGTCCAGCTGTCATCTGGATCGCCTGAGGGCGCTGTTGCAAATCTGTGACGACGTCAAGTTGTCGATGGCTCAGTCTTCAGTGGCATTGGCTGGATACCCTCTTGCCACTGGGTTTGATCAGCATGATCATGTCCTCCTGTTGTTTCCCTACCTAGCACAAAAAAATCAATTCCTCCGAAATCTCTCCCGCTTGAGCTATAGGATCTCAAAGTTAAGATATAGATTGCTTAAATCCTTCCACCGATATTGGCTCAGATCCCTGAAGCTCCTTCGTCGAGGTCGCCTACGTCTTGCCAGGGGCTTCTACGCTCTTCGGCAGACACTGCCGCCTGAGGAGTTCCATGCGTCCAGGTTCCTGCAGCCACAGGTCGCTTCCCCAGTTGTTCGCCAAGCAAAGGGATCGTCATCCCCCCTGCCGCATCTTGCGATCCAACAGGCGGCCCTCTTCATCCGCCATCAGCACCCAGCTTCACAAGAGACGCATTCCATTATTTATTTGAAACCCCACCCCAAAAATTTCAAGCAAGTTGACGCGATCCGGGATTCCTTGCTGCGATCCCTCGATGCCCCCGGTCAATATGCAGTAGTCCCCATCTCTGCTGATGTTCCCCTTGAGGAGTTTCTCTCTGCCCTGCCAGCAGATTTCCCTTTTTCTAGGTTGAAAATAATTGGCTATGGCACCAACCTTTTGGCGGCAAAAATATTTCTCTATCCATCTCAAGGTCTTGCAACCATGTTGGAAAATGGCCAATCTGATCTGTTTCGCTTTTTTTATGGTTGTTTTGAATTTCTTGTTTTCCGGTCTGAATTTCTCAGGAAGCGTCATGTTTCAAGGTTGCTGACTTCCTTGAATGAGGGTTTGCTCAGCCTGTCACCCAAAGAGGGTTCAGAGGTCTGACCATTGTCCAACAGAGACCATCTGAATGTCCTTGCCATCGTCAATGGTGATCCCCTTGATAATGCTGGTGCGCGTCTTCGCATTGCAAATTGGGTGGCCTCACTGCCCGCTCCAAATGCCCCTCGAGTTTCGATTCAAATCCGTCCCAAACGCTTCAAGGACCTGTTCCAGGCTGTCAGTCAGTGGTTGATCAAGTCTTCGGCTGAAAACCGTGATGGTTCTTCGTCAACCAGCCGTGTGGTGATTGTACAGAAGGCATTTTCTTTGGAAATGGTTGCCTTGCTTCTCTGGCTCCGCTTGCGACAGGTTGCTGTTGTTCAGGATATTTGTGATCCACCGATCAAGGTGTTTAATCCTGAGCCAATGAGCAAGCCATTTTTTGCCATCTTTTATCTCTCCCTGATTAGTCGGTACCTCGTGGATCATCTCACGGTCTCAAGCTCTGTTCTTGCCCGATCCTTTTCAGATGCGTTTGTGCCAGTGACGTATATCCCTGATTGCATCGACGATCGGGAACCCACTGGGGTCATGCTGCCTAAGCCAATGCTCCATACCCTGGTTCACCCCAGTTCAATGGGTGGTCCCAGCCGCCCAGCATTGAAACTGCTGTGGTTTGGCAACGCTGCGCGTGCTGGCAGTCAAACCGGAATTGATGAGCTCTATATGGCTACACCTGTTCTCTTGAAACTGTGCTCGCGCTTCGAAGTTTCCCTCGATGTGTGCACTCTTCTGGAGGCGGATCGACTCGAGGCTTTCCAAACATGGATGGCGGACATCTCCAGTCTGGAGATCGCTTACTACCCCTGGAGTTTGTCTGTTCAGAATGCTTTGCTGGAGACGTGTCATTATTGTTTTCTTCCCCGGCTCCAGTCGCTGGCAACATTTTATAAAAGTCCCAATCGTGTTCTGTTGGCGGCGTGCCACGGCCGTCGCACTCTCAGCAACATCATTGCCTCTGATGATTATGAGGATTTATTCGTCCTGATGCCCTCTGATCTCGCCGGCGCACCTTCGGGGTTTCTGCCCGATGAGGATCGTTTTCCACTTGATCAGTTTCCCCGAGCATGGTCTCGGATGCGCCTCTGTCAACAGTGGTGCCACGTCCTCCATCAGGCCAATGTTCGTCGCCATCAAAACGACAAGACAACTCTCGGCCAGCATCTACTTCTGAGGTCACTTCTGCTTGGACTGAGTCTATTCATCTCCCTGTTTGCGTTCAGCAAATCTATGCAGAAGAGGTCCCTGCCGAAACAGTTGCGCAAACTGCCTTCCAAGGATCTGCTTCGCAGCCCCCGTCGTGCTTGGAAGCGACGACGCAAGCGCTGATCTTCAGGGGATGATGCCTTCAGTCCCCCATGCCTGCCCCCTTGGATCTACCGGGTGTTCCGCTCACCCTCTGGTCTCTGCTCCAAGCCGCCGCCGGATCCCAGCGGATTGCTCTGGTGGGCGGGGCTGTGCGGGATTGGCTTCTGCATCACAAGCACCTTGACCCTTGGCGTGGTCTGCTGGATCTGGACTTGGTGATTGAGGATCCGCTGGCGCAAGGACATCCTGCAGCCGGGGTTCGTGTTGATCGATCCTCACCGGCCTGGAGGCTTGTGGAGCACCTGTCCAGACTGGGCCATGGGGTGTCGGTCCACGACGCTCGCCCCCATGGTCAATTCGGAACGGTGGAGCTGGAACTTGACCTGGCGCCTACTGACGCTCCTTCGGAGCGGGAGGTCCCTGTAGCACCGATTCGGCTGTTGCTTGATGTGGCCAGTGCCCGAAGAGAGACCTATCCGATCCCTGCGGACAATCCAGTTGTTCACTTCGGGGCCTTGGAAGATGACCTGGCCCGCCGAGACTTCACGATCAACGCCATGGCCGTTGATCTGGCTACTGGTGTTCTTCTTGATCCCCACGGTGGGCAGGGCGATCTGGCGGAACGTCGCCTGGAGTTCCTCCACCCCAACAGCCTCCGCGACGATCCCACCCGGCTGGTGCGGGCTGCCCGCTACGGGGCCAGGCTCGGCTTCATGCTTTCGGAGGAGAGCCGCGGGCAAGCTGCGCGGGTTTTGGCCACCTGGCCCTGGCGCTTGGGAGATCCGCCAGCGCTAGCCCCAGCGGCCCTCGGCACCCGGCTGCGGGGGGAGTTGGAACTCCTTTTGGAGCGTGAATGCTGGATCCTGGCCCTGCATCGGCTGCAAGCCTGGGGAGGCCTTCTTCTGTTGGATCCGCTGCTCCAGAGGGATCAGCAGTGGCCCCGTCGCCTGTCTTGGGGGAGACGGCTGGGCCTTCCGCTGATGGTGGCTCTGATCGCCCCTGCCGAGGATCCCCTGGCCCTGGCCCAGCGGCTCCAGCTGCCCCATCGCCAGCAGGTGGTCGTGCGGCAGTTTCTTGACCTCACAGGCCGTCTAACAGGCGCGGATGGGCCTGAGACCGCCACCAGCCCCACCACCGCTTGGCACTGGTGCCAGCTCCTGGAGGCCCCAGGCCTCTCCCCTCAGGCTGTGGCCCTGGCCCTGGCCTGTGGGCTGGGCCCCCGCCGCCCTCTGCTTCGCTGGCTGCTGCGCTGGCGGCATCTGGGGCCCGAGCTTTCGGCCCAGGACCTGATGGCATCAGGAGTGCCGAAGGGTCCGGTGCTCGGGGAGCAGCTGCGACGTTCCCGGCAAGAGCGCCTTGAGCGGGAGCCGCTCTGAGAATCCATCGCAGCGCGAAGGCGTGTCTACCATCAATCGCCATCCAGCACAGCCTGCCCATGTCCAGCCTTACCTTGCTCAAGTTCAGTTCCGAGGATTGCGGCACCTGTCACCGCATGAGCCACTACGACGCCAAGGTGGCTGAGGAATTGGGACTGGCCTTCGTGAGTGTGATGCTGCAGGACACGGAAACCTATCGGCAGTACCGCAAGGTGCTTCTGGCGCAGTACCCCACGAAGGACGGCATGGGGTGGCCCACCTATCTGATGGTGAGCGATGTGCACGCTGATTTTGTGGTGCATGGAGAGCTCAAAGGGGGCATTCCGAAAGGGGATTTCCGCCAACGGCTTCAGGCCCTGCTGGACACACTGCAGAGCTAGACAACTTGGGGTGGCTGCCTTTGCTGTTGCCATATCCCTCGGGGTTGCTGAGTTGCCATCGCCAGCCATCCCGGCACATGTCCATGAGGGTGCGGCGGGTGGACCATCCGAGCTGTTGCCTGGCCAGCCGTGCATCGGCCACGCTGGTCGCCGTGTCGCCATCCCGACGGGATTGAATCTCGGTGGGAATGGGCTGGCCACACACGGAGCTGAAAGCCCGCACCATCTCCAGTACGGAGATCCCTAGCCCCGAACCCAGATTCAGGGTGAGCAGCGTGTCCGCGTCACTCGCCAGCAGATGGTCCAGGGCGCGGCTGTGGCCCTCGGCCAGATCCATCACGTGAATGAAATCCCGCACGCCGCTGCCATCGGCCGTGGGCCAGTCGATTCCGTAGATGGGCAGGAAGGGTCTCTGGCCGAGAGCCACCTGGGCAAGATGGGGAAAGAGGTTGGTGGGCTCCCCATGGGGAGCTTCACCAATGTGGCCGCTGGGATGGGCCCCCACAGGGTTGAAGTAGCGCAGCCTGGCGATGCGCCACCCTCCCTCGCTCACGGCCAGATCGGCCAGGAGCTGCTCCACCGCCGCCTTGGTATGGCCATAGGGGTGGAGAGGCCGGATCGGCGCGGTCTCGGGGATCGGGAGGATACTGGGATAGCCGTAGAGGGTGGCGCTGCTGCTGAAGATCAATGTGCGACAGCCGTGGCGCTGCATCGCCTCCAGCAGACAACGGCTCCCGTGCACGTTCACATCCCAGTAGTGCAGAGGCTCCCGGATGGATTCAGCCGGTGACTTCAAACCGGCGAAATGGAGCACGGCCTCCACCGACTTGCTGCCCATGGCCCCATCCAAGTCGGCCGGCTGACGCACATCCCCCCGGATCACCCGCAGCCCATGGCCCACCCCCTGGGCCTGCCAGATCCCTTGATCGACAGCCTGCAACGGCGGCAAGTTTGCAAGCTGGGCCACCCGGTGGAGGCACTCCAGATCGCTGTTCGCAAAGCTGTCCAACACCACCACGGAGTGGCCCGCCTCCAGAAGGCAGAGGGTGGTGTGGCTACCGATGAACCCTGCACCGCCAGTGATCAGCAGGTGTGCCAACGGTTTGACGTACCCGACCAAGTGTTTGCCGACACATTAGGTCCCAGACCGGGATGGGACACCCTCAAGGGTGCGGCTGAGAATCACCCTTCGTTTTCCGACTTATGGAGATCCCCACTCCCGCCAGGAAGCCTCGAGGAAGAGAGTTATCTCCAAAGCCCTGAATTGGCTGCCCCACAGCTGATGTGCCGCTTTTTTTTCTCTCCCTAATGCTTCAGCGGCCCTGCGAACACATGTAATGTGGAAAAACTTTTGTGTGGTTGGATGGCAGGGGCTTCGAAAATCCGTTCGATTTGCTGCATCGGTGCGGGTTACGTGGGGGGTCCAACAATGGCGGTTATTGCTGATCGCTGTCCCGACATTCAGGTCACTGTTGTAGATTTGAATGAGGAGAGAATTGCGGCCTGGAATCATCAAGATCTCTCCCGTCTCCCCGTTTATGAACCAGGCCTCGATGCCGTCGTCGGACGAGCCCGTGCGCGCAATCTTCACTTCACAACGGAAGTGGATCAGGCCATTGCCGAGGCCGACATGATCTTTCTATCGGTGAACACCCCGACCAAGACCCGGGGGGTGGGGGCCGGCCAGGCCAGTGATCTCCGCTGGATCGAGGCCTCTGCGCGCCAGGTGGCCGCAGCCGCCAGCGGCCACACCATCGTGGTGGAGAAAAGCACCCTCCCTGTTCGCACGGCGGAGGCAGTGAAGTCGATCCTGTTGTCGGCTCAGGGGAACACGGGGGGGCGCAAGACTTTCTCCGTGCTCTCCAATCCGGAATTCCTGGCCGAAGGCACCGCCATCGCTGATCTGGAGGCTCCGGATCGGGTGCTGATCGGAGGGGAGGATCCTGAAGCTATCGAGGCCCTGGCCTCCGTGTATGGCCAGTGGGTGCCCAACGAACGGATTCTGCGCACCAACCTCTGGAGCAGCGAGCTCTCCAAGCTCACCGCCAACGCCTTTCTGGCCCAGCGCATCTCCTCCATCAATGCAATCGCTTCGCTGTGCGAGGCCACGGGCGCAGATGTGCGTGAGGTGGCCCGGGCCATCGGCACCGACTCCCGCATCGGGCCGAAATTCCTCCAGGCCGGCCCCGGCTATGGGGGCAGCTGTTTCCAGAAGGACATCCTCAACCTCGTCTATCTTTGCCGCCACTACGGACTGGAAGACGTAGCGAGCTACTGGGAAGGGGTGGTGACCCTCAATACCTGGCAGCAGCAGCGCATCGCCAGGCTGGTGGTGAACAGCCTGTTCGGCACGGTGAGCGGCAAGCGCATCGCTGTGCTTGGTTTTGCCTTCAAGGCCGACACCAACGACACCCGTGAGGCCCCTGCCATCCGCATCTGTCGGGATCTGATCGAGGAGGGGGCGCAGCTGGTGATCGTGGATCCCAAGGTGGATCCCGCCCAGATCGCCCAGGATCTGGACCGCCAGCCTGTGGATGCAGCCCAGGCCCGCAGGCAGGTGCCGCTGGGTGCTGAGGGAACCTGGACCTACGAACAGAGCCCTCTCGAGGCGGCCCGTGGAGCCGATGCCCTCCTGATCCTCACGGAGTGGAGGGATTACCGGAATCTCGACTGGGCAAGTCTCCATGAGGTGATGCGTCGCCCTGCCTGGCTATTCGATGCTCGGGCCGTGGCCGACCCCGTGGCGGCAAGGGCTGCCGGTCTGAATGTCTGGCGGGTGGGGGAGGGTTAAGCATGACGCGGCGCAATCTCATCACCGGCGGTGCTGGTTTCCTGGGCTCCCACCTGATCGACCGCCTGATGCAGGCAGGTGAGGAGGTGATCTGTCTCGACAACTATTACACCGGCCGAAAGGAGAACATTCGTCATTGGCTGGGTCATGGCAACTTCGAGATGATCCGTCACGACGTGACGGACCCCATCCGGCTTGAAGTGGATCGGATCTGGCATCTGGCCTGCCCGGCTTCGCCGGTGCATTACCAGTTCAATCCCATCAAGACTGCCAAGACCAGTTTTCTCGGCACTTACAACATGCTTGGCTTGGCCCGCAGGGTCGGGGCTCGGCTGCTGTTGGCCAGCACCAGTGAAGTGTATGGCGATCCGGAGGTGCATCCCCAGCCCGAGAGCTATCGCGGTTGCGTGAACACCATCGGGATCCGTTCCTGCTACGACGAGGGCAAACGCATTGCTGAAACTCTCTGTTTCGATTATCAGCGAATGCACAATACCGAGATTCGGGTGATGCGAATCTTCAACACTTATGGCCCACGAATGCTGCCCGATGATGGCCGGGTGGTGAGCAATTTCATCGTGCAAGCTCTCCAAGGCAACCCCCTTACCCTTTATGGCGATGGCAGCCAAACCCGTTCTTTCTGCTATGTGGATGATCTCATTGAGGGCATGATCCGTCTTATGAATGGATCCCACACTGGGCCCATCAACATCGGTAACCCTGGGGAATTCACCATTCGCCAGCTGGCGGAGCTCGTGCGCGATCGCATCAATCCCTCCCTGGAGCTCACCACCCGGCCCCTGCCCCAGGACGACCCTCTCCAGCGCCAACCGGTGATCGATCTGGCCCGCCAGGAACTCGGCTGGGAGCCGAAGGTGACTCTGGAGGAGGGATTGGAGCCAACCATCGCCTACTTCAGGGAACGGCTGGTGGCCTCCGCCTCCTGATCCGCTCCGCCCAGGCCGGGCTCGTTAGGTGGGGCGGCACAGTGGGTCGGTGTTGACCTCGCGTGATTCGTGGAACCGCTCCAGAGCCTCAGGGGCATGGTGGATCTCCTGCCAGAGCACATCGGACCTTGGCAGCACCTAGAGGCTGTGGCCCGTGAGCAGTTTCGTCGGTCTGGCGTGCGGGAGATTCGCACGCCAATGCTGGAGGCCACCGAGCTCTTTGCCAGGGGAATCGGTGAGGGCACCGACGTGGTGGGGAAGGAGATGTACACCTTCCTCGATCGGGGTGAGCGCAGCTGCACCCTGAGGCCCGAAGGCACCGCTGCGGTGGTGCGCGCCGTGATCCAGCACGGGTTGCTCGGCCAGGGGCCCCAGCGCCTCTGGTATGGCGGGCCGATGTTTCGCTATGAGCGCCCCCAGAAGGGCCGGCAGCGGCAGTTTCATCAGATCGGTGTGGAACTGTTGGGTGTCGCTGATCCCCGCAGCGATGTGGAAGCGATCACCATCGCTTGGGATCTGCTGGAGGCTCTTCGGCTCGACGATCTCACCCTGGAGCTCAACAGCCTGGGGACTCCCGAGGATCGGGCGCGCTACCGAACGGAGCTGGTGCGCTGGCTGGAGGTCCATCTGGAGGATCTCGATCCTGATTCCCAGGCCCGGGTGCACAGCAATCCCCTGCGAGTGCTGGATTCCAAGGATGCGGGCACCCAGGCCCTGCTGGCGGGGGCACCCCAGCTGGCGGATGCCCTTTCAGGAGAGAGCCATGAGCGGTTCTCCCGGGTGCGCCAGGGCCTCGAGGACCTTGGCATTCCCTTCCGCCTCAACCCCCGCCTGGTGCGGGGCCTGGACTACTACGGCCACACCGCCTTCGAGATCACCAGCAGCCATCTGGGCGCCCAGGCCACGGTGTGTGGTGGTGGCCGCTACGACGGCCTGGTGGAGCAG
This sequence comes from Aphanothece sp., assembly GCA_040375715.1. GTDB lineage: Bacteria > Cyanobacteriota > Cyanobacteriia > PCC-6307 > Cyanobiaceae > Cyanobium. Next base: position 27,080 of record JBEIRX010000014.1, read on the forward strand.
CTGGGCGGCCCGCCCACGGCCGCTGTGGGCTGGGCTCTGGGGCTGGAGCGGCTGGTGCTGCTCCTGGCCCAGAGGCAAGCATCGCCCCCTGGGCCAACCTCACCGGATCTCTATGTGGTGAACCGGGGGGAGGCTGCCGAAGGCCTGGCGCTGCAGCTCGCCAGGCGTTGCCGCCTGGCTGCCCTTTCCGTGGAGCTGGACCTGAGTGGATCCGCATTTACCAAGCAATTCAAGCGGGCCGATCGCAGCGGAGCCCGCTGGGCTGTCGTGATCGGTGAGACTGAGGCCGCACAGGGCATGGTGGTGCTCAAGGACCTCCGTGGCCTGGGGGGCGAAGATCGCCATGTCCCTCTCGAGACCCTGCCGGAACTGCTTCAGACTTTGCCTGGGTTGGTGGCATGAAAAAGCGGGCTTTTGGGCCCGCTTTGTGGGATGTGATGGGAAGAGAAGACCTTGACTCAGGCGGAACCCACGGCCACATAAGAACCGTAGAAGAAGAGTCCCACCACGAAGATCACGGCCATGCCTCCGGCTGTGGCCACCAACCAGAGGGGCAGCACCCCTTCAGTCCAGCGGCTCTTCCAGGCCACCGCGGGGCGACCATCAGGAAGCCTGTCCGGAATGCGGCCGTCAGGTAGGGCAGATTTCTTGCTGCTCATGGTGAAGCGTTGGCGGAGGTGGCGTCAGTTGAAGAAGTAGCTCGAAAACAACACACCGGTGACGAACACCAGGAGCAGCCCGAGATAGAGGCTGGTGCGGTTGAGCTCGACCGGCAGATTGTTGGGATTGGAGTTGCGTTGAAGGCCCATCGGATCAGCGGCGTACGAACTGCATGGCGGCCAGGGCTCCCAGGAAGAACACCGTGGGGATACCGAGGGCGGGCACAGAGAGCCAGCGCACCGTGAAAATCGGATAGTTGCGCGGCGTGGTGGGGGCGGTGGATTGGGTCATGGCTTATTTCAAGCGCAGATCGAGGGATGATTTGGCGTCATATCGCTGGCTCACCACCGGTGCCTTCTCCTCTTGAGCTTGGAAGTAGGCGTCGGGGCGGGGGGTTCCGAAGGCGTCATAAGCAAGGCCTGTGGACACGAACAGGAACCCGGCCAGGAAGATGGCGGGCAGGGTCACCGCATGGATCACCCAATAGCGGATGCTCGTAATGATCTCGAAGAACGGGCGTTCACCCGTGGAGCCGGCAGCCATGGCACCAAGCATTCAGCTGGTTGATCCTAGGGGGCGGCTGGAGGCAACTGGGCTTCTCCGGCAGCGATGGTTACAGAGGGACGCAGTTGCCCCTACCCCACCCAGCGGAGCAGGCTGCCCCGTTCCCCCATCACAAACGCCTTCCCATCGGGAAGCATGGCGATGCGGGTGAAGTTGCTGGGCTGTTGCGCCCCCACCGGATCCTTGCTCCAGGAGGCGCCGCCATCCGAGCTGCTGAGCAAGGTTCCACTGCCGCCACCGGTCCACAGGTTCCCCTGGGGATCCCACGCCAGATCTAGGTAGCCGTAGCCATTGGTGATAGGAATGATCGCCGGTCCCCAGGCTTCGACATCCGCCGGATCGGCGTTCAAGCGCACCTGAGCGCCCCGGGCCACCATCCAAAGGTTTCCATCCGGCTGGAAGCCCATGGCCTGGAGGCGCTGGCTGCTCACCCGCTGGTGCACCTGCCAGTTGGGCTGGCCGGGCTCCCAGGTGGCGAAGAAGTTGCCAAGGCCGCTCACGCTCACGTAGCGCCCATCACTGCTGCGCCGCAGATCGCGAACGGCTCCTGCCGCATCACCCACCAGGGCCTGCCAGCTCTTGCCGCCATCCTGGGTGCGGTAGATGGCGCCCACACTGGTGGCCAGTTCAGCAGTGTTGGCCCCGAGGGCCGTGATCAGGTAGGGCTCCCCAGGGAGCTTCGTGTCGAGGAAGAGGCGGTTCCAGTTGCTGCCGCTGTCGGTGCTATGCAGGAGCAGGCCGGGCTGGCCCACGATCCAGCCCTCCTTGCCGTTGAAGTCGATGCTGATGAGCCGGAAGTTCTCCTCCTCCGGCAGGGTGAGGCTCCGCTCCTCCCAGCTGGCGCCGCCATCATTGGTTTCCATGATCAGGCGGTTGCTCCCCACCAGAAAGCCGTGCTGGGGATCGGTGAAGGCCAGATCCAGCGGGTTGGCCTTGGTGTTGAGGGGCACGGCCTGCCAGGGGCTGGCTGTCGCCACGGGCAGGCCAGTGGTGACACAGCCAGGGAGGCTCAGCGCCACCACCAGGGCCATCACGATGGACAACAGCGGGGAGACCAGGCGCTCAGACCAGTTCCGCAGAGACGACGAGAGGGAGCGATCCATCAGCGCAGGGAGTAGAGGGAGAGAAAGAAGGCGATCGCCAGGGCAAAGCCGCCGAAGATCAGCACATTCTTCTGGCCAGGGGTGAGGCGGTTGACGCCCAGACCGTAATTGAGATTTTCCTCGAAGCCGCTGGGCTTCTCCCGGGGGCCAATGTCACGGAAGGCGCCCACCTTGCTGCGGCACACCGGGCAACGGAAGCTGATGGGATCCAGCTCCAGGAAAGGCGTGCCGGAGGCGATGCCCATCTTTCGCACCCCCTCCGCAGGGTCATACACATAGCCACAGCTGCGGCATTCAAAGCGGTGGTTGGAGGGGTCGTCCTCCTCCGCTTCAACGGCTTCAACGCCTGCCTCTGGCTCCGGCAGGGGAGGCGTTGGAACGTCCTCTGACGCTGGCGCGGTGGGTGCGGGACCCTCGGAGCTGGGCGTGGTGCTCATGGCAGGGTCGTTGGAATCCCAGGACTGTAAGCAGCCCCAAGGTTGGGCCGCAGATGCCAGACTGCTCGGCACCCTTGGGCCTGAACCGTGTTCGTGCTCTCCGGCTATGACGCTTTTCTGGGCTTTCTGCTGATCGCAGCAGCCGTGCCGGTCCTGGCCCTGGTCACCAACAAACTGCTGGCCCCCAAGAGCCAGCGGGGGGAGAGAGAGCTCACCTACGAATCGGGCATGGAACCGATCGGTGGGGCCTGGATTCAGTTCAACATCCGCTATTACATGTTCGCTCTGGTCTTCGTCGTCTTTGACGTGGAGACCGTGTTTCTCTACCCCTGGGCCGTCGCTTTCCACCGGCTGGGCCTGCTGGCCTTCATCGAAGCCCTGGTGTTCATCGCCATCCTCGTTGTGGCACTGGCCTATGCCTGGCGCAAAGGCGCCCTTGAATGGAGTTAATCCCATGACCGCCACACCCCCTTCCTCCGCTTCTGCAACGGCGGGCCTGGCTGAGGCCCTCTCGGTGGCCGCCCTCCGTGATCAGCGGGCTGTCACCTGCGCGCCGGTCGGCCCACCCACGGTCACGTCCGATCTCTCTGAAAACATCATTCTCACCAGCCTGGATGATCTGCACAACTGGGCTCGGCTCAGCAGCCTCTGGCCCCTGCTCTATGGCACGGCTTGCTGCTTCATTGAATTCGCGGCCCTGATCGGTTCCCGCTTCGATTTCGATCGCTTCGGTCTGGTGCCCCGCTCCAGCCCCCGCCAGGCGGATCTGCTGATCGTCGCCGGTACGGTGACTATGAAAATGGCTCCGGCTCTGGTGCGGCTTTATGAGCAGATGCCAGCCCCGAAATACGTGATCGCCATGGGGGCCTGCACCATCACTGGTGGCATGTTCTCCGCCGACTCCACAACCGCCGTTCGAGGGGTGGACAAACTCATTCCTGTGGATCTCTATCTGCCTGGATGCCCCCCTCGGCCTGAGGCCATCTTCGATGCCGTGATCAAGCTCAGGAAGAAGGTGGGCAATGAATCGGTGGCTGAGCGCCGCCTGCTTCAGTCCACCCACCGCTACTGCACCGTGCCCCATCAGCTTCGCGAGGTGGAGCCTTTGATCACTGGGGCCTATCTTGGGGCTGCCACCCAGAAAGCTGCTCTGGCTGCAGCTTCCTCCCTCCCGATGGCATCACCACAGGTGTCAGAGCCTGCCCTGGTGCCCCTGGCTGATCCGCCCAAGGACAAGGCCTGAGGTTTATCTCCCCCACCCAGCCATCGCCGCTCCACGGCGGTGACCGCAAGAGATTCCTTCTCCATCCCACCCTGATCCATGGCTGAAGCCAAAGAATCTGCTCCCGTCTCCCCGTCATCTCCTGGTCCTGTGAGCACCTGGCTCAGCCAGCAGGGTTTTGAGCACGGGTTGCTCCCTGCGGACCACCTCGGGGTGGAAGTGCTGGCCATCGAGCCGGACGTGCTTCCCCTGATTGCCACGGCGTTGAAGGCCTACGGGTTTGATTACCTTCAGTGCCAGGGCGGCTATGACGAGGGTCCCGGGGGGAACCTTGTGAGCTTCTACCACCTGGTGAAATTGGCGGCTTTGGCCGATCGGATCGCTCCAGCCACGGCTCCGGCAGGGTCCAACCAGAGCCTCGCTGCGGATCTGAGCCCGGAGGAAGTGCGGCTGAAAGTGTTCCTGCCCAGGGATGGGTCCGTCACCATTCCCAGCCTCTATGGACTCTGGCGCGGTGCCGACTGGCAGGAGCGGGAAACCTTTGACATGTTTGGCATCGTCTATGCGGGCCACCCCCACCCCAAGCGCCTGCTGATGCCAGAGGATTGGAAAGGGTGGCCTCTGCGCAAAGATTATGTGCAGCCTGATTTTTATGAGATGCAGGATGCTTACTAGGCCTTTCCCCCACTTGGCCGGCAGTCAATCGTTTTAGCCATCCCAGCGGTGTTTGCGGTAGAAGCGCATCACCGCAGACGCCACGCTGCGGGGGTCATGCCTGAGAGTGGCGCTCGGCCTCGTGCCCTGCAGGGCGGCCTGCATCACCTCGTAGCCCTGGGCTTCCAGGGCGGCTACATCACAGACCACCGGCTCGGCTCCCCGCCGCCTGTAGTGCTCCAGAAGGGGTGAGGGCGAGAGGTCTTCCTGGGCCAACACAGCCATGAAGAGGCGCTCATCCACACCCAGGGTGGAGAGCTGGGCTTCGATGGCCCGTAGATGGCCACTCACGTCCATCCCCTCCGTCTCCCCGGGTTGGGTCATCAGGTTGCAGATGTAAAGACGGAGGGCGCGACTGCCGCGGATGGCCTCCACCAGCTCGGGCACCAGCAGGTTGGGCAGGAGGGAGGTGTAGAGACTCCCAGGCCCCAGGATGATCAGATCCGCGTGGGCAATGGCCTCCAGGGCGCGGGGGAGGGCCGGTGGGCGGTCGGGGGTGCAGCCCAGCCGCACAATCGGGCTGGTGGCCTTGCCGATGCGCGATTCCCCCTCGATCCGTTCCCCGTTCTCCAGTTCCGCCCACAGCCGCACATCGGCGTTGGTGGCAGGCACCACCTGGCCCTGCACCGCCAGCACCCTGCTGCTGGCGGCGATCGCCGATTCCAGGCTGCCCGTGATCGCTGTCAGCGCCGAAAGAAACAGGTTGCCGAAACTGTGCCCTTCCAGGCCGCTGCCGGCCTTGAAACGGTATTGAAAGAGGCGTGTGAGCAGGGGCTCTTCCCGGGCCAGGGCCACCAGACAGTTGCGGATGTCGCCCGGGGGCTGCACCCCCAGCTCCCTGCGGAGCACGCCGCTGCTGCCCCCATCGTCGGCCACTGTTACCACGGCGGTGATGTTGCTGCTGTAGCGCTTCAGGCCACTGAGCAGGGTCGCCAGCCCCGTGCCCCCACCGATGGCCACCACGTTTGGGCCGCGATTCAGGCGCCGCTGGGCGAGCAGGGCATCCACCAGGTGGGTGTCCTTCTCCGGGGCCAGAGCCTGCTGGATGGATCCGAAGCTTCGGTTCAGACCCAGCCAGATCAACACCCCCCCCACTAGCAACACCAAGGGGCCTGTGATCCCTCGGGGGAGCACCTGGGTGACCCGGGCCAGCACCCAGCGGATGGTTTCCAGGCTCCAGTAGATGGGTTGCAGATCGGCCCACACGGCGGCCCCGAGCAGGGCGATCAACAGGCCCAGGCCGGAGGTGAGCATCCAGCGCTTCACCACCAAACCCGGCTGGAGCCAGCGCACGGCCCTGCGGGAACTGCTCACCAGATCCTGCTGGCGCCGCTCGCCCTTGCCGATCCACTCGGGCCGATCGGAGGGCCGCAAGGGTGATCGCTGACGGGGCGGGCGTGCGGGTGGACCTCGGTCGGGCAAGGGATCCGGGCGCGGACGCTGAGAAGATCGTCCTGAACTGTAGAGATCCGGCGGGGGGGCAGGATGATCCTGTTCCCCTGCGGTCCCTCTTCTGGAGCCTGCCCCTGCCGTGCTGAGGGATTCCCGCGCCCTTCATCCAGAGGTGGAAGCGGGCCGGCCCCTCGGGCCAGTGGTGGAATTCGTCGATGTCTCCATGGGATGGGGCGAGCGACTGATTCTCGATCGGGTCGGGCTTCAGGTGCAGCCGGGGGAGCGTCTGGTGGTGGTGGGTCCCTCCGGCTCAGGCAAGTCCACCATTCTCAGACTGATGGCAGGCTTGCTCCTTCCCACGGCAGGCCTGGTTCGGGTGCATGGGGAGGCGCAGCGCTATCTGCGGCTGGATCAACGCCATCCCCCCGATGTGCGTCTGGTGTTTCAGAACCCCGCCCTTCTGGCCTCCCTCACGGTGCGGGAGAACGTGGGCTTCCTGCTCTACCGCCGCAGTCGGCTGAGTGAGGGGCAGATCCGGGAACGGGTGCGCCAGGCGCTGCAGGCCGTGGGGCTGGAGGGCACGGAGGAGCGGCTTCCCGGAGAACTCAGTGGCGGGATGCAGAAACGGGTGAGTTTTGCCCGAGCCCTGATCAACGATTCCACAGAGACTGCCGAGCGGGTGCCCCTGCTGCTCTTCGATGAGCCCACGGCCGGCCTGGATCCGGTGGCCTGCACCCGGATCGAGGATCTGATCGTGCAGGCCACGGGCCTGGCCCATGCCTCAGGGGTGGTGGTGAGCCATGTGCACAGCACCATCGAGCGCTGCGCGGATCGGGTGATCCTGCTTTACGGAGGCCACTTCCGCTGGATGGGCACCGCGGAACAGTATCGGCAGTGCACCGATCCCTACGTGGTGCAATTCAGGACAGGTAGCCTGCACGGGCCGATGCAGCCGGCCGAGCACTGACAATCCGTCTCTAAATCCATGCGCCGCAGTGTTCGTGAAGCCTTGGTGGGATTTTCCCTGCTGGCCGCCATTGGAGGGGGAATCGGATTCTGGCTCTGGCTTAAGGGCATCTCCCTGCAGCGCAACAACTGGACCATCCAGGCCAGCTTTGCCGATGCCTCTGGCTTGGCGGAGCGCTCAGCGGTGCTCCACAGAGGGGTGCAGGTGGGCAACGTGCGCAGCGTGCGGGTGACGGGCCAGGCCGTCGAAGCCCGCCTGGAAATCACCGACCCCGATCTGCGTCTCTCCCGGCCCGTGGTGGCCCGGGTCGCCACCAGCTCCCTCCTGGGCGGAGATGCGGTGGTCTCCCTGCTGAGTTCAGGCCCTCCCTTGCCTCCGGGCCCAGGCCCAAGGGCTCAAGCCTGTGACAATCGGCGCATGGTGTGCAATGGCGGCAAGGTGGCCGGTGTCGCTGCTCCCACATTGGAATCGGTCACCGAAACGGTGCAGCGATTGCTCAGCCAGGCGGAGCAGGAGCGCGTGGTGCCCCAGATGGCCTCCGCCACCAAAGCTTTCGAGCGGACCGCTGGGGAGACGGAAAAGCTGTCCCGCGATGGCCAGGTGTTCGTGAAGGATGCCCAGCAGCTGGTGAAGGAACTCAATGCCTCCGTGCGGAAGGCCGATCCCATCCTGGCCAATCTCAACCAGGCCAGCGCCGAGGCGGCCGCGGCCACCCGTCATGCCCGCGCCGTCACCGCCCGGCTGGACAACCCCCAGACCACCCAGGATCTGCAGGCCACCCTGGCCAATGCCCGCAAGCTCACGGATCGCTGGCAGGCCGTCGGTAAGGACGTCAGCAAGCTGACCGGCGATCCCAAGTTCATGGAGGGGGTGCTGAGCGTGTCGGTGGGTCTGGGCAAGTTTTTTGATGAGCTCTACCCCGCCCAGGTGAACGCCGCCCGGGACCGGGAAGCCCGGGATGGGGCCCGGCGGCAACGCTGGAAAACCCAGCGGGAGGCCGATGCCAGCCGCTTTGCCCCCCGCAGCAACGCCCCCGCGGTGACGCCCTCCGTGCGGGGGCTGTAGGGGACATCAGCGCGCCGAGCCCAAGGCCTCCAGGGCCATGGCCGCAATGGCCTGATCACTTGCCTTGGGCAGCTGCACGTAGCGGCCGCCGGCGGCCTCGGCGAGCTCCTTGCCCATGCCGCTGCCGATGAATTTGCGTTCGGTGTCGATCACCAGCAGGCGCAGCCCCAGGGCTCGGTAGCGGGAGGCCACCTGGATCACATCCGCCTTGAGGTCCACAGGTTCCTCTCCCTCCAGCTCCGGCTGGCCCAGGGAGCGGGCCAGGGGCACGTTCCCCCGCCCATCGGTGATGGCCACCACCACCACCTGGCTCAGATCCCCTGTGGCCAGCGCATTGGTGCCCACCCGCGCCGCCAGGGCCAGGCCATGGGCCAAGGGTGAACCGCCGCCACAGGCCATGGATTCCAGGCGCCGGCGGGCCGCGGTGATCGAGCGGGTCGGGGGCAGGAGTACCTCCGCCTGCTCGCCCCGAAAGGGGATCAGGGCCACCTCGTCGCGGTTTTCGTAGGCCTCTGTGAGCAGACGCAACACGGCGCCCTTGGCGCTCTGCATGCGGTTGAGCGCCATCGAGCCGCTGGCATCCACCAGGAAGATCACCAGGGCGCCTGCCTTGCGCTGCAGCTGCTTGGCCCGCAGGTCGTCGTCGGTGACGATCAGGCGGCGGTGGGGCTCTCGCTCCCGCCGGGCTTTCTGGTGGGGGGCCGCCGCCCGCAGCGTGGCATCCACGGCGATCCGGCGCACGGGCCCCCTCGGGAGGATGGGTCGCACGTAGCGCCCCCGGCTCTCACTCAACACCTGGGAGCGGCTGCCGCTGCTGCCGCTTTTGGATTTGGCTGCGGCAAAGAGCAGCAGATCCGGATCGATGGCGGTGGCCTCCGGATCCAGCAGAAACTCCTCGGGAATGGAGGGGGGCGCCTCGTCCTCTGGAGCGTCCTTCTCGGGTGGGTCGGGCTCGGCCTCGTTGTCCGCTTCCGGGGGCTCGGGCGGCTCCGGCTCCTCGGGCGGGTTGGGCTCCTGCTCCCCCTGGGGTGGGGGCGGCGGCGGTGGCTGCAGAGGCTGCTCCGGATCGGCCGGTGGCATCTTGCGCGCCC
>JBEIRX010000004.1:0-67117 GCA_040375715.1 Aphanothece sp.
GGGCTCCCAGCCGGCGGCGGTGCCGCTCCAGCCGTGCATGGCGATCACCTGGAGGGGGCAGGCTGAAGGGGTGGGCACGGGGGGCGTGCGGCGAGGGGTCAGCGAGCGGCTGGCGGCCGGGGAGCGGGCCCCAGGGCCTCCAGCAGCTTCTCCAGGGTGCCTGCGGGCAGGCCGACGCGCAGCACCAGCCGCAGCCGGGCGGTGCCCTCGGGCACGGTGGGCGGCCGAATCGCCAGGGCCAGCAATCCGGCGGCCTCCAGGCGCTCCTGGGCGGCGAGGGCGGCGGCATCGGCGCCGAGCCGCACTGAACGGATCGGCCCCTCGCCAGGGGGCCGGGGCCAGCCGGCCGATTCCAGGGCGTCGCGCCAGCGGCCGGCGCGCTCCAGCAGAGCGGATGCCGCGTCGGGATCGGCCTGGATCCGGCCGAGGGCTGCCAGGGCGCCGGCGGCCAGGGGCGGGGGGATGGCGGAGGTGGCCATTATCAGCGGCACCTTCGGCAAAGCCTTCGGCAGCGGCGGCGCCTTCCTGGCGGCCGATGAACCTCTTGGTGAATGGCTGCTGCAGAGCAGCGGCGCCTTCCGCTACACCACCGCCCTGGCTCCGCCCCTGGCCGCCGGCGCCCTGGCGGCCCTGCATCACCTGGGCACCGATCCCGCCGCCCAGGCCCGCGGGGCTCTGCTGGCCCGGGCTGCCCGCTGGCGCGAGGCCCTGGCCGCCGCCGGCTGGCCCCGCCCGCCAGGCGATGGGCCGATCCTGCCCCTGATCGTGGGCGACGACGGCCGAGCCCTGGCCCTGCAGGCCCGGCTGGAGGCCGCTGGGCTGCTCACCGTGGCGATCCGCCCCCCCACCGTGCCCCCCGGCAGCGCCAGGCTGCGACTGGTGCTGCGCCAGGATCTTCCCAGCGGCACCCTGGCCCGCCTCCTGAAGGCCCTGGGGCCCTGCCCCCAGGAGCTTTGCCCCCCAGCCAGTCCTCCTCCCTGATGGTCGAACCCAGGCCTTCTCCCTATGGCTTCCGCCGACGTTCACCAGCCCCCCACCCCACCAGCGCCCCTGCAGGTGATCGCCATGCATGGCTGGGCGGGGGATGGCAGCCATTGGCAGCCTTGGCAGGAGGCCGCCGCGGCCCGGGGCTGGCTCTGGCAGAGCGGTGAGCGGGGCTACGGCGAGCGGACCCCGCACCAACCCAGCTGGCAAGAGGGTGGCCGGCGGCGGGTGGTGATCGCCCACTCCATGGGAGCCCACCTGCTGAACGCCCTCCATCCGGAGGTGCTCGCCAGCGCCGATGCGGTGGTGCTGCTGGCCAGCTTCGCCCGCTTCGTGCCACCGGGCAGCGAAGGCCGTGCCCTGCGCGCCGCACTTGAAGGCATGGCTGCCGCCCTGGCTGAACCCATCGGCGCCCGCGCCATGTTGCGCCGCTTCCTCAGCGAAGCGGCCGCCCCCGATCCGCTCGAGGCCATGGCCCCCGGCCCCGCCGATGGGCCCCTCAGCCCGGAGGGTCTGGAGCGGCTCAGGATCGACCTGGAGCTGTTGGGGCAGACCGCGGGCCTGCCAGCGGCCTTCCCCAGGGGTATACCGGTGTTGATCGTGGAGGCAGGGGCGGATCGGATCGTGGCCCCACCGGTGCGGACCCTGCTGCGGGAAGCCCTGCCCGAAGCCCGGGTGCTGGAGGTGCCCGATGGCGGCCATGCCCTGCTGCGGGCGCCAATCCTTGAGCCCGTGCTGGGCTGGCTGGCGGAGCAGGGGGCACCATGACCCTCAGCCCCCCCAGCAAGCCGTTGCCCTTCAGCCAGCAGGTGCGGCAGGCCTTCGGCCGCCGGGTGGCGGCCTACGAGCCCCAGGCCCGCCTGCAGCGGAGCATCGCCTGGCGCCTGGCGGGCTGGGCCCAGCACCACGGCTGGGGCCAGGGCCTGCCCCAGGGCCCCAGCGCCGATCTGGGGGCCGGCACGGGCCTGGTGGGGCGGGCCCTGGAGGCCTGGCGAATCCCCCTGCCAGGCCCCCTGCAGCAGCTCGATCTCTGCCCAGAGGCCCTCGCCCGCAACGGCTCCGGCCCCACCCTTCCCTGGAACCTCAACCAGGGCCTGCCGGCCCAGCTTCAGGGCGCGGCCCTGCTCACCTCCAGCTTCGCCCTGCAATGGCTGGACGCCCCCACGAAGGTCCTGGTGCATTGGGGGGACCAGCTGGCCCCCGGCGGCTGGCTGCTGCTCGCGGTGCCCACCGCCGGCAGCTTCCCCCAATGGCGCCAGGCCGCCCAGCGGGCGGGGGTGGCCTGCACCGCGCTGGAGCTGCCCCGGGCGGAGGCCCTGCTCCACGCCGCGGCCCGGGGGGGGTGGAAACGGTGCGGAGCCAGGTGCTCACCTTCTCCCACCAGCCCCACTCCGGCGCCTCCACTCCCCTGGGCGCCCTGCGGGCCATCCAAGCCATCGGAGCAGGCACCAGCCGAAAGGCGGCGCCTCTCCCCCCCGGCGCCTGGCGGAAGCTGCTGGCTGCCTGGCCTCAGGGGGGCCAGCTCAGCTGGGAGGTGTTGCTGCTGCTGGCCCAAAAGAGCGCCCCCCCTGCACACCCAGGAGATCCGCCATGCAGCTGGTGATCGCCGGCACCGACACGGATGTGGGCAAAACCGTGGTGAGTTCCCTGGTGGTGCAGGGCCTGAGGGCCCGCTACTGGAAGCCGGTGCAGAGCGGCCTGGCGGAGGGCAGCGACACGGAGCGGGTGCAAGACCTGCTCACCCTTCCGGCGGAACGGATCCTGCCGGAGGCCTACCGCTTCCAGGCCCCCGTTTCTCCTCACTGGGCTGCAGCCATGGAGGGGGCGCGGATCGATCCGGCGGCCCTGGCCCTGCCCCGGGTGGAGGGTCCCCTGGTGGTGGAGTGCGCCGGGGGGTTGATGGTGCCCCTGCGCCTCGATGCCGACGTTCGCCTGCTGCAGATCGATCAGCTGAGAGTATGGGGGCTGCCGGTGCTGCTGGTGGCCCGCAGCGGCCTGGGCACCCTTAACCACACCCTGCTCTCCTTGGAGGCCCTCCACCGGCGCTCGATCCCCGTGCTGGGGCTGGTGCTCAACGGCCCCCTCCATCCCGACAACCCCCGCACCCTGGAGGCCATCGGCGGCGTGCCCGTGCTGGCCCAGTTGCCGCCGCTGCAGCCCATCACCGCCGCAGGTCTGCAGGAGCACTGGCTGGCCAGTGACCTGCCGACTAAGCTCACGCCATGAGGATGCGTAGGCGTGACTGGCTGGTGAGCGCGGCTGTGGCGGGTCTGTGCATGGCCATCCTCACCCTGTTCACCGACTTCGAGGAATCCCTGCGCGACTGGGTCAAATGTCCCGCTGCCCTGGTACCGGGGGAGCGCCCTCCGGAGTGCCGCTGATCAGCGCTGCAGCAACCGCACCGGACACTGCCGGGTGAGGGCAGCCACATTCTCCTTGGCCACGGCCAGGGGCCAGCCCTGCCGCAGCTGGTCGTGCACCCGCTCGATCTGGCTGGCACTCCAGCCCTGCCGCTCCAGGGCCACCCGGATCGACTGCCACTGCCCCTCGGCAAACACCTCCTGGGGCCCCCAGGGATTGCGCGGCCTGGGCAGCACGGGGTCCGGAGGTGGCAGAAAGCGGTTGGAGGACGGGCGAGACCTGGCCATGCGGGCCCCAGGGCTGGTGAGTCTTTTCCATCATGGCAAGTCTGTGGGCAATCGTTCATGCAGACGGCCTGGCATCCCAATCTCTGGCACCCCACCACCCAGGTGGCCATCGCCGATCCCCCCCTGCGGGTGGTGGGGGGGCGGGGGGCCCTGCTGGAGCTGGAGGATGGCCGCACCCTGATCGATGCCATCAGCAGCTGGTGGGTGACGCTCCACGGCCATGGCGAACCCTCCATCGCCGCCGCCATCGCCCGGCAGGCCACCGAGCTGGAGCAGGTGATCTTCGCCAACTTCCGCCACCTGCCGGCGGAGCGGCTGGCGGAGCGCCTGAGCGCCCACACGGGCCTGGAGCGCCTCTTCTTCTCTGATAACGGTTCCACGGCGGTGGAAGTGGCCCTGAAGATCGCTTGGCAATGGTGGTGCAACAAGGGCCAGCCCCGCTCCCAGCTGATCGCCTTCGAGGGCGCCTACCACGGCGACACCTTCGGAGCCATGGCGGTGGGGGAACGGTCCCTCTTCTCGGCACCGTTCGAGCCTCTGCTGTTTTCCGTTGCCCGGGCTCCCTGGCCCGCCACCTGGTGGGGCGATGACAGCGTGGAAGCCAGGGAAGCCAGCGCCCTCGCCCAGCTGGAGACCCTGCTGGACACCCCCACTGCAGCGGTGATCCTGGAGCCGCTGCTGCAGGGCGCCAGCGGAATGCGGCAGGTGCGGCCCCAGTTCCTGCGGGAGGTGGAGCGGCGGGTGCGGCAGGCGGGGGCCCTGCTCATCGCCGATGAGGTGCTCACGGGCTTCGGCCGCACCGGCGCCCTCTTCGCCAGTACCCAGTCCGGCATCAGCCCCGACCTGATGGCCCTCTCCAAGGGGCTCACCGGCGGCTTCCTGCCGATGGGGGTAACAATGGCCAGCCAACGGCTGTACGCCGAATTCATTGGGCCCGATCCCGCCCTCACCCTCTTCCACGGCCACAGCTTCACCGCCAATCCCCTCGGCTGCGCCGCCGCCCTGGCCAGCCTGGATCTGCTGGAGGCACAGCCCTCGCGCCATCAGGGGATGGAAGCCCGCCACCGGGCCCTGCTGGAGGAGCTGGTCCGGGATCCGCGCCTCCAACGGCCCCGGCTGCTGGGCTCCATCGCCGCCTTCGATCTGGTGTGCCCCACCTGGGAGGGCCCGGAAGGCTATCTGCATCCGATCGGACGGCGCCTGCAGCGGCGCGTGCTGGCGGAGGGAGTGTTTCTCCGCCCCCTGGGGCAGGTGGTGTATCTGTTGCCGCCCCTGGGGATCAGCGACGCGGAGCTGGAGCGGTGCTACGCCGCCCTGGGCTCGGCGCTCCAGGAGCTCTGACCCCCAGCTCAGGGCCCGGCCAGGATCGCCGCCTCCATATCCGCCCGGGAGAGGCCGTAGGAGAAGAGGCGCACGCTGGCGTTGCCCTCCTGATGCCAGGACACCTTCAGATCCTCCACGTCCAGATCGATGCGGGCACTCCACTGGGGACGGTGCAGATCCCAGCTGGCGGAATGGGGAGCCTGCTGCCGGGCCCCGAGCCCCCGCAACCAGTCCTCCAGGGCCGGCAGCGGATGGTTGTAGAGCGGCGTGTCCTCAGGGGGCAGGGGCATGGTTGGGAGCGGCCGTCGGCGCAGGTTCATCCTGGGACATGGCCGCAGGGTGGAGATCCGCCCACCAGCTGGGCCAGCGAATCATCTCAGCCCCCCGGGCCCAGGCCACACCGATGCCGAGCACCAGGCAGAGCACCAACGCCACCGCCAGGAGCAGCAAGGCAAACCACTCCCCCCCGGAGAGCGCCCGACGCAGGGACACGGGGGCAGGCTGGGGCAGCACCACAGCGGCGGCGCCGGGTGCCGGAGGGATGGAGCGCAGCAGCCGCAGCTGTTCGTCGTAGAGGCTGCGGGCCTGCGGATCACTCAGAACGGCATAGGCCCTTTGAAGCTGCGCAAAGGCCTTCTCCGCCACAGGTGCCGGCAGGGTGGTGGTGTCGGGGTGGTAGCACTTGCTGAGTCGCCGGAAGGCCTGGCGCAACTGCAGCAACGATGCCGTGGGCGGCATCTGCAGCTGGTCGTAGTAGGTGGATCCCTCCACCAGAGGAGAGGCCGGAGGTGAGGCCGGATCGGGGGATGCGGAAGACGACGGCATGGCCCGAACGGCGTAATGACCCCCTGTTGGTGGGGCATCCTAGGGACAACCCACCTGCCCGTCGTGGCCCGCTGAAGATGCGGAAGGTCGATTCCCTGGCCCCCCTGTGGGAGTCTCTCGGCTGGCGACCCGATGAGCGGCAGCTGGCGCAGTTCAGCACCCTGCAGGAGCAGCTGCAGCAGTGGAACCGCCGCCTCAACCTCACCCGCCTGGTGGAGGGCGACGACTACTGGATCGGCCAGGTGTACGACAGCCTCTGGCCCTGGCTGCCTTCCCTCACGGCCCCCGGCCCAGCCCCCCAGCTCATCGACGTGGGCACCGGTGGTGGATTCCCTGGGCTGGCCCTGGCCATCGCCCTTCCAGAGGCCCACCTCACCCTGGTGGATTCGGTGGCCCGCAAGCTGGAAGCGGTGGAGGCCATGGCCCGGGCCGTGGGCTTGGGGGATCGGATCACCCTGCGGCGGGAACGGGTGGAGCGCACGGGGCATCACCCCGACTGCCGGGGAGCCTTCGATGGGGCGATGGCCCGGGCGGTGGCCAGCGCGCCAGTGGTGGCGGAATACCTGGTGCCCCTGCTCAGGCCTGGGGGGCAGGCCGTGCTCTATCGCGGCCAGTGGTCGGCTGCGGATCAGCAGGATCTGGAGCGGGCCCTGGTGCCCCTCCAGGCCCGACTTGGGGCCGTGGAACGGCGGGAGTTGCCCGCCGAGCGGGGCCTGCGCCATGCCCTGCGGGTGAGCCCACTGGGGCCCTGCCCCAGGGCCTATCCCAGGGCCGTGGGGCTCCCGGCCAAGGCGCCCCTCGGCCAGCTCAGTTGACCTGCAGCCGCTTGGCGGCCTCCCCCCCGAGACGGGCACGCAGATGCCGCAGCAGCTCAGGAATGCGCTCCGCCCAGGGACTGTCCTGCAGGACGCCCAGAAGCTCCGCCTCGCTCACCTGCTGATCGAGGGCATCGGCATTTTCTCCTGGAAACCAGTGGCTGCCATGGCCGAGGAGGCGGTAGCGGGCCTGGCAGAAGCCCTCCATGTCCCAGGCCTCCAGCAGGTCATGGAGCCACAGCAGCACGGGCAGGTTGATCTCTCCCGGCGTCTGGTGCCAGGGGGGTAGCCCCTCCTGCCAGCTGGCCAGCCAGGGCGCCCCCAAGGCCTCCAGCCGGGCCCCCTCCAGACGCTCCAGGATCGGCGGCAGCAGGGAGGGCGCCTGCTCCAGGAGCCCCGCGGCCTGCAGATGGAGCCCGAGATCCGCGGCGCAGGAGGCCCCCACACTGAGGGTGTGCACCGCGGGGTGACTCAGGCAGAAGAGGTCGTTCACGACGATCGGATGGTGGGGCGCGCACAGCTCCTGCAATCGCCCGGAGGGAGTGTGGAGATGGCCCCCCTTGTCGGTGGGGCTGATCAGAAACACGCCCATGTCATGGGCCCGGGCCGCCTCTAGCGCCGGAGCATTCTCCTGCCGGATGTAATACCAGTGGAGATTGATGTAGGCGAAGGCATCGCTGGCGATCGCCTCCAGGATCAGGGGCAGGGGCGCATGGGTGGAGAAGCCCACATGGCCGATCCGTCCCTCGCCCTGCCAGCGCCGCACCACCTCCAGGCACCCCCCGGGCCGCAGGGTCTGCTCCAGCAGCTCAGCAGTGTTGAGGCCGTGGAGGGAGAGCAAATCCACCCGCTCCACCGCCAGGCGCTCGAAGCTGAGGGCCAGCTCCGCTTCAAAGCGGGCCGGGTCAGGGTCGGGGGCCACCTTGGTCTGCAGGAGGCGATCCCCATCCGGCACCTCTGGCAGGAGGGCACCGAGCTGGCGCTCGGAGGTGCCATAGCCCCGGGCGGTCTCGATGTGATGGAAGCCAGCGGCCACCGCGGCCTCCAGCAACTCCCGGAGGTTGCGTTGGCTCTGAGCACCGATCTCCCCGGCGGGCAGATCGGTCCAGCTCTGCTGAAAGCGCATCCCACCCAGGGAGAACACCGGCATGGCCAGCTCCGTGCGGCCGAAACGGCGGGTGGGCAGCATTAGCTCCCGGGGGATGGATGGCCGCCGGGGGCCCGCGGAAGGGTGCGCCTGATCCTTGTGGGGGAGGGCAGCCCCAGGGGCAGCAGGTCCTGGCCTTCCCGCTGGCGCTTCAGCTCCGGCAGCTGCTCGTAGGGCACCCAGTGGATGCAGTCCACCGGACAGGTGTCGATGGCTTCCTGGATCCGCTCGGTGCTGTCTCCGTCCTGGCGGATCACATGGGAGCGGCCCCAGTCGGGCTCCACCACGAAGGTGTTGGAGGCCACATGGGCGCAGTAGCGGCAGCCGATGCACACGGCCTCATCCACCCACACGGCCTGCTGTCGCAGGGCACCCCCTAGGAGGGGCTCCATCCCTGTGGGGGGCTGGGCCGGTTCGGCCTCCACCGCAAAGGCGAGGGCCGGATCCACCATCCCCTCAGGCCCCATCAGTCCCAGCGGCTCACCACCAGCTCGATCGAGCCATCCAAATGGTTGGTCTGCTCGTTCACTTGGAAGCCCTCCTGGACACTGGCCGCCAGGATGGTGCGCAGGGCGTAGCGCTGGTTGAGCTGGGCCAGGAACCGTTCCACCGGCACGGGCTGCCGCCAGAGCTCAAGATCAGCCACCAGCTCGTAGCAGCCGGTTTGGGGATTGCGCAGAAAGCCGATGTCGCCGCCGTCATCGCAGGGAATGGCCAGGTCGCAAGTCACGGTCTGGCCCCGGTAACCCCGCACGGGCTGAGACCCTTCCCTGGGGGTATGGCCGAGATCGGAGAGCGCCTCAAGGAGAGAACCACGATCACGCAGTTCGGTCTTCACAGTGCTGAAGTGCGACATGGTCGAAGGAGTGTGCGAACAGGGTGCGGGATCAGGCGGAGGGACACTCCGTGAGGGGTTGCTGAGCGGTGAGGGAAGCGGTCTGGAAGGCTTCAGATGTGCTCTGGCGGCCCTGCACCGTGCCGAGTTGGGCTTCGATGCGCTCGGTGAGGGCCAGGCAACCTTCCCCTGCCACACCCTCCACCGCTTCCTCCACACGTCCGTCAGGACGAATGCGGAATCGGATGGTTTGCTGACCCATCCCTGGGACCCTTGAATGTTTGCGGATGTTAGCTGCGATTCCTCTGCAGTGGGCCCCAAGCCCATCTGAAACACCCGCAGGATTCAGCTGAGCAGCCCCTCCTCCACCAGGGTCTGCAACCGCTCCAGCACTTCCGGGCGCTCCAGCTGCTCCAGGGCCATCCGGGCCTCATCGCGCACGGCGGAATCCTCGTCCAGCAGCAGGCAATGGAGCAGGGCTTCCACCACCTCCTGCTGGCGGGGCTCCACCAGATCAGGGTAGAGCTGGCCGAGCGACCAGGCGCTGTTGCTGCGCACGGCGGCCTCGCTGTCAATCCGCAGGGTCTGCAGCAGCTGGGCCGCCGCCGGATCGGCCTTGGCCGGGGCGCTGGCGCTCACATCCGCCAGGGAACTGGCCGCCCAGAGCCGAACGGCCGCCACATCCACCTGCAGGGCCCGGATCAGGGGGTTGAGCACGGGAGCGTCGCAGTAGTTGCTGAGGCTCCAGGCCACAGCCTTGCGCACGTAGCCGTTGTCATCGCTGGCCAGCAGCCCCAGGAGCGGCTCCACCGCCATGGGGTGGGGATTGCGGCCGAGGGCATAGATGGCACTCATCCGCAGGATCGGGCAGCTCTCCTGCAGCAGAGGGAGGAGCAGGGGCACAGCCCGGGGGTCGCGATGCTCACAGAAGATGCGCAGCCCCTGCATGCGCTCCTCCTTCCCCCCCCGCAGCCACTCCAGACCCTGATCACACTCTTGGGCCACATCGGCCGCGGTGGGTTCCCGGGGGTCGATCTCATCGAGAGGATCCCCCAGCAGCTCGGCGGCAAGTTCCCGCGCCAACACATCCGGATCGAGGGACAGCTGGTGCTGGGTCTCCGGAAAGGGTTCAAAGGGTGGCTGGGGGTCCTCCGGCATCAGGCGCGCTTCGCAGGGGGATCCTAGGTGGGGCCCTGGCTGAGCTCAGGAGAGGGGGGCGGGCGCCGCCATGTCGCCCGGCAGCCAGATGCGGGCACTCACGGCCACCAGGGCCACGGCGAAGAGCAACACGATGGCCGCCGGCAGCAGCTTGGAGCGCAGAAACGACACAGAAGCCTCCGGATGGCGGATCTATCTTGCTGCAGACCGTCCCCCACCGTTGACGGCCAGGGCCGCGCAGCGGAGGATGGCCCGTCACGAATGGTGTTCCATGCCCCAAAGCGCCCCTCCGGCAACCACCTGGCGGCGACTGCTCGCGGTGGGGGCTGAAGGGGTGGCCAGCGGCACCCCCTACATGGTGGGCACCAAGCTGCTCCAGGGGTGGCTCACGGCCAGCGGCGTGCCCGTGGGGCTGATCGGCCTTCTGGCCTATGCGGAACTCCCCTACACCCTGAAGATGTTCTGGGCGCCGGCGCTGGATCGCTGGCCCATCCCCTGGCCCGACCGGCGTCGGGGCTGGCTGCTCCTGGTGCAGCTGCTCCTGGTGGCGGTGATCGGCGCCATGGCCTTCCTGCAGCCGAGCCGTTCCTCAGCCAGCCTGGCGGCGGTGGGGGCGATGGCCCTGCTGCTGGCGGTGGTGAGTGCCACCCAGGACATTTTGGTGGATGCCTACCGCACCGACCTCCTCCCCCAGCAGGAGCGGGGCGCGGGGGCTGCTGCGGCCAACCTGGGCTATCGGGCCGCCATGCTCGCCATCGGAGCTGGTGGCTTCATCCTGGCGGGCCGCCAGGGCTGGCCCCAGGCATTCCTGGCCTCCGCGGTGCTGATGGCCATCGTGCTGCCCTTCACCTTCAGCGCACCAAAGCTGCCGGCCCTGGCCCAGAACGTCACCAGCCTGCGCCAAGCCGTGATCGGGCCCGCCAGGGAATTCCTGGCCCGAACGGGCGCCCCCCGGGCCGCCATGCTCCTGGCCCTGATCCTGCTCTATCGCTGGCCCGATGGCCTGCTCAACGTGATGGCCGTGCCCTTTCTGATCAAGCAGGGGTTCTCACCGGAGGTGGTGGGATCGGTGCTGGCGGGTTGGGGCATCGCCGCCACCATCGTGGGCACGATCCTGGGGGGCGTGCTCTTCGGCCGGCTGGGGCTAAACCGGTCCCTGTGGCTGTTTGCGGTCATCGGCGCCCTGGGCAACCTCTCCTACTGGGCCCTGGCCACATTCAAGGGGGGCATGCCGGCGCTGCTGGCGGCGGTGGGGCTGGAAAACCTCGGCGGAGGGATGGTGGGTGCCGCCTTTGTGGCCCTGCTGATGAGCCTCTGCAACCCACGCTTCTCCGCCACCCAGTACGCCCTGCTCTCGGGGGTCTATGCCCTGAGCCGTTCCATCCTCTCGGGCCAGGCGGGCTTCGTGGCGGAGGGTGTGGGCTGGAGCACCTTCTTCCTGCTCACGGTGGCCTCCGCCCTGCCGGCCTTCCTGCTGATGATCCGCCTCACCCCCTGGAACGGCGAGGGTGTGCGCGGCGCCTACGACGCGACGCGGGACACCTGAACCATGGCCGAGCCCGCCAGCGAGCTGATCCGGATCGCGTCCACCTTCTGCGGTCCCCATCCCGTGCAGACCGTGAGCCCCCTGGGCAACGGGAACATCAACAGCACCTATCTGGTGGAAGGGGAGGCGATGGAGCCATTCGTGCTGCAACGGCTCAACACCACGGTCTTTCCCCAGCCCGAGCTCGTGATGGGCAACCTGCTCGCCATCAGCCGGCATGTGGAGGGGCGCCTGCGACGGGAGGCAGCAGCCGAACCCCGCTGGGAATTGCCCCGGGTGCTCCCCAGCACAGGGGGAACTCCCTGGCTGGTGGAGGGTGAGGCGTTCTGGCGTGCCATCAGCTTCGTGCCCGCGACCACCTCCCTCGATGCCCTGGAAACCCCGACCCAGGCGAGGGAGGTGGGCTACGGGCTCGGGAGGTTTCATGAGCTGCTGCACGATCTACCCTGCGAGCAGCTGGCCGACACGCTGGAGGGCTTCCACATCACCCCGGGCTACCTGGCGCACTACCAGGCCGTTTGCGCCACCGCTTGCAGCAAGGGGGCTTCAGGGGCTGGGGATGGGCCAGGGCGGGATCCGGATCGGGAAACCTGGGCGCACCACTTCGTGGCCGAGCGGGCGGAGTGGGCCGGCGTGCTGGAAACGGCGAAGGCCAGAGGAGAGCTGCCCCTGCGGCCGATCCATGGTGATCCAAAGGTGAACAATGTGCTCCTCGATGCCGCCACCGGCCAGGCGGTGGCGCTGGTGGATCTGGATACGGTGAAGCCAGGGCTGGTGCATTACGACATCGGCGACTGCCTGCGCTCGGGTTGCAATCCCCTGGGGGAGGAGACCAGCGATCTGGAGAAGGTGCACTTCGATCTGGGCCTCTGTGAAGCCCTGCTGGAGGGTTACGGAGCCGTGGCCCATCGCTTTCTGAGCCCGGCCGACCACCGCTATCTGTACGACGCGATCCGCCTGCTGAGCTTCGAGTTGGGTCTGCGCTTCTTCACCGATCACCTGGCCGGAAACGTCTACTTCCACACCCAACGGCCAGGCCACAACCTGGATCGGGCCCTCGTGCAGTTTCAGCTGGCCGCCAGCATCGAGGCGCAGGAAGGAGAACTACGGAGGCTGCTGGCGCGGCTGCAGGAGAAGCGATGAGCGATCCAGTGCCCTTTGTGCTTGAGCCCTTCGGCACGTCTGCAGACGCACTGGGACTTCAACTGTATGGAGATCTCACTCGTCAGGGGGATCACCTGCGCATCACCTATCAGCTCACGGGGAACCTCGCCTCCTTGGTGCGTCCCCCCCAGGCCGCGGCAGGCCCCCTGCGGTGCGATGGGCTCTGGGAACACACCTGCTTCGAGCTCTTCCTGGCTGCCGTGGGCGCCGAGCCCTACTGGGAGGTGAACCTGGCGCCCAATGGCCACTGGAACCTCTACCGGCTGGATGGCTACCGGCAGGGGCTGAGGCCCGAAGCGGATCGGGAGGCATTGCCTGTCGCCGTGACTGAGGGGACGGGCCAGCTGAGGCTGGATCTCGACCTTCTTCTGCCCAGGGAGCTGGCAGAAACCTGCCGACAGGGGCCTCTGCAGCTTGGAGTGACCGCCGTGATCGAACAGCGCGGCGGGACGCTGAGTTACTGGGCGCTGGGCCATGGAGGACCCGAGGCAGATTTTCATCGCCGGGCGGATTTTCTCCTGAGGGTGGAGCCTTGAGGCCTGTGCTTTCACTCGCCCCATTCAGTTGATCCCGATCAAAAGGGCCACCCTGCGGCTCATCTGGCCGCTCTGCACGCTGCTGCTGGGGGCAACCGCCACTCTCGCGCCGATGGCCGCCCAGGACGTGCAGACCCCTCTGGCGGGCCCTCAACCCGCCGCTCTCCCCTCGCTAGCGCCCTTGATACCGCCCGTGGTGACGCCCTCGGTGATGCCCGTGGCGTCAGTGAATCTCGAGCGTTATGCGGGCGTCTGGCGGGAGCTTGCCAAGATCCCCAACCGCTTCCAGAGGCAGTGCGCACGAGACACCCTGGCCAGATACACCCTGCTGGCCGATGGCCGCCTCAGGGTTGTGAATCAATGCCTGACGCGGAACGGCATCCTGAATCAGGCCAGCGGCGTGGCGCGGATCGTTGATCCCATCAGCCGGGCCCGGTTGAAGGTGAGCCTGGTGAGCGTCCTGGGCTGGCGGCCCTTCTGGGGGGACTACTGGGTGATTGGCCTGGATGAGTCCTACCGGTGGGCGGTGGTGGGCACCCCGGACCGACGCTACGGCTGGGTGCTGGCCCGCACCCGACGGCTGGATCAAGCATCCTGGAGCGCCATTGCCGCCATCCTGGCCCGCAATGGCTACTCCCTTAGCTCCTTCGTTCTGGACGATCCCCTTCCGCCACCACCGGGTTCGTGAGGGTACCGATCCCTTCGATCGCAACACTCACCTCATCCCCCGGCCGCAACCAGCGCGGGGGATTGGCCGCCATGCCCACGCCCTCGGGGGTGCCGGTGAAGATCACGGTGCCGGGCAGCAGGGTGGTGCTGCCGCTGAGAAATGCGATCAGCGACGGCACATCGAAGATCATGTCGCTGGTGTCTCCGTTTTGCACGATCTCACCATTCAGGATGGTGCGCAGGCCCAGGCGGAGGGGATCCTCCAGCTCGTCGAGGGGCACCAGCACCGGTCCCAGGGGAGCAAAGGTGTCGAAGGTCTTGCCGCGGCACCACTGGCCCCCGCCCCACTGCTTCTGCCAGTCCCGGGCGCTCACATCATTGCCGCAGGTGTAGCCCAGCACGGCCCCCAGGGCCTCATCCCGGCTCACATTGCGGCAGCGCCGCCCGACCACCACCACCAGCTCCCCTTCGTAATCCACCTGGCCGCTGGCCAGGGAAGTGGGCAGGGTGATCGGTTCCTGGGGATCCTGCACCGCTCCGGGCGACTTCATGAAGAGCACCGGCCACTCAGGGAGCGCCGCGCCGGTTTCGGCCGCATGGCGCCGGTAGTTCAGGCCGATGCAGAAGATCGCCGCCGGCTGCAGTGGCGCCAGCAACCGGGCGATGCGGGCCTCCTCACCCGTGGGGTCCCAAGAGAAGAGATCCCCCCGCAGACGCTCCCAACGGCCGTTGCCATCCCCATGGGCATGATGCACCAGCCCCTCCGGATCCAGATAGCGCAGAAACGGCATGGGTCAGCCCTCGGTGCCAGCCTTCACCTTCTTGCCCAGGGCCGCGGTGAGGTTGCGCAGGGCATCGGAGGCATCGTGGGGATCCAGAGCCGCACTGATCAGGGTGGGACCTTCCGAGTCCTGCAGGAAAGTCTGCAGGGCCTCCCAGAGCTCCCCCTCCCGGTCCACCCGCCTGGCGGCCGAGAAGCCCATGGCCAGAGCCAGCCCCACATGGTCCACCGGGGCCACATCGTTGAAGGGGCCATCCAACATGGGGCGCTCGGTGCCGTAACCAGCGTTGTCCATCACGACCACCAAAGCGGGGATGCGGTAGCGGGCCAGGGTGGCCAGCTCGATGGCGCTCATCAGCAGGGCCCCATCCCCCACCAGCACGAGGGGCCGCTGATCCGGGTGGGCCCCCCAGGCGCCCACCGCCGCCGGCAGGGCGAATCCCAGGGAGGCCCAGTTGCCGCTGTTGATGTAGTCGTTGGCCTCCTTCAGATGGAGGGCCAGGGAGGCGAAGGTGGCATCACCGGTGTCGGCCAGTACCACCGAGCTGTCCACGAGCACCGCATCCACCGCCAGCAGCAGCCGGCGCACCGTGAGGGGCTGATCCGCCACCGGCACGAAGGGTTCCGCTGCCGGGGGGCTCACCTGGGGCCGATAGGCCCCAGGTTGGGCCGGCGCTTCCGCCTCGGTCCACACCTGCAGCAGGGTCACCGGATCGAGGGTGTCCTGATCCCCCTGGATCCACTGCAACCCCCGGTCCATCTCCACCCGCAGACAGCTGTCCAGGTTGAGCTGCATGGTGTAAACCCCCGTATCCAGATCGCTCAGGGGCATGCCCAGGATCAGCAGGCCGTCACTGCCCTCCACCACCTCCCGCACCGCCGCCGGGCCCATGGCCCCCTCATAGACGCCGAGATACTGGGGATGCTGCTCGCTGAGCAGTGATTTGCCGCTGAGGCTGGTGGCAAAGGGCCAGCCCTCCCGCTCCAGCACCTCCTGCAGCTGCTGCTGCAGGCCAAAGCGGTGCACCTCCACCCCCGCCAGCACCACGGGGCGCTGGCGGCTGCGCATCCAGTCCAGAATCGCCAGGCCCGTGCGGCGATGGAGCTCCGCCACCTGGGGCAACGCCGGCAAGCTCAGGGGTGGAACGGGGCCCGGCACCGGACGGGTGAGGGAATCCCTGGGCAGCTCGAGATAGCCCGGCCGCGATTCGCGCCGCATGGCCTCCAGCACCCTGAGCATCTTGTCCACCGCCGTGCGGCCTGAATCCAGGCAGGCGGTCTGCACACACACCTCCTTGAAGAAGCGCTCCTGGGTGTCGCTGGCCCGGATGCGGTGATGCAGCAGAGCATGCTCATCGGATTCCCGCAGGCCCGGAGCACCGCTGATCACCAGCAGGGGCGAGCGCTCCGCATAGGCCCCCGCCACCGGATTGAGCAGCTTGAGGGCTCCCACGCCGTAGGTCACCACGGCGACACCGAGGCCCATCAGGCGGGCATGGGCATCGGCGGCAAAACCAGCCCCCTCTTCCCCCGCCATGCAGATCACATCGATAGGAGAGTGCTCCAACCGGTCGAACAGCCCCAGCACGTAATCGCCCGGCACCCCGTAAACCCGCCGCACGCCACGCTGCAACAGGGCCTCGATCAACTGGGAAGTGATGTCCATGGAAGGGCAATGAAGGAGCCGGGCTGGGCGCCTGGTGCAGTCGTGAGGCTAATCCGCCTGCCCGCACCTCCTGAAAGCGCAAAACATCAAAGATCATGGCAACAGAAGGGAAAGGGGAAGAAAGCCGACACAATGGAATAACCAATCCCGACACCACATGTATTCAGCTACTCCGATGTTCACTCTGAACGATGCGAGCAAAAGTAGTGCCATCTTCGATGCCGAAATCCTCAGCAAACGGGGCACGGGATTCTTGGAAGAAACTCCTGGGAACCGGTCGGCCATGCGCTTGATGTGCATGCTGGCCTTGGTGGCAGCCATCCTCTTTGGTGCTCTCACCATGGTGCGCAGCAATGGCATCCGCACCACCAATGCCGACGGCACCGTGAGCACGGTCTATCCACCCCGGGATGACACAGGTCTCACCCTCACCTTTGGCTTCCTGATCGCGGCATTTGCTCCAAAGGCCGTGCAGAAGTTCGCCGAACAGCGGCTGCGCACCTACATCAGCGGGCCTGCCCCCGGGATCCCTTCCGCCTTTCCGATGACCAGCACTCCCCTCACCACTGTTGCGATCAATTCTCCAGCCCCTGTCCCGGTTTCCCCCGCAGCGACGTCCGCCGATTCGGCCGAGACCAGGCTGATCCAGTTGCTGCAACAGGAGCTGGCTGCCCTAAGGGCCCGGCAGAATGAACCGGCCATCATCCAGACCGTGCCCGTCTCCAGCAATGGAATGGCGGTCTCAGCCCCTGCAGCCAGCCCCCTGCAGCAGATTCGTGAGGGAGGCAGCCTCTGATGCCCTACATCAAGGCGCTGGAGCGGGCGGGCTTGAGCCCGGAACCCCTCGCCGCCAAAGCCGATTCCTATGTGGAGCCTGGCTCCCAGCTGGCCATTGACTGGATCCGCTCCACACCCGATGGGCAGTTGGCCGTCATCAGGCTGGCCGGGCCCTACACCGGGCCCCGGGAGAGTCTGCAGCTACCCACCAGCAGCGAGCGCTACATCAACCCCAAACGCTTCGAGATCCCGCACGATGCCTGGCTGGAGCCCTCGCGCCCACCCCAGGCCACCACGGTGAACGCCACCCCGGCCTCCCCATCCCTGGCAACGGAGGAGCTGCCACCACAGCTGGCGGCCCTCAATCATCACTATGAGAGCTGCTCGTTGAAGGCCTACCCCGACCCGGCCAGCCCGGATGGGCTACCGATCACCATCGGCTGGGGGAGCACCTTCTACAAGAATGGCTCCCCGATCCAGATGGGGGAGCAGATCACCCAGAGCGAGGCCGATGATCTCTACGCCTACCACTGCCGCAGGAATTTCTGGGACGTGCTGATCGGCACCATTCCCCACTGGGGGGACATGAACGACAACCAACGATCGGCCCTGTGCAGCTTTGCCTACAACAATGGCGCTCGCTTCTATGGAGACGACGACTACACCACCATCAGCAAGCATCTGAGGGAGCGCAACTGGAAGGCTGTTCCTGGCGCAATGATGTTGTATCGAAATCCTGGATCGGGTGCAGAGGTTGGGCTCGGACGGCGGCGACGAGCCGAAGGGCTTGTGTGGGGCGGGATGGAGCCTGCACAGGCGATCAGCCAGGCGGAGCGGGACATCAACACGCCAGCCAATTGTGAAGCCTGGGAACAACAACTCATCCGCCAGGAACCAGACGATTTACCCGTTGTTCCTCCCCCCTCTGAGGCGCAAAAGCCGGCCTACGATCCGGGTGCTCCCATCAACTGGGATGACATGAATGCACGGGTTTCACGTTACTTTTTCGTCAGCGAAGTCACACAGAACGATCGGCGGCGGATTCCAAGCCCCGGTAGCGAGATTGAAAAAAACATCCGTACTCTCGCTGTGGCATTGGATCAGGTGCGCCAGAACTGGGGCAGTCCCATTCAGGTCACATCCTGGTATCGCCCCCCCGACATCAACCGTGCCGTGGGAGGCGTAGCCAATAGTCAGCACATCTATGGGCTGGCTGCCGACATCCGCACTCTGGATGGCCGGGATCAGGAGTTTGAGCATTGGCTCGACACCGTCGCCTGGAAGGACAGGGCCTTGGGCTACGGGGTGCTCTCTGGACGCGGCTTCACCCATGTGGACATGCGACCGGAGAGGATTCGCTGGCGGTATTGAGTGCAGGCGGAGTGGTCCTGAACAGTGAAACCATGGCGCTCCTGGGAGCGACGTTGATCGGGTTGCTCAGCTGTATGCCTGGCGGCCAGATCCCGGGGCTGACGCCACGGGTGTCGGCCTCGATGCCAGCTGTGGTTCTGGGGGAATGGAACTCCGTCCCAGGGAAATGCGGCATCCCTTTCAGTGAAGGGCGATTGGTTGTGCAACCACACCAGCTCATCTTCTACGCCAACAAGGCAGAGATCCTTGAGCTTGTGGAGGAAACTCCTCGTCGGCTTCGTCTCTCCCTGCGGTTCGAGGCGGGGGGCGAAGAACCCAGCCCGCCCGCCACCCGGCAACACCGCTACCAACTCTCCAGGGATCTGCAGCAGCTTCAGGACATCAGCGAAGGGGAGCCGGGCCTCATCCGTTGGCGCTGCCCATCAGGCCGCCGCTGAGCGTTCGGCGCAACTGACCGCAAGCTGCATCCTGATCCAGGCCGCGGCTGGCACGCACGCTCACGGCGATGTGTTGATCAAGAAGCCGTTGGCGGAAGCGATTCACCCGCTGCTGGGAAGGCCGCTCAAAGGTTTCCTCCGTGATGGGGTTGTAGGGGATGAGATTCACATGGCTCTGGAATCCCCGCAGCAACTTGGCAAGGGCATCCGCCTGCTCGGGTGCATCATTGACCCCCGCCAGCAGGATGTATTCGAAGCTCACCCGTCGGGAGGTTTCCGCAGCGTAAATCCGGCAATCCTCGAGGAGCTGCTCCAGGGGGTAAGCCCGGGCCGTTGGGATCAGGTCTTGCCTCAGGCGCTGATCCGGAGCATGCAGGCTCACCGCCAGGGTGAACTGGGCGCGGCCCAGCACCTGATGGGCCCGCTGGGCGAGGGTGGGCAAGGTGCCTGCAACACCCACGGTGCTCACAGTAATCTGGCGCTGGGCCATCCCCAGATCCCGGCAGAACACAGCGATCGCCTGCAGCACCGCCTCAGTGTTCAGCAGAGGCTCCCCCATTCCCATAAACACCACATGGGTGGGGCGGCGCTCCATGGCTTCCCGCACACTGAGCACCTGATCCACGATTTCATGCAGCGCCAGGGAGCGAGCCAAGCCATCCTGCCCCGTGGCACAGAAACGGCAGGCCATGGGGCAGCCCACCTGGGAACTCACGCAGACAGTGAGCCTGTCCTCGGTGGGGATGCCGACGGTTTCGAGCCGAAGGCCATCGTGGGTGGCCAGGATCAGTTTGGTGGTGCCATCGGCCGCAACCTTGCGGTGCTCCTCCACCAGACGACCGATCAGGGGCTGGCCACCGCGGGCTTCCCGCTCCAGCAGCTGCTCGCGCCAGAGCTGCGGCAGCACGGTGATGGCCCCCAGCTCATGGACACCCCGGCGATAGAGCCACTCATGGAGTTGCCTGCCGCGAAAGGAGGGCTGCCCCTCCTGGACAGCCCAGGCCTCCAGCTCAGCCTTGCTGCGGCCAAGCAGGGGGAGGCTCAACGGCTGGAGAGAAGGCCGTGACCCAGCTTCCATTCCACGAGCACAAGAGCGATGAAACCCATCATGGCGAGACGGCCATGGAGCAGCTCGTTACGAGCATGGAATCCCCACCGGGGCAGCCGTTTCTTGGGCACCGGAGTGCCCAGATCGGTGGTGTCAGTCATCGCTCAGCAGCCCCTCCTCCTGCAGGCCCTCAAGGGCATCGGGATCCGGGAGGAGATCCTCCTCCAACCCCTCCTCCTGCGTGGGACGCAGGAAGGCGGCGAAGCTGCTGGTGGACGCCTCAATCCCATGGCGGCTCCGGGTGGCCTCCAGATCCTCATCCGAGGGATCATCCAGCACGGCCAGGTTCACCGGCGGTGCCGGCAACTCGACGGTGTAATCAGGACGAAGATTCTGCATGCGGCGGTAACCGGCGGCCTCCTCCTCCAGGATGTCCGGGTGGGGACCAGCCTCCGCCCGGAGTTCCTCCTCGAAACCACTGAAGCCAGTGCCGGCAGGAATCAGGCGACCGATGATCACGTTCTCCTTGAGGCCCCGCAGCCAGTCGCTCTTGCCCTCGATGGCCGCCTCCGTGAGCACCCGGGTGGTTTCCTGGAAGCTGGCGGCAGAGATGAAGCTGTCGGTGTTAAGGGAGGCCTTGGTGATGCCCAGCAACACAGGAGTGAATTCCGCCGGGGCGCCTCCAGTGATGCCCATGGCAGAGTTCACCTGCTCCACCTGACGCAACTCAATGAGCTCACCGGGCAGCAGGGTGGTATCCCCCGCATCCTCGATCCTCACCTTGCTCGTCATCTGACGCACGATCACCTCGATGTGCTTGTCGTCGATCGACACGCCCTGGGACTTGTAGACGTTCTGCACCTCGAGCACCATGCGGAACTGGAGCTTGGAGATCGCTTCCTGAGCGGCCTCCATGGTGGGTTTGCGAGTGCGCAGATCCTCGAAGAAACACTCCAGCAATTCGTGGGGATTGATTGGTCCATCGGTGAGGAGTTCACCAGCACTCACTTGCTGGCCATCACTCACCATGACGGTGCGGCCCAGGAGGATGGGGTAATCCGTGAGGGCGTCATCGGATTCGATCACAGACACCGTGATCGAATCGTCATCCTCACCCTGCTTGATCTGCACGGTGCCGCTCTTGCGACAGAGGATGGCGGAATCCCGGGGACGACGCGCTTCCAGCAGCTCCTCAATGCGGGGCAGACCTTGCACGATGTCGCCGGTTTTCTGCCGTTCAAACACCAGAAGGGCGAGCCCATCCCCCCGCTGCACCAGCTCCCCATCCCGAACATGCAGCACGGAATCGGGGGACACCATGTAGGGGCGACCCAGGCGGATGGTGATCTCTCCATCGGAGATCGCTTCCACCTGACCACAGCAGGGCGCGATCAAATCGTTGCCGAGGGCATCGCCTTCGACAATTCGATCGCCAACGGCAACGGTGGGTTTGATCCCCTTCACATCAAGCCGGCGCGTATCGCCAGCCCGCTCCACAATCAGACGACGGATGGGTTCATCGGAGGTGGCATCAGGAAGCTGCACCACGCCATCCTCCTTGCAGAGGATCTGGGTGGTGGCCACCACATCCCCACGCTTCACCAGATCGCCATCGTTCACCTGAAGCTCGGTGTGGGTGGAGCCATGGCTGGCGTCGGAGAGGGTGTCGCGTCTCACCAGCAGGGTCTCCAGGATCACCAGCTGCAAGCGATCAATCGTCTTGGCCCGCTTGTCGGCGATGGCTTCCACATCCACCGTCATCTGGGGGGTGGTGTCGAAGGTTTCCAGGATCAGCTGGGTGCGCAGCAATTCCACCCCTTCCACAGACTTCACCAACTCACCATCTTTGAAGGTGAGGCGCTGGGTGGCCTTGAGGCCAAGGTGGGGACCTCCCGGTTGTTTCACGGTGAGGGAATCCGGCAGATGCGCTTCATCGGGGATGAAATATTCCTCCACCGGACGCAACAGAAGGGCTCCACCTTCTGTGGTGTCGACAGCCTCCACGAACACCATCGCCTCTGCGCTGAGTCCAGGAGCGATTTCATCGCCAGGATTCACCATCAGACCCTCCTGGTAGCGGCTGAGCACCTTGCTGTCGGCGATCAGGTGGAGGCTGCCGGCCCGCACAATGATCTCCCGGAGAATGTCGTTCTTCTGGGTCACGGTGACGATGCCGGCGGTCTGGCTGAAGATGTCCTTCACCACCTCGGTGCCCGCCTCGATCCACTGGCCGTCTTCGATCATCAACAAGGAGATGTCCTTGTTGATTTCATGGGTTTCCTGGGGAACCCACAGCAGGGTGCCACCCTTGCTCACCTCAAAGCCATGCTTGGCTGAGCGCGCTTTCTTGATCGACAGGCCCGGGGAGAACTTCACCATCCCCCCTGTTTTGGTGCGGAAGCGATCATCCGCCAGCTCGGCAATCACCTCTCCAGAGCCGATCTTGCTGCCGGGGGCGGTGCGAAGGAGATATTTCGCTCCTTCCTTGTCCTCTAGATGCCAGATCTCACCGGAATGGGTGGATTCATGCACCAGCTTGCAATCCTTGAGGGTGAGGCTGGTGGTGACGATCTGAACTTCTCGGGAGTCGCCCGCCGACTCCCGCAGGCGCACGGCACCCCCGTATTCACTGACCAGCCGGCTTTCGGCGAGCACATCACCGGTTTTGGCCTTCTTGGTGCCCTGCACCACCGGCTGGGCATTGGGGGGAAGGTTGTAGACATCGCCGCTGAACACCCAGAGCCGGCCGAGGCGCTGTGCCTTGTGGGTGATGTTGCCCTGGCGATCGGTCACCTCACGAGGCTGGATCACGTCTTCAAAACGCACCTGACCAGCCAGATCACAGATGACATCCTTGGTGGCCTTCTCCACGCTCTTCTTCACCTGAGCGCCGGCGGAGATCTGGGCGAGAATCGTGTCAGCCAGCACACTCTGGCCATCATTCACGAAGAGGATCGACCCCGCGGTGATGTCCAGCTTCTGAACCTTGCCCTTATCGGTGGCTTTGAGTTGCAGGGTGAAGTCCGTCTCGGCCAGATGGGCCTCCACCCCATGGGGTGTGCGGTGGGAACGCACCCGGGCCTTGGAGCCAAACTCCACCACACCGGCGGAGAGGGAGCGCACCACACCCGTTTCCGCGGTGGACACCCCACCGGTGTGGAAGGTGCGCATGGTGAGCTGGGTGCCGGGCTCACCGATCGACTGGGCGGCGATGATCCCGACGGCTTCCCCGAGGTCGACCAGCTGGTTGTGGGCCAGGGCCCAGCCATAGCACTTGCGGCACACCGACCTGGAAGCCTCACAGGTGAGGGGAGAGCGCACCACCACCGCCCGGATGCCCGCCGCTTCGATGGCACGGCTGAGGGGAGCATCGATCTCCGCATCACGAGCAGCCAGCTCCTGCCGGGCTTGATCGACGATCGGCTCCGAAGCCAACCGACCCACCAGTTTGCTGAAGAAGCGTCCCTTTTCATCCGCCTCGATCAGAAGTCCGCGGGTGGTGCCGCAGTCTTCTTCCCGAACGATCACATCCTGCGCCACATCCACCAGACGGCGGGTGAGGTAGCCCGAATCCGCCGTGCGCAGGGCCGTATCCACCAGACCCTTGCGGGCGCCATAGGAGGAGATGACGTATTCGGTGACGGTGAGTCCTTCGCGGAAGTTGGTGCGGATGGGCAGGTCGATGATCTCCCCCTGCGGGTTGGCCATCAGACCCCGCATGCCCACCAGCTGGCGCACCTGCGACATGTTGCCGCGGGCACCGGAATTGGCCATCATCCACACGGAATTCAGCGGATCGTTCTCATTGAAATTCCGCTTCACCTCCTCCACGAGTCGCTCGTTGGTTTCCGTCCAGGTGTCGATCACCTTGGTGTGTCGTTCCACTTCCGTGATCTCACCCAGGCGGTAGCGCTCTTCCGTATTGGTGATCTCTTCCTCCGCCTCCTGCAGCAGCCGGGCCTTTTCGCTGGGGATCCGCAGATCATCCACGGAAATGGAAACCGCGGCCTGGGTGGCGTAGTGAAAGCCCAGATTCTTCAGTTCATCCGCCATGGATGAGGTGGCCGCCGTGCCGTGATGCTTGTAGGCCCAGGCCACGAGGTTGCGCAGCACCTTCTTATCGATCACCCGATTGCGGAACGGAGGCGCAACGGCCCCCAGGGGGGCTTCCACAGGGGCCACTTCAGCTGCAGCTGCCGCCTTAGCTGATTTCTTCTTTGCGGAGGAGGTGCTCATAACCGGTGGGGATCAGTGAGAAGGAGAAGGAAGCAGATCGAAAGAGGGTCGGGCTCAGCTGGCGGCGACGGCATCGATGATGGTTTGGTTGATCACCACCCGACCGACGGTGGTGAGGAGATAGCGGCTGATCAACGCGCCATCTTCATCAAAGCGATCCCGCCGGAAGCGCCACTGCTCCACCCGGGTTCCATCGGAGAGCGTCTCGGAGGAGACAGGCGCATCGGCCTCCTCATCGGTGTCCACCTCACCGTTGAAACGCACCCAGACCCAGTCGTGGAGGTGGAGGTGCTTCTCATCAAAGGCGGCGATCACATCTTCGAGTCCGGCAAAGGTGAGGGAACGGTCTCCGAAGGTTGGTTTGGCTTTGGCACGGTTCACGGCGGTGAGGTAATAGGCCCCGAGCACCATGTCCTGGGAGGGGGTGATGATCGGTTCGCCGGTGGCTGGAGAGAGGATGTTGTTGCTGGCCAGCATCAACATGCGGGCCTCGGTCTGGGCTTCAATCGCCAAAGGCACATGCACGGCCATCTGGTCACCGTCAAAGTCGGCGTTGAAGGCCGGGCAGACCAGAGGATGCAACTGGATGGCGCGCCCATCCACCAGCTTGGGTTCAAAGGCCTGGATGCCGAGCCTGTGGAGGGTGGGAGCCCGGTTCAGCAGGATGGGATGGCCCTCGATCACTTCCTGGAGCACCTGCATCACCTCGTCGTCTGCCTTCTGAATCAGCTTCTTGGCGGCCTTGATGTTGTTGACGATGTTCTGACGGATTAGGCGGTGGATCACGAAGGGCTGGAACAGCTCAATGGCCATCTCCTTCGGCAGGCCGCATTGGTGCATCTTCAGTTTGGGACCGACGACGATCACCGAGCGGCCGGAGTAATCCACCCGCTTACCGAGCAGGTTCTGGCGGAAGCGGCCCTGTTTGCCCTCGATGATGTCACTGAGGGATTTCAGGGCACGGTTGTTGGCACCCACCACCGTGCGGCCCCGGCGCCCATTGTCGATGAGGGCATCGACGGCTTCCTGCAACATCCGCTTTTCATTGCGGACGATGATCTCCGGAGCCAGGATCTCCTGGAGCCTGGCGAGTCGGTTGTTGCGGTTGATCACCCGTCGGTAGAGATCGTTCAGATCGCTGGTGGCGAAGCGGCCCCCATCCAGCTGCACCATGGGTCGCAGGTCGGGAGGGATCACCGGGATCACATCCAGCACCATCCACTCCGGACGGGCATTGGTGGCGATGAAGTTGTCAATCACCCGGAGGCGCTTGATCAGCTTGGCCCGCTTCTGCCCCTTGCTGGCGCTGATCTCCTCCCGCAGCTGTTCGGCGATTTCGTTCAACTCCAGATCGGAGAGAAGCTGCTTGAGGGCCTCTGCACCGATCCCAACGATCGGTTCGTTTTCAATCTCAGAGTCCTCAGCGAAGATCTGGTCTTCGATTTCCAGCCACTCATCTTCGGTGAGAAGTTGCTTGTAAACCAGATCCTTGTGGTCGCCTGGATCGAGAACCACGTAGCAGTTGAAGTAGACGATCTGCTCCACATCCCGCAGAGGCATGTCGAGAAGGATCGCCACATAGCTAGGGATTCCCTTCAGGTACCACACATGGGATACCGGCGCCGCCAGCTTGATGAAACCCATCCGATGACGCCGCACCCGGCTCTCGGTGACCTCCACCCCGCAGCGCTCGCAGACGATGCCGCGGTGGCGCACCCGCTTGTATTTGCCGCAATGGCACTCCCAATCCTTGGAGGGACCGAAAATCTTCTCGCAGAAGAGGCCATCCATCTCCGGCTTGAGGGTACGGTAGTTGATGGTTTCCGGCTTGGTCACCTCCCCCACCACCTGACCATTGGGCAGGGTGCGCTGCCCCCACTGCATGATCCGCTCGGGGGAAGCGAGGGTGATCTTGACGTAGTCGAAGTAGTTTTCGCTGCGGGAGTTGCTGTTGGTCATGAAGATGAAATGCGAGCAGGGAACAAGGAAGAAGGGGGGTCAGTCTTCGTCGTAATCAGCAACTCCCAGGGATTCGTAGGTCGGTCGGCTCGGCGTGCTGCGGCGCGGATTCACGTCCTGCATCAGATCCACCTCTTCGCCGGCATCGGTGTAGACAGCGATATCCAGGCCAAGAGACTGCAATTCGCGCATCAGCACCTTGAAGGATTCAGGGGTGCCTGGCCGGGGGATGGGCTTCCCTTTCACGATGGCGTTCAGGGCTTCATTCCGGCCCTGCATATCATCGGATTTCACCGTGAGCAACTCCTGCAGGGTGTAGGCGGCGCCATAGGCCTCCAATGCCCACACCTCCATCTCCCCGAGGCGCTGGCCGCCCTGCTGGGCCTTGCCGCCCAGGGGTTGCTGGGTGACGAGAGAGTAGGGGCCAGTGGAGCGGGCGTGGATCTTGTCGTCCACCAGGTGGACGAGCTTGAGGATGTGGGCGTAGCCAACAGTGACCGGCTGATCGAAGGGTTCGCCGCTGCGGCCATCGATCAACTGAATCTTGCCTGGATTCTCTGGGTCGTAGACCCAATCCTTGCCGGGCTGTTTCGCCGCTTCCTCCAGATAGGCCTGAACGGTCTGCTTGGACTTCTCCGCACCATGCATCTCGTCAAAGGGAATCACCTTGACGCGACAGCCCAGGTGGGCGGAAGCCCATCCCATCAGGCACTCGAACACCTGGCCGACATTCATCCGGCTGGGCACACCCAGGGGATTGAGCACGATGTCGATCGGAGTGCCATCAGGCAGATAGGGCATGTCTTCCCGGGGAAGAATGCGGCTGATGATGCCCTTGTTGCCATGGCGACCGGCCATCTTGTCGCCCACCTGAATCTTGCGGCGCTGGGCCACGTACACCCGTACCACCATGTTGGCGCCAGGAGGGAGTTCATCTCCCTGCTCGCGGGTGTAAATGCGCACATCCACAACCCGACCACGCTCGGTGCTGGGAACCCGAAGGGAATTATCTCTTACATCTCGTGCCTTCTCACCGAAGATGGCACGGAGCAGCTTTTCCTCCGGAGGCTGATCGGATTCACCCTTGGGTGTGACCTTGCCCACCAGGATGTCTCCGCTTTCGACATAGGCACCGATGCGGATGATGCCCATCTCATCAAGATTCCGCAGACTCTCTTCAGCGACGTTGGGGATTTCCCTCGTGATCTCCTCAGGTCCCAGCTTGGTCTGCCGAGCCTCGATCTCATACTTTTCAATATGAACTGAGGTATAGAGATCGTCGTGCACCAGACGCTCACTCACCAGAATGGCGTCTTCATATTTATAACCCTCCCAGGGCATGTAGGCGATCATCACGTTCTGACCGAGGGCGATTTCCCCGCCCTCGCAGGCCGAGCCATTCGCCAGCACCTGTCCGGCAATCACGGGGTCTCCCTGCTTGACGATCGGCCGCTGATTGAGGCAGGTGTCCTGGTTGGATCGCTGATATTTCTGCAGATAGTGGGTGTGATCCACCCCCTCTTCGTCACGGATCACGATGGCCGTGGCATCCACGAAGGTGACCGTTCCGTTCACCCGGGTAATCGGCACCATGCCGGAATCCCGCGCCACCTGGGTTTCCAGACCGGTTCCCACCAGGGGACGCTCCGGCCTAAGCAGGGGCACAGCCTGGCGCTGCATATTGGATCCCATCAGGGCCCGGTTGGCATCGTCGTGCTCGAGGAAGGGGATCAGGGAGGTGGCCACGGAAATCACCTGTACAGGTGAGAGCTGCACGTAGTCCACCTGCTGGGGAGGCACCTTCTCGAAATCCTGCCGGTATCTCACGGGCACCAGATCAGAGGTGATCACGCCCTCGGCATCGGTGGAGATATCCCCAGGAGCGATGCGGCATTCATCCTCCAGATCGGCGGAGAGATAAATGGGCTCGCCTCTCTTGATCACCACCCCGTTCTCCACTTTCCAGAACGGGGTTTCGATGAAGCCATACTCATTCACCCGGGCGTGGGTAGCCAGGGATCCGATCAGACCGGCGTTGGGTCCCTCCGGGGTTTCGATCGGGCAGATGCGCCCGTAGTGAGACGGGTGGATATCGCGCACGGCAAACCCGGCTCGCTCCCGGGTGAGGCCCCCTGGGCCGAGGGCGCTGATCCGCCGTTTGTGGGTGAGCTCGGCGAGGGGATTGGTCTGATCCATGAACTGGCTCAGCTGGCTGGAGCCGAAGAACTCCTTGATCGCCGCCACCAAAGGCTTGGGGTTCACCAGTTGGGCCGGAGTGAGGGAATCGGTCTCCCCAACGGTCATCCGTTCCTTGATGATGCGCTCCAAGCGATTCAGACCGACCCTGACCTGGTTCTGCAGAAGCTCACCGACTGAGCGCACGCGGCGGTTGCCCAGATGGTCGATGTCATCGAGGCTGGCGCCCCCCACATCCAGCTCCAGATTGATCAGGTAATCGATCGTGGAGAGCACGTCCTCGGGAGTAAGGGTGCGGACCGCATCGGGAATCGTCAGGCGCAGTTTCTTGTTGATTTTGTAACGACCAACCCGTCCCAGGTCGTAGCGCTGGGGGTCAAAGAAGCGGCTGTGCAGCAGTTGCTGGCCGCCACTCACGGAAGGGGGCTCACCCGGGCGCAACTTTTTGTAGAGCTCCAGCAGAGCTTGATCCTCTGAGGAAATGCCTTCATCGTTGGCGGCGGCAATCGACTTCTGGTAATACTCAGGGTGCCGGAGTTTATCCAGGACATCATTATCAGAAAGACCGATGGCCCGCATCAGCACATGGGCATTGATCTTGCGCGTTTTATCAACCCTGACATGCAGCAGATCATTTTTATCGGTTTCAAACTTCAACCAGGCTCCCCGGTTCGGGATCAGACTGGCGTTAAAGGTCTTGCGGCCGTTCTTATCCTGCTCATCCTTGAAGTAAACACCTGGTGAGCGCACGATCTGATTGACGATCACTCGCTCAGCACCATTGATGATAAACGTGCCCCGTTCGGTCATCAACGGGAGTTCGCCGATGAACACCTCCTGTTCCTTGATTTCCCCGGTTTCCTTGTTCACCAACCGGCAGGTGACATACATCTGGGAGGCAAAGGTGGCATCCCGGCGCTTGGCCTCCTCCACATCATGGCGGGGACGCTTCAGGCGATATTCATCCCCAATGAAATGGAGTTCCAGCTTGCCGGTGTAATCGGTGATCGGTGAGAAGCTGTCAAGCTCCTCAATCAGACCCTTTTCCAGGAACCACTTGAAACTTGCCCGCTGCACCTCCACCAGATCGGGGAGATAGGTGACGGTCTTGGCGACCTGGATCGCGCTGCTCATGCGGAAACCTGAAGACAGGAGGACGAAAAAGAGCCGGGGAGATCAAAGGGATCGGGGGCATCCCTGAACGTGGACAGGCAAAACCCCACCTCCCCGGAAGGATGGTGCAGGGCCACTCACCTCAAGGGGAGGGCCCCCACAGGCACTCGTGCTCAGACCACTGGACCTCACCGATCGTTGAAGCCATCGTTGAAGCCATCACCGTGGGAGGGATCACCAAGGAAGCCAACACCGAGGAGAAGGGGCGCTGCCGCCACTGGGCCAATTAGACATCATACAGTGTGAAGGTCGAGTCGAAACAGGCGCGAAGCGTTGGCTGTGCTGGTAAGGGCCACCTCCTCCAGGCTTTCGCCCCGCAGATCCGCCACTTTCGCCGCCACAGCTGCAACATTCGCCGGTTCATTGCGCTTGCCGCGGCGGGGCGCCGGGGAGAGGAAGGGGCAATCGGTCTCCACCATGTAGCGATCCGCGGGGACCTGCCTGGCACAGGCCTGGATGCTCTCCGCCTTGTTGAAGGTGACCGTGCCGCTGAAGCTGATGTGAAAGCCAAGCTCCAGGAAGGCCTCCATTTCCTCAGGGGTGCCCCCCCAGCAATGCATCACTCCGGTAGGACAGGTGCCCAGGGACGCTCTTGCGCGGAACACCTCCAGCATCGGAGCAGCCGCGTCACGGCAGTGCACGATCACTGGAAGGCCGAGGTCCGAGGCCAGATCCAGCTGGGGCAGCAAAGCGGCGAGCTGATCATCCAGGGTCTTCTCCCGGTAGAGATCGAGGCCCAATTCGCCCACGGCCACAACCCGGGGATCCGCCAGGGCCGCTTCCCGCAGAACCCCGGCCGTTGTGGGCTCCCACTTGCCGGCATCCAGGGGATGCACTCCCACCGCATAGCGAAGCTCCGGCAACAAATCGGCCAGTTGGCGAATGGCCGGAATTTCCGAAGGCTCCACGCAAGCATGCACCAGGGCCGTCACTCCGGCCTCCCGCCAGCGGGAGACCACATCCTCGAGATCCCCTTCAAACTGCCGGAAAACCAAGTGGCAATGGCTGTCCACCAGCGGGGCCCTTGTGGCTGTGGTGGTCATCGAAGGGCTCCGCAGACCCTCAGGAACTGGCAAGGGAGCTGGCTGCAGGCTCGAGGGCCCTCTTCACCGCGGCACTCAGTCGCGACTTCTTGTTGGCTCCGCAGTTCCGGTGCAGCACTCCCACCTTCACCGCCTTGTCAATCTTGCTGAACGCTGCATTCATGCTGGTTTCCACAGCATCGCGGGACGCCGCACCAGGCTCCTGGCCGTAGCTGCTGCAGGCCGTGAAGCAACGCTTCATGAGCGTGCGCAACGCAGACTTGTAGCTGCGGTTGCGCAGTCGGTTGCGCTCGGCAATCTCGATGCGCTTCTTGGATGATCTGTTATTGGCCAAGGGATCCGGGCAACGACCGAACAATCGAAAATCTTAGCTCACCTACTCCCTAGGTGGTCAGACCTTCCGCGGGAAGCCCTAGCCTGAATCCCACCGAGCGAACCATCTTTGGCTGCCTCCGCCACAGCCCCCCTCCCCTGCCTGCGGGACTCCGACGGCGCGGCCGCCCGTCTTGCCCAGATCGCTGCCCGCACCGAGGGGGCGCAGATGCGACAGGAAGAGGAGAGGGTAACCCAGCTGCTCGAACAGGTCCGGGTGGAAGGCGACGCCGCCCTGCTCAGGCTCAGTGAAACC
Organism: Aphanothece sp.; assembly: GCA_040375715.1. GTDB lineage: Bacteria > Cyanobacteriota > Cyanobacteriia > PCC-6307 > Cyanobiaceae > Cyanobium. The sequence goes on from JBEIRX010000004.1 coordinate 30,966, forward strand.
TTCGATGGGGTGCGTCCCGATCCCCTCAGGGTGCCGCAAGCCAGACTTCAACAGGCCTGGGAAGGGTTGCCAAGCGCTCTGCAGCAGGCCCTCACCCTCGCTCACGGGCGCATCCTCACGTTCCACAGGCAGCAGCGGCCTGCGGATCTGGCCATCCATGGCCCCCACGGCGAACGGCTGGGTCGCCGCTGGCGCGCGGTGGACAGAGCTGGGCTGTACGTGCCGGGCGGGCGGGCCGCCTACCCGAGCACGGTGTTGATGAACGCCGTACCAGCCCTGGTGGCCGGGGTGGAGCGGGTGGTGATGGTGACCCCCCCAGGGCGGGATGGGGAGCCCAACCCCACTGTGCTGGCCGCCGCCCACCTGGCGGGAGTGCAGGAGGTGTATCGCGTTGGGGGAGCCCAGGCGATCGGCGCCCTGGCCTTCGGCACCGAAACGATTCCCCGGGTGGATGTGATCAGCGGTCCGGGCAATCTCTGGGTCACGCTGGCGAAGAAGGCGGTGTACGGCCGGGTGGGGATCGACTCCCTGGCAGGCCCCAGCGAGGTGCTGGTGATCGCCGACCACACCGCCCGCCCCGAACAGGTGGCCGCTGATCTGATGGCCCAGGCCGAGCACGACCCCCTGGCGGCCGCGATCCTGATCACCACCAGTGAGCAACTTGCCAACGCGGTTCCCCTGGCCATTGAGGCGCAGCTCAAGGATCACCCTCGCGCCGCCATCGTGCGCCAGGCCCTGGCCGACTGGGGCCTGATCGTGGTGTGCGGCGATCTGGGGGCAGCGGCACGCCTGAGCGACACCTTCGCTCCGGAACATCTGGAACTGCTCGTGGAGGACCCCGAACCCCTCGCGGATCGGATCCGCCACGCGGGTGCGATCTTTCTGGGCCCCTTCAGCCCGGAAGCCGTGGGGGATTACCTGGCCGGCCCGAACCACACTCTGCCCACCTGCGGCACGGCGCGCTTCTCCGGCGCCCTGAGTGTGGAGACCTTTCTGCGCCACACCAGCCTGATCGGCTTCAACCGTGAGGCCCTGGAGGCCACCGGTGAGGCCGTGATGGAGCTAGCCCGAAGCGAGGGGTTGCACAGCCACGCCGAATCTGTGCGCTTGCGGCTGGGCTGATTCGCTCTGGTCGGGTTCAGTCCTTCGCCATCTCGCGCACGGAGGCCACCCCATCCACAATCTCCCCCACCAGCACCTGGTCGGTGAGGTTCACGAAGAGCCCGTTCTCGAGCACCCCGGGGAGGTTGTTGATCTCCTTCTCCAGGCTCACAGGATCGGCGATGCCACCGGCAAATGTCACATCCAGCACCAGGTTGCCCTGATCAGTCACAACGGGTCCGGCCTTGCGCACCGCCATGCGCAGCTCGGCTACGCCCCCCATCTCCCCAAGCTGCCCCTTCACCTGGCGCCAGGCCCCTGGCAGCACCTCCACCGGCAGGAGAAAGCCCAGATTGAGCCGGTCCACGAGCTTGGTCGCATCCACCACCACCACAAACCGATCGGCCCGCCGAGCTACCAGCTTCTCCTGCACATGGCAGGCCCCACCCCCCTTGATCAGCTGGAGGGCGGGGTCCACCTCATCGGCCCCATCGATGGCCAGATCAATGCGCTGAATAGCGTTCAGGCTCTGCAGGGGGATGCCCAGCTCGGCTGCGAGCACCTCCCCCTGAAACGAGGTGGTGACCCCGGTGATCTCCCGGAGCTCACCCCGCTTCAGCTTCGCCCCCAGCTCCTGGATCATCAGGGCCGCCGTGGATCCGGATCCCAGGCCCAGAACCATGCCGTCGCGGATCTGGGCCACGGCAGCGGCGGCCACGGCCTGCTTCATCTGGGTCTGCAGATCCAACATGGCAAGGAGCGGAGGTTTGGGGCGCGAACGTAGCAAAGCGATGGGCTCAGCTCGTCGGTGCCGGCAGCTGGGCGGGCTTGATCGAGAGCTGGAGCTCCCGTTGCCCCCGCACCACCCTCAAGGAGAGGGGACGGCCCACCACCGACTTCTCCACCTGCTGGAGGAGAGCTGAAGGGTTGTGAACATCCTGGCCGGCGATTTCTACCACCAGGTCACCCCGCTTGAGTCCCGCCTGCTCGGCCGGACTGTCGGGAAGCACCTTCTGCACCAGGGCCCCATCCCGTTCGGGAAGTTTCACCAGAGCGTCGGGATCGCGGTTGTTGTCACGGGCCACCCTGGCGGTGAGGGGCACGAGCTGAAGCCCGAGATAGGGATGCACCACGGTGCCGCCAGAAGCGAGCTGGTCGGCCACCCGATGAGCCAGGTTGATGGGGATGGCGAAACCCAGTCCGGCGCCGGGACCGGAGCGGACCAGGGTGTTGATTCCGATCACTTCACCGTTGGCATTGATCAGGGCCCCCCCGGAGTTCCCCGGGTTGATCGCCGCGTCGGTCTGGATCAGATCCAGCCGTTTATCGGCAAAGCCCAGACTGTTGATATCGCGGTGGAGGCTGCTCACGATGCCCAGGGTCACCGTGCGCTCCAGGCCATAGGGACTGCCCAGGGCAATGGCCCAGTCGCCCACCTCCAGGGCTTCGGAATCCCCAAGCTTGGCGGCCGTGAGCTTGCCCTTGTTGGAGATTCGCACCAGGGCCAGATCGGTGACCCGATCCGTGCCCGCCACGGTGCCATCGAGCTGGCGGCCGTCGGCCAGGGTCACCTCCACAGAGTCGACGTCATCCACCACATGGGCATTGGTGAGCACCAGGCCCTTGGCCGCATCGATCACCACGCCGGAACCCTGACCCCGCTCGCGCATGCTGCCGGAGGGGTCCCCAAACAGATCCCGCAGCAGGGGATCGAGCAGGGCAGGATCAAAGGCCTGGCGATCCACGTTGCGCTCCGTGTCGATGCGCACCACCGCTGGCCCAGCCCGCCGGACCGCATCGGCCACAAAGCTGTGGGGACTCGCCGTGGCGGCCAGTGCAGCCAGGGCAGTGGCCCGTTCCGGGCTGGGCGTCAGCACGGAATCCCCTGGCTCCAGAGCAGGAGCTGACGGGGTACTCAACCCTGGAGCCTGAATCGGGATGGCCAGCGCGGGCAGGGTGGCCCAGGGAGCAAGCCAGAAGATGGGCACCAGCAGCAAGGACAGCAGCAGGGAACCCACCCGGCGGAGGGGGCTCGGCAGAGGAGGCTTGAGGGGAGGTTTCAGGGGAGGAAGGTCTCCAGGTCGCAGTGCATCGAAACTAGATGGGTTCAGGCTGCCGCCACCGCACCAGCCGGTGCCGGATTTCCCCCTGGGGGCCCAACATCAGGAGACGTGCCCCCGGGTGATGGGGCTGCCCCAGGGGGCAGGGCTGCACCGGGGCGAACGCCCGCAAGGTGGAGGGGCAGGCCAGCAGCGGCACCGCGGGCCGCCCCGGCAGGACCCCCTGCCAGTGCTGGTGCACGTGACCGAACACCACGGCCTTCACCTGTGGGCAGTCCGCCAGCAGGGTGAGCAGGGCTGCCCCATCGTGGAGAGCGATCCCATCCATCTTCGGATCACCGATCGGCCCGGGGGGATGGTGCACCGCCACAAGGAGAGGAGATCCGCTGGCAGTGGCTCTTAAAAGGATGCCCTGAAGCCAGGCCAGCTGGCGCTCCCCGAGCCAGCCGCCCAGGCAGGCCGGGCGATGGCTGTGAAGCAGCACGAGGGTCCAGGGGCCAAGGGGCTCCGCTGCTGGGCCCACCCGGGCATGGCGCCCCATCACCGCCCGCAGCAGGGTGGGATGGTCGTGATTGCCGGGGATCAGGTCCACCGGTCGCCCGAATAGCGCCAGCACCTCTCGCAGGGCCACATACCCGCCCCAGCTCTCGTCATCGCAGAGATCTCCGGTGAGCAGAAAGCGATCCACACCCACCCCCTCCGCGTCCAGCTGGCAGAGAGCAGCCCTGATCCCCGCCTCCAGTGCCAGAGCCGGCTGGCGGCCGGCGAGTCTGGTGGAGGGGTGAGCCAGAAGGTGCGGGTCGCTCAGTTGAAGGATGTTCATCAGATCTGAAGATCTTTCCTTCAACACGCTTGTTTCACCTTAAGTTTCTCCGAGCGATGGGCCGTCCATGTCCACAATCCCTCCTGGTCTGCGGCGGCGCTGCAACCTGTGCACAGTGGAAATCCAGGGCATGGCGGGGGGAGCGGATCTGGTGTACTTCAGCCAGGGGGCACCGGGCACCCGGGCCAAGCTCTGGGCCCGGGTGTGTCAATACCTGCGCACGCCGGAGCAATGCTCCCAATGCATCAACCAGGACCCCAACCTACGGGGGGAGGTGAGCAGCAGCGACTTCTACGCCGAAGCACCGGTTTTCGACTTTTCCACCGCCCCTAGCGGGGCCGGCGACCAGACGGGCGCCCCCTAGCTGGAGGGGGCATCCCTTAGGGTGGTGAAGTGTCCGCCGGACACGACCCTGTCATGAATGCTGTTCTGGCATTCCTGGCCTCAGGGACGATTCCAATCCTGGATCCGGCGGCTCCCGCCGCAGACCCGTGCTTGGCCCATCCCCTGATTCCCCCCATCACTGCGCTGGCCCGTCAGGTGGCAAGTTCGGCCGGACTGTCGGTGAAGTCCACCGGACTCTCTGTCAAAGAGGTCCATCTGCTCACCCACCACATCCCGATGACGGTGCAGGTGATGGTGGAGCGCACCGATGGTGGCGATGTCACGCTGGAGGACTGCGCGGCCCTCAGCGCCCCCCTCGGAGAGGCCCTTGAGGAGGCCGGTCTTCTGGAATCGGCCTACGTGCTTGAGGTGAGCAGTCCCGGCCTGGGCGATCTCCTTGAGACCGACCGGGACTTCTCCAGCTTCCGCGGCTTTCCTGTGGACGTCAGGCTCCAGCCTGAGGGGGCGGCAGGCGCGACCAGCAGGAGCGGCCTGCTCCTGGAACGCACGGAGGAGGCGATCGCTATCAACGTGCGGGGTCGCACCCTCAAGCTCCCCCGTGATGCCGTGCTTGAGGTTCGTTTGAGTGCCAGCGAGGACGCCTAAACCCGATCTGCTTTCTTTTCCTTTTCACCCTCTCCCATCCATGCCATGGCCCTTGTTCTGCTCCCAGGCCTGAACAACCTGATCGAAGACATCAGCGAGGAGAAGAAGCTCCCGCCACAGGTGGTTGATGCGGCGCTGCGCGAGGCTCTGCTGAAGGGATATGAGCGCTATCGCCGCACGCTGTATCTGGGCATCAGCGAAGATCCTTTCGATGAAGAATATTTCTCCAACTTCGATGTTGCGCTCGACCTCGAGGAAGAGGGCTATCGGGTGCTCGCCAGCAAGATCATCGTGGATGAGGTGGAAAGCGAAGACCACCAGATCGCGATTGAAGAGGTGCTGCAAGTGGCGGAAGATGCCCAGATTGGCGACACGGTGGTTCTGGATGTCACCCCTGAGAAAGAGGATTTCGGCCGCATGGCCGCTGCCACCACCAAACAGGTGCTCGCCCAGAAACTGCGCGATCAGCAGCGCCGGATGATCCAAGAGGAGTTTGCCGATCTGGAGGACCCCGTGCTCACAGCCCGGGTGATCCGCTTCGAGCGACAGAGTGTGATCATGGCCGTGAGCAGCGGCCTGGGCCGTCCGGAAGTGGAAGCGGAGTTGCCGCGCCGGGATCAGCTGCCCAATGACAACTACCGCGCCAACGCCACCTTCAAGGTGTTTCTCAAGGAAGTGAGCGAGGTTCCCCGCCGGGGACCCCAGCTGTTCGTGAGCCGGGCCAATGCCGGGCTGGTGGTGTATCTCTTCGAAAACGAGGTGCCCGAGATCCAGGAGGGATCGGTGCGCATCGTGGCCGTAGCACGGGAGGCGAATCCGCCCAGCCGTTCGGTGGGCCCCCGCACCAAGGTGGCCGTGGACAGCGTGGAGCGGGAGGTGGATCCCGTCGGGGCCTGCATCGGCGCCCGGGGCTCCCGGATCCAGCAGGTGGTGAATGAACTGCGGGGGGAGAAGATCGATGTGATCCGCTGGTCAGCCGATCCAGGCCAGTACATCGCCAACTCCCTCAGCCCGGCCCGGGTGGAGATGGTGCGACTGGTGGATCCAGAGGGGCATCATGCCCACGTGCTGGTGCCCCCGGATCAACTCAGCCTGGCGATCGGCAGGGAGGGCCAGAATGTGCGCCTGGCGGCCCGTCTGACGGGCTGGAAGATCGACATCAAGAACGCCCAGGAGTACGACCAGAGCAAGGAGGACGAGACCGTGGCCGTGCAGATCGCCCAGCGGCAGGACGATGAAGCACAGCAGGCGGAAGCCGAGGCCCGTCTGGCGGCCGAGCAGGCTGCCAGAGCCGAGGAGGATGCCCGTCTGCGGGAGTTGTATCCCCTGCCGGAGGATGAGGAGGAGGGCACCTACGGCGAGGAGGCCCCGGCCGACGATCTGCTGGCAGCGGCGGAGGAGCGGTGATGCCTGCCCAGGGCAGGTCCGTGCTGCGGCGCTGTGTGGCCTGCCGCCAGCTCGTGGACAGAGAGCGGCTGTGGCGGGTGGTGCGCCTACCGGGGGGAACCCTGGCCATGGATGAGGGGATGGGCCGCTCGGCCTACCTTTGTCCCGAGCGCGGGTGTCTGGAGGAAGCCCGCCGGAAACGGAGGCTGCACCGTGCCCTGCGCTGCGCCGTGGATGAAGGCATCCTGCACAGCCTGGAACAACGCCTCCCGGGGCAGCACCCACTGAGGCAAGATGACCAATGGCCCCAGCCTGGCTGCGGCCCGGTGGCAACTGTTGCCCCGCCCGATCGGAGACCTGAATGACCAGCAGCGGCAAGATGAGAATTTATGAGTTGTCACGGGACCTGGGTCTCGACAACAAGGACGTGCTTGACGCTGCCGAGAAGCTTGCGATCGCCGCACGGAGCCACAGCAGCTCCATCAGTGATGAGGAGGCCTCCCGCATCCGCGCCCTGATTCAGGGGCAGGGCGCGCCCAGCGGCGGACCGACCTCCGCCAGTACTTCTGCGCCGGCCGCACCCGGCAAGACCATTCTTTCCGTGAAGAAAGCTCCCAGCCAGCCCCCGGCTCCTGCCGCGGCGGCCCCCCGCTCGGCGGCCCGCCCTGCAGCACCGGCCAGCACACCCCCCTCCCCCCCTGCCGCCGCCGCGCCACCAGCACGCCCCGTGGCACCCCCTGCGCCCCGCCCCTCGCAGCTGGTATCCACCAGTCCGGCGCCGAGCCCGAAACCCCAGCCGCAAGCCGCGGCCGTCACCCCTCCGCCGGCAAGGCCGATCGCTGCTCCCCCGGAGCCCACTGTTCCACGTCCCCAGGCGCCAGCTCCCGCCCGCCCATCAGCGCCTCCTCAGCGCCCTGCGGGCACCAGCACCCCACCACAGAGCACCCGGCCCGCCGCTCCACCCCCGCCCACCAGGCCCCTGGCCGGTGCACCGGAACGCCCCAGCACCCCGCCGGCCAGGCCAGCTCCTGTTCCCGTGAACCGAAGCTCCCAACCCCCCCAGCGCCCGGTTCCGGGCGGGCGTCCACCGCAGCCATCCACCAGTCCGAGACCCGTCAAACCAGGCAGCCCACCCTCCGCCGGTGGCAAACCCCAGTTGGTGGGCCGTCCCCAGCCAGGTGGGTTGCCACCCCAGAGCGGCAGTGGCCGACCGGCCCCTCCCTCCCCCCGTCCGCAACGACCGGGAGCCCCGGCACCCATCCGCCAGGGAAGTCGCCCGCCCGGCCCACCGGGCCGCCCCGGTGGTGGCCCCACCCGCGGCAGCACCCCGCTCGAACTCTTCGGTAAGCCCATCAGACGGGATGGCACCGGCGGCGCCTCCACCCCCGGTGAACCGCCGCGCCCGGGTGCTCCCACCCGTCCAGGACGGCCCACGGGCATGCGCAAGCCCATGGCTCCCGGGGAGCTGATGCAGCTGCAGAAACCCAGCGGTCGCCCCACAGCTCCCCCACCCCGACGTCCGGATCGCACCGCCGAGGGAAGCAAACCAGAGGGGGAGGAGGGCCTCGTGACCCCCACCGCCACTCCACCGGCTCCCCGTCGACCGGGGTTCAAGCCACCCCAACCGGCCGGCCCAACCCGGGCCCGGCGGCCCGACTGGGACGACAGCGCGAAGCTGGAAGCCCTGCGCAGCCGCACGCCCCAGAAGCAGCGCCAGAAGGTGCACATCATCGGGGAGAACGACGATGCTCTCACCGCCGAAACCGGCGGCTACGCCGGGGAACAGGAGGCGATTCTGCTGCAGGCCAGCCTGGCCAGGCCTGCAAAACCCCGTGCCGCCGCTGGCGCACCCAAACCCAGCGTGGCGGTACGGAAGCGCAAGAAGGAAACCACCCGCCAGCGGCAGCGCAGGCGGGCCATGGAGCTGCGGGCCGCCCGGGAGGCCAAGGCCCAGCGGCCCGAGATGCTCGTGGTGCCGGACGGGAACCTGACAGTTCAGGAGCTCGCGGACAAGCTGGGTGTGGAGAGCTCGGAGATCATCAAGAGCCTCTTCTTCAAGGGCATCATCGCCACCGTCACCCAGACGCTGGATCTGCCCACCATCGAGACGGTGTCCGACGAGTTCGGCGTCCCCGTGCTCGAGGACGACGTGCAGGCCGCGGCCGCCAAGACCGTGGAGATGATCGAAGAGAGCGATCTGCAACACCTCATCCGCCGCCCACCGGTGGTCACAGTGATGGGCCACGTCGACCACGGCAAGACGAGCCTGCTCGACGCCATCCGCAAGACCAGGGTGGCGGCTGGAGAGGCCGGAGGCATCACCCAGCACATCGGTGCCTACCAGGTGGATGTGCCCCACGCCGGCGAGCTGCGGAAGATCACCTTCCTCGATACGCCGGGACACGAGGCCTTCACCGCCATGCGTGCCCGGGGCACCAAGGTGACCGACGTTGCCGTGCTCGTGGTGGCCGCCGATGATGGTGTGCGTCCCCAGACCCTGGAGGCGATCAGCCATGCCCGGGCGGCCGAGGTGCCGATCGTGGTGGCCATCAACAAGATCGATAAGGAAGGGGCCTCACCGGATCGGGTGAAGCAGGAACTCTCCGGCCACGAACTGGTGGCGGAGGACTGGGGAGGCAGCACGGTGATGGTGCCGGTGAGCGCCATCAAGGGCGACAACATCGATCAGCTCCTGGAGATGATCCTGCTGGTCTCCGAGGTGGAGGATCTGCAGGCCAACCCGGATCGCATGGCACGGGGCACCGTGATCGAAGCCCACCTCGACAAGGCGAAGGGTCCGGTGGCCACCCTTCTGATCCAGAACGGCACCCTGCGCAACGGGGATGTGCTGGCGGCAGGCCCGGTGCTCGGCAAGGTGCGGGCCATGGTGGATGACTCCGGCAAGCGGGTGAAGGTGGCTGGCCCCTCCACGCCGGTGGAAGCCCTCGGCTTCAGCGAAGTGCCCACCGCAGGCGATGAATTTGAGGTGTATGTCGATGAGAAGAGCGCCCGGGCCGTCGTGGGCGATCGTGCCACCGAAGCCCGCGCCAGCCGTCTGGCCCAGCAGATGGCCTCCCGAAGGGTGTCGCTTGCCTCCATGTCCGGACAGGCCAGCGAAGGGGAGCTCAAGGAGCTCAACATCATCCTCAAGGCCGATGTGCAGGGCAGTGTGGAGGCGATCCTCGGTTCCCTTGAACAGCTGCCCCAGGAGGAGGTGCAGGTGCGGGTGCTCCTCTCCGCCCCTGGCGAGATCACGGAAACGGATGTGGACCTGGCAGCCGCTTCCGGGGCGGTGATCGTGGGCTTCAACACCTCCATGGCCCCAGGAGCCAAGCGGGCGGCCGACGCCACAGGGGTGGACGTGCGCGACTACGACGTGATCTACAAGCTGCTGGAGGACATCCAGCTGGCGATGGAAGGTCTGCTCGAACCCGAACTGGCAGAGGAGGCCCTCGGCGAGGCCGAGGTGCGGGCCGTGTTCACCATCGGCAAGGCCGCCGTCGCCGGCTGCTACATCACCAGCGGCAAGGTGCTGCGCAACTGCAAGGTGCGCGTGCTTCGCGGCAAGGAGGTGGTGTTCGAAGGGGATCTGGATTCCCTGCGTCGCAACAAGGACGACGTGAAGGAAGTGGCCACCGGCTTCGAGTGCGGCATTGGCTGTGATCGCTTCTCCTCCTGGCAGGAGGGGGATCGGATCGAGGCCTACCGCTTGGTCACCCAGCGACGCACCCTCAGCACCTGAAACCGGTGACCCCCCGCACCGAACCCCTGCTATGGATCCAGCTCCTGGGGCTGGCCGTCCTCCCTCTGGAGGCCCTGCTGATCCTGTTGGTCCTGGGGGGGAGCGATCCTGGGCCTTTGCCGGTGGTGGAGGAGTTGCTCTGCTGGAGCCTGGGGGCCCTGGCACCCGCCCTTCTGCTCTGGCGCTCACCGGCGGATGTGTGGTCGCTGCTGCTGGCCCAGATTCCTGCCCGCGGACGGCGGGAGCTGCAGCAACGGCTGAGCCGGCTGCAGGACACGCTCCCCCTCAGAGTTCTGGGGCCAGGCCTCGGGGCCCTGGTCCTGCTACCTCTGCTGATCCGCCTGGATCAGCAGGCGGCCATCACTGCTCCGCTCTGGCACCCGGGCCACCTCCCCCGCCTGATGGCGCTGCTGCTGGCAGCTCTGGTGATGAGCCTGATGGTCTGGCAGTGGCAGCAGCTGATGCAGTCGCTCTGGTTGCTGGGACGTTCTGAAGGGGCGATCGCTTCCGCCCAGCCGCTGGGCCCAGGAGAGCTCAGTGAAACGCGGCTGAGCCTGGGGCTGCCCCTGCTGCTGCCGGCGCCGCTTGTGTTCGCTGAACCGTCACCACCCCCAGTGCGTTCAGCTGTCAGCGGTCCGCCGCTGCCTGTCGAACCAGAGCAAGCCACCGCAGACGAGCAGGGCGCTGAACTGGATGAGCCAATCGCTTGAGGGCACCACCTCTCCGGCCGCACCCCGCATCGCCATCGTGGCAAGGCCCACCCCGGCCGAGGCGAACAGGGCAAACCACAGGGCACGCCTCAATCCCCGCCAGGGCGTGCGCGCCTCGGCCAGGAGTCGCTCCCTCAGTTCTGGATCCAGTTTTGATCCCATGGCGATCCAGGCAATGGGACGATGCTAGTTTCGCCATCAGCGCCGGTGTAGCTCAGCGGTAGAGCAACTGATTCGTAATCAGTAGGTCGCAGGTTCAAATCCAGTCACCGGCTTTCTTCAGGCCTGGGGTGCTCGCAGGCTCCAGATGTCCGGCCTCCTCCAGTTCTTGCTCAAAGCCAAAGGCGGTGGGGCTTTCGAGCCGATCGGGGAACAGCACCCCATCCAGGTGATCGCACTCATGCTGCACCACCCGGGCATGGAAGCCATCCACCACAGCCTCCCTCTCCTCACCGGAGAGATCACGCCAGGCAATGTGCAAAGCCTGCCAGCGCCTCACCTGCCCCCGCAATCCAGGCACACTCAGGCAGCCCTCCCAGCCCAGCTGGGTGGCGGTGCCCACTGGCGTCAGCCGGGGGTTAATCAGCACGGTTTCCGGAATGGGCGAGGCGTCAGGGTAGCGGGGGTTGGAAGTGATGCCGTAGATCACCACCCTCCGGAGAATGCCGATCTGGGGGGCCGCCAACCCGGCCCCATCCCGAGCGGCCATCGTGTCACGCAGGTCGGTGAGCAGTGCCGTGAGCTGGGAGCCGCTGAACCACTCCTCAGGCACTGGGGAAGCGGATTGCCGCAACCTGGGATCTCCAAGGCGCAGCACGGGGCGCACAGCCACTCTCAGGACAGAGGAGAAGGGACCCCTCCAGCCTGCCAGGTCCCCCCGCCAACCACATCAGCCCACCTTGGCCGCGGCAGATCCCTCGCCGGATCTAACCCTCCATCACCTCCTGCCCGGGAATGACCAGGGGCCTGCGGTGGGGCAAATTGCCGAAGTGTTCCCGGGCCACGGCCAGCAGCTGGCCCTCGCTCGGATCCGCGATGGCCAGGGTTTCCACCCCCACTACACGCTCCAGCAGATCAGGACGGTGACGGTGCACATGGGCCAGCAGCAGTTGGCGCATGTCGCTCTCGCCAGTGCCATGGCCCAGCAGGAGCACCGCATCAGCCTCTTCCATCGCCAGCTGGATGCGGTTGAGGTAGTCGAAATCCCGCGGGGCCTTCTGGCCAGCGATATCGCGATCATGCCGGTGGCTGAGGTTCTCGCCGCTGCCCCAGAGGCCATGGGGGGTGAGCACGGCATGCTCCACCTCCTCACCCTCCAGCAGGAAAACGTCGGTGCGGTGGTGATCCAGATGAATCACCAGCCGGCGGCTCTGATCCCCCCGCACGGCGGGCCCTTCGGCCTCCGGGTGCCCGGGCGTCACCCCGGCCTCCTGCAGCAGATGGCGAACCCGCAGCACGGCCTCTGGGTCCAGATCGGGGTGATGCACCCCCTCCCCCACCTGCAGCCAGGTTTCCTGTCCCCCCGGGAGGCGAACCCTGAGGCGATGGCCATCCAAGGGGGACACCTCGGCTCCCAGGGCGTGGAGGAGAGCTTCCACCTTCGAGGCCCGAAGACCATGAACCAGCGGGTGGCTGAACAACACCTCCAGGGTGCGCTGATGCTCGCGTTTCATTGGGCGGTTGCCGCTGTTTCAAACCTATCAAGGGCAACAGCTGCCGCACGTGAGCGTCAGGGCGGAAACCTTCAGGCCTGCTCCACCTTGATCACATCCACCTCGCCCCGGCCCATGCGGAGGAGTTCTCCCGCCGCCCGAACGGCCGCTTCATGGGTGCGGAAGTGATGGGCCTGTTCGATCAGCCGCACGTCCATGATGGTCTGATCGCGGCGATCGATCCCGAGAAACGCATCCATCCCTAGGCGCTTCAGCACGTAGCGCTCAGGCTGGCTGCAGGCAAGTGGGTTGGAAGGATCGATCCCTGGTGTCCAGAATGGCATCAATCCACTGTAGTGGCCCCGCCGAAGTCTGCAGGCGCAATTTCAACAGCTAGCCGGACCTCCTGACTCCACCAGACCACGGTGGTGCACTTCCGCCCACTGCACCATTTGCTGGGCCTCCCACAGGCTGTGGGTGGTCAGGCAATGCCTCTGCAGGTCGCAGATGCGGTAGGAGCCATCGGCCTCGTGGGTGATGGTGAACCCCGCCGGTGTCGTGATGGTCTCATCCACGGGGAGGTGGAGCAGCGCCATACCTGACTACACCCCAGCCACTCCCGGCTGGGGCTCCTGGGGAGGGTTGTGAAATGACTCGTTGCAGGGCGTGATGGTCCTGACCTCGCAGCAGCCACCTCGGCCTGGGATGATGGGGGAGCGTTTCAACCGCCGGGATGTACACAGACTGGACTGCTGTCATTCTCCTGTTGCTGACCGCCGTTCCCTTGGCTGCCGTTGTCGGCACGACTGCCTTCTTCATCTGGCGGTCGAAACGATCGGGCGTGCGCTGAGCAACCCTGCCCGAGACAATCGAGGCAGGTGCGAAAGCGGCCATCCGCCAGCCGAAGAATGCCACTGCCGCCGCAACGCGAACAGGGCGCGAGAGTGGCCGGCCTGGGGACAGGTGCCTGAGCGATGGAGGACTGCATGGCCAGGCCCAAAAAATAGTGTTGATTTACACACTTTGATGCCCCTGGTGCCCTCCCGCCCCGGGGGGAATCCGAAAGCTTTCTGAAGACTCCCCCACCAACTCCAAGGACGGCTTCCCCCTCACCTCCTCCAGAAGCTCCCTGGCACTCAGCCGTGCCCCTTCCCCCACAAGTCCCGCGCTGGCAGCAAGCCGGCCGATCACCGCGGCGGCGTCCAATCCCTCGGATCGAAGAACCTCCAGGCCTTCGGAGCCATCCCGCTTGCTCAGCCGTTGGCCCTTCCGATCCCGGAGAACGGGGACGTGGCCATAGCAGGGCGGGGGGTATCCAAGGGCCTGGCACACCGCCACATGGGCGCCGGTCGAGGGCCAAAGGTCCGCCCCGCGCACCACATCCGTGATGCCCAGGCTCAGCTCATCCACCGCCGTGGCGAGGTGATACGCCACGAGGCCATCGGCCCGCCGCAGCACCACATCGCCCACCTCCCTGGGGCCATCCAGAACGCCGGCCCCACCCCACCGCTCCTGCCAGCGGATCGGACCCTCCTGCAGCCGCAGGCGCCAGCTGGGCCAACGGCCCTGACGCTCCCCCCAGAAGGGGGGCTGGGCCCTGCAATGGCCGGGGTAAACGGCCAGCTGGCCGTGGGGGGCGGAGATGTCCGCCAGGAGCCGCCGGCTGCAGTGGCAGGGATAGAGCGCCCCTGAGCGCCGCAGGGCCGAGAGGACCGTGGAATAGATCCCCTGACGCAGGCTCTGGCGGACCACGGGACCATCCCAGTGCAACCCAAGCCACTGGAGGTCATAAAGGATGGCTTCCTCCGCCCCTGGCTTCACCCGGGGGTGGTCGAGGTCGTCGAGGCGGAGCAGCCAAATCCCACCCCACCGCCGGACCTCAAGCCAACTGAGAAGGGCGGTGCGGAGATTGCCCAGGTGCAGCGCCCCGCTGGGGGATGGGGCAAAACGGCCCCTCACCCCCTGCTGCCGCAATCGGAGGCCATGGGCAAACTGGTCGTTCAGGCCATCAGGCAGGTGAAGCGGGATCACTGGAGACAAAAAAGCGGCCCTTCGGGCCGCCAATGGGGCAGTGGGCAGAAGAGATCAGCCCTGCACCCGATCCTTGAACAGCTTGCCTGCGGTGAAGGCTGGCACGCGCTTGGCAGGGATCTTGATTTTCTGGCCGGTCTTGGGGTTGAGGCCCTGGCGCTCGGAACGCTCACGGGGCTCAAAGGACCCAAAACCAAGGATGGAGACTTTTTTGCCTTCCACCACGGAATCGATGATGGTTTCAATGGCGGCATCAACGACCAGTGAAACATCGGTCTTGGTGAGCTCGGTGCGAGCAGCAACGAGGTTGACGAGATCAGCTTTGTTCATGGGTTGAGGATGGGCCTCCGGTGAGCGGTCTGAAGAGCGGATGAAGAGGAGGCGAATCGGACAGCCGACCGCCACTGGCTTTGCGCCGCCCAATGGTATGGGGATTCGCCCGGAGCGGCAACAACAAATTCAAGGAACCGCAGGCTTTCTGGCGCCTGCAACCATTGACGAAACATTCGCCCCCTGCCCGACCCGCCTCTCATGGCGCCAGCGGAACCTCCCTTTCACCGGCGCAGGAGGCTGCCAGATGCTCGATCAGAGGGGCGCCATCCTGCACCAGGGCCTCGCCAGCCAGGGCTCCCAGGGCTGCACCCGTGGCAAGCCAGCGGGGCGATCCGGGAGGCAACCAGCGCTGCAGATGCACCACACTGCGCCGTTGCCGCGGCCCATGGAAGCCCCTCGGGGAGAGCAGGGGGGCCAGCCGAGCAGGACCCACAGGCACAAGCAGGCGCCCACAGAACAGGCCATCCACCGCCCCGGCCACCCCGCCACAGGCATGAAGCACGGCCGCCCCCGGGCTTGGCCCCGGGGTCCAGAGGAGGCGCAACCCCTCTGCCAGCGTGTACTCCGCAGCGAAGGTGGTGAGTTTCGGGAGGCCCGGCAGCAGGTAGGCCTCCTGCTCCTGCACGATCACTGGCCAGCCCAACTGCTCCTGCACCCAGCGGCAGCGTCCATGGCCCTCCCGCCCCAGGAGCACGATCCAGCCGGAGCGACCGGAGCGGCCCCGGAGGAACTCGCGGCTGGCCTCCGTCTCCGGCGGGCCATCAATCAGCAGATCACCGCCCTCGGTCTCCAGAAGCCAGGCACTGCCCCCATAGGTGAGGGGATTGGGGGGAAACAGCCACAGGCCCGGGTGCAGCAGCCTGGGCGGCCGACCTGGGCGTTCCGGCATCGGAGAGAAGGCCGATCCGGCCATGGCCCACACAGACAGGGGACAGGGGTGACCTTAGTTTGGCTCCATTCGCGTCAGCCTCGACGGTGATCAGGATTGGACAGCCCTGGCCGTTGGGGTCCTCCGCCACGGAGCGGGGGGTGAATTTCTCGGTGGTGGCCCCCCTGGCCACCCGGGTGGAGCTGCTGCTCTTTGCGGACGCCGAAGCGGAGGAGCCCAATGGCGTGATCGCCCTAGAGGGCCAGCACCGCTCAGGGGATCACTGGCATGTGGAGGTGGAGGGCATCGGCATCGGCGCCTGTTACGGCTACCGGGTGTTTGGTCCGCTGGAGCCTGGCAACCATGGCTTCAATCCATCCAAGGTGCTGCTGGATCCCTGTGCCCGGGCCATCGGCGGGTGGGATGGCTATCAGAGAAGCGCCGCAGTGGGGGCCATCCCCAACACCTCCTGCTGCCTCAAGGGCGTGGTGACGGAGCGGGATCGCTTTGATTTCGCCACCGCCCCCCGCCCACGCCACACCTGGCAAAAGAGTGTGATCTATGAGCTGCATGTGGGGGGCTTCACCCAGGGGGCCGGGTGCCCCGTGCCTGAGGGGCGGCGGGGCACCCTGCTGGGGCTGATCGACACCCTGCCCTATCTGAAGGAGATGGGGATCACGGCCATCGAGCTGCTGCCGGTGATGGCCTTCGATCCGGAGGATGCCCCGGCAGGCCGCTACAACCACTGGGGCTATAGCCCCTTGAGCTGGATGGCCCCCCATCCGGGCTATCTGGTGAACCCCGATCCCCTGGCGGCCAGAAACGAGGTGCGCACTCTGGTGAGCGCCTGCCACCAGGCCGGGCTGGAGGTCCTGCTGGATGTGGTCTACAACCACACCACCGAAGGCAACCAGGCCGGGCCCACCCTGAGCTGGCGGGGCTTCGCCGATACCACCTACTACCAGCAGAACAGCCGGGGCGACTATCTGGATGTGAGCGGCTGCGGCAACAGCATCGCCGCCAATCACCCCCTCAGTCGTCGCCTGATCCTGGAATCCCTCAGCTGCTGGGCCAACGAGCTGGGCATCGATGGCTTCCGCTTCGACCTGGGGATTGCCCTCAGCCGGGGAGAGGAACTGATGCCCCTGGATCACCCGCCCCTCTTCGAGGCCATGGAGGCCCATCCAGAGCTCAGCGATCTGAAGCTGGTGAGTGAACCGTGGGATTGTGGCGGCCTCTACCGCATGGCCGACTTTCCAGCCCGCCGGATGGCCACCTGGAACGGCCGCTTCCGCGACGACATGCGCCGCTTCTGGAAGGGAGACGAGAAGTGCTGCTGGCCCATGAGCCAGCGGCTGGCGGGCAATCCCGATCTCTATGGGGGCCAGCCGGCCCCCCTGGGGCGAAGCATCACCTTCCTCACGGCCCATGACGGCTTCACCCTGGCGGATCTGGTGAGCTATGACCGCAAGCACAACCTGGCCAACGGCGAAAACGACCGAGACGGCGACAACCACAACAACAGCTGGAACCACGGCGTGGAGGGTCCCAGCACGGACCGAGCCGTGACGGCCTTGCGGGATCGGCAGATACGCAACCTGCTCACCAGCCTGATGGTGGCTCCGGGGGTGCCGATGCTGCTGATGGGGGATGAGGTGCACCGCAGCCAGGGGGGCAACAACAACAGCTGGTGTCAGAACAACCTCCTGGGCTGGATGCACTGGCAGCCGGATGCCTCCGATCTGGCCCTCAGGCGGTTCCTCACCCGGCTGATCGGCCTGAGGCAACGGCTGGCCTTCCTGCTCAACCCCGAGGTGCCGATCGCCGACGCTGCCCCGAGGCGAGCCGGCGATGGCCACGTCCTCTGGCGGGAATGGCACGGGGTGGAGCTGCACAAGCCCGACTGGGCCAGCTGGTCGCACAGCCTGGCCTGGAGCCTGCACGACAGCCAGCAGGGCCCCCTGCTGTGGTGCGGATGCAACGCGTATTACAAGGCGATGCACTTCGATCTGCCGCCCACCCAGGCCGGCTGGATGCGCGTCATCGATACCGCCCTGCCTCCGGGAGAGGATCTCCCGGAGACGCCGGAACGGTGGACTCCCCCCGGGGCGCCCCTGGAAAGCCGCAGCCTGATGCTGATGCTGCACCCTTCGCTGGTGGCCTAGATCATTTGAGCAGGAATATGTCCAGCGCCGGCAGCCCACAATTGGTATGCCTCGCTGAATTCCAGCCAATCCTGCTTAACTTGATTCGCACAAGCTTTTGCATAGTCCAGGAAAGGGATACGCCAGCCTCTGGAGTGACCAAATTCGATCCACTCATCCAAGATGGCGGACCCTTTCCAGCCTGAGTTGCGCATATGACTCCAAGCCACTAGGCACCCCATGGCCGCCAACATGCTTTGCAAATGTGAGAATTTACCATCCTATTCTTGTAAATCCAGACTGTCGGAAGCGGGCATCAATTCGCGCAACACATAGGATGAGCCGGCAGCGAAGGCGTGAGGGATGGCCTGGCCTCGGCTCTGCACAGCCACCACACGCGCCGCCTCACTCGGCCAATCGGGCTGGGCAATCGGCTGAAGGGCTTGTGGCTTCCACCAATATCGAATACCGCTCCAGTCCTAGATCGTTCACGCAAAACATCCTCCTTCGCGCAATGGCTGCGACCACGGATGGCAAAGCAAGCCTGGTGGCTACGGTCGAGAGTGAATCAGATCCCACATCCCATGGCGACGAACAGGGAGCATCCGCCGGCGCGCCGTGGTGGCATCGGGCTCTCCTTCTCTGGAGGCGGTTTTCGCGCCACAGCGTTTTCGCTGGGCACCCTGACCCTGCTGCAGGACTTGGGTCTGCTGGCTCAGGTCAAGGTGATGTCAAGCGTTTCGGGAGGATCACTGGCACTGGGCGCCTATCTGTGCGCCAAGGCTGGCTCAGGTGCGCAAACAGAAAGCGATTTCGATTTTGTCAAGTTGTTTTATAGGCCCCTGATGGAGTTTCTGACAGAAGAGAAGCTTGCAGAGGCCTTTGTCGATGCCAAGGAACTGGTGAGAGGGAAGAAACTGATTCGCAAAGCAGCTGATGAGACCCAAAAATTTTTCAATAAGCTTCTGAAACAAAATAAGACTTTGACGAATCAAAAAGCCGAGTTCGGCAACCCAAACATCACAACCATGCTGGCCAATGACAACCTATCGCCAGACTTCATTTTTTTCAACGCCACAAATATCACCTCCCTAGATCTCTTCCGCTTCGGCATTCAGAGAGGCAGCAAAAAAGGAGACCCCAGACAAGGAAATAATCCTGTCTTTGTCCTAAATCGCTATTTATTTAAGCACAATCGCGAGTCGGCCGAGGGCAAAACTCTCTATAATTATGCCAAAGAAATACGCATTGCCGATTGCGTGGCCGCCTCCTTCTGCTTTCCCGCCGGCTTTGAGCCCCTGCTTTTCCCAGACGACTTTATCCGGGACAAAGATGCGCTGCAGCATTTCCGGAACGACCTGATCTGCGACCACAAGCCCTATTTGGCATTCCTCGACGGCGGCCTGTACGACAATCTGGGCCTGGCCAGCATTGAAGACATCCGCCAGTTCCTTGATCAATCCCAAGAGAGCCAACGCTCTGAGGAGCAGCAAATCCACTATGTGATAGCCACAGATGTGGATCAAATCCCTACGCAATACAGCGCCTATTCTGATCCCGAAATCGATCAGCGAGTGCAGGAATCCCTATCCAAGCTGAAGCGGCAACCGCACACACTTAACCTTTCTCTTTGGCTCATCAGAGGTTTGGTCTCGGCGGTCATTGTGTTGCTGCTACTTGACATTTTATTCGCCCTGAATTTCCCTTTCAAACCCCTCGGCAGCCTGCAGTGGATTCCCACAATCCGGTCCTGGATCTTGCTAGGGCTCGTGGGGCTGCTAGTGGCGGTCCTAACGGCCAAATGGTTAAAAGGGCCTTCGAGCATTCCCCGGGAGCAACTCGGGCTGAGCGACGAGTTTCCCAAAGAAGCCTCATTGAATTCATGGAAAGGCCTTATCTTTCTTCTGCTTAGGCAAGTTTTTACCAATCCAGCTCTCCTTTGGCAAGCGATCTCGAACCGAAGGATCGGCCAGCTCATGCCAGCTTTCAGTGGCTATCTCAAACGCACCCGCTCTCTCACCTACGGCTATCTTGAACAGCGTTACAGAGGAGCGACCAATGACGGGGATTGCCATTTAATTCGCAACATGATTTTCGAGCTTGCTCCTGGACAAGAATCGGATCCAGATTATGCCACAAAGCTGATTACTCTACCCATTGAAGACTACAGACATGAGGAAAAACTTGATCCGATCTCACCGATCGCACGCAAGGTCACTCGTGCCAGATATGTGAGCACACTTCTGCAAGCCATCACCGAAAAAGGAAGCAGGAGAGACGATGGACAAGGGACACCACTCATGCTCCGCATCCTCACGCAGAGCGATGGCAGACTCCTGAATGAAGCCATGGCGATCATTGACGATCTCAACCTTCAGGAGGCCGATCAAAACTGGAGATGGCTTTGCACAAAACTAGCCTGCTTTGAAGACGATGGCAGCAGTTGCTTACCCGCAGATTCTGCCAGGCTTGGCGAACCCATTAAAGACCTCATCGACAAGCTGAAAAACGATATCTTCGCAAATCTGATCTCCAAGAATCACAGGCTTATTGATCGCTGTTTGGTCTCTCTTGACGAGACCACATCTAGCTATTCATGGATCCCATTGATCTGCGAGATGGCCACAAATGTGCCCACCACCCTCTGGCTGAGGGGAGCTTGTTGGTACATCCCAAATCAATACGACAGCAACCAACGCATCCGCCGCAATGGCAAGTGGTTGGTCAGCCAGCCCAAGGAGGAAGACCTTCCAGACCCCGAACTTCGAGCCATCGACCTCAGCCCCCTGAGCGACGACCTCAGTCCCGTGGGCGACGATCCAAGAGCATGCGCCCCAGCAGCAGCCATTTGCACAATCGCAGGTTATGTAAGCACCTGCTTCAACCTGCTTGAATTCTTCTACACATGGCTTGGAAATTGTAGCCATGCCCAGGAAAAGTTGCTTCAACTGCTCAAGCAACAACACTTTCCCTTTCAATCCAGCAAAAAACTCAAAGAACTGGAAGATCTTCCCTACGTTCTACGCACCTGGGTCTGGAATCAGCTCAAGGCAGAGGAGAAGCAACGGACTCTACCGTGGCACACCCTTGAAGCCTTGTCCCTGCTGGAATATCCCCTCAATCGCCGCAATGGCCTCCCTGAATCCTATTGGGCGGGAAAAGCGGAAGATTGATTGCAGCCGTGTGGGTCGTGCCATCCATGAGCCAGTTGCTGTGGTGCCGGCTGCACTCTCTATAAAAAACTCCCCAGGTGAGATGTTCAGGACCACAAGCAACTTCTGAGACAGCGGCAAGACAGGCGGGACGCGCTCTGGCTCGATTGCCTACTCAAGGGATGGAATCCATCCACACCACATCGGCAATGCCGCAGAAATCGCTGTCCATGGTGTGTAGCCGGGCCTGGTGATCCCGGGCCGTGGCCAGGATGATGCTGTCGGCCATCGGCAGCTGCAGCGCATGGCTGAGCTGGGCAGCCGCCAGAGCCAGCCGGCTGTCGAGATCCACCACCTGCCCACATTGCATGGCCGCGGCTGCCTGTATGGCCTGGGCCTCCCCGTGTTCGCGCAGCACCCACTTGAACACCTCAAAGATGGTGATCGCCGGCACCACCAGGGAGCGTTCGTCGGCCATCAGGGCCAGGAAGTGCTCGGCCTGCCCACCGCCTGTGAACACCTCAATCCAGCCCGAGGAATCCACCACCACCCGCGTGTCGGTCACAGCCGATCTGCCTCACGCTGGAAAGTGTTCTTGCCCTGCAGAAACCCACGCAGCTCCGCTGGAGACTGGGTGGGCACCAACTCGATCCGCCCCGGCAGGGCGATCACCCGAAGGGTCTGACCCGGACTGAGGCCGAACTGCTCCCGAACCCGCTTGGGAATCACGACCTGGAACTTGGGGGAGACGGTCGTGAGTTCCATGGCTTGGCCGTCGTACAAAATCTTGATGGATTCTAAATCGTTTTGCGATCAGGGCTGCAGGCTGGGTCGGGCTAATCAGTCGCAATGGCTCCGGTCGACCTGGCAAGGGCCGGACCCCATCGACGCGTAGAAGCTGTGGAGGCGAGCGCGTTCCGCTGCTCCAGCCCCGCCCTTTGGCACTGCTGCATGGTGCATGGCATCGACCAGCAGGATGCGCCCCAGCCCCATGCCCTGCTGTTTCCCGTCGACAGCAAGGTGGCTGCGAAAAACGCCTGGGATCAGACTTGAGCACGGCGCCCGCGGGGCAGCATCGAAAGGCACGTCAGCCATGGGCATTGATGGCGTAGAGGCCCAGGCAGGCCCGAGGTTCGCCTGTCTGGGCGACGGCAGTGGCGACGTAGACCGGGTGTAGCCATCACGCTGCTGGCGCTTCGCGGTGCGGCGCAGAACGTTGTCCTGATCGTCGCTGCCGCAGCGGAGGTCCTTGGTGTCGTGCAGGCCAGGGTCAAAGGCTTCGTTCCGAGCCGCCACCGGATCAGGAGCGCACGACCTCGGGCGTTGGCGTGGTCTCTTCGTCGAAGGGCGGCGAGCAGGGCCTGGTGATCGCCCTGACTGAGCAGGGTCTGCTGCCTCACCACTGAGCAGCTCCTAGGCCTCAATGCCCATCAAGTCTGCTGCCGCCTCAATACTGACCTTCACCGAGGGCTTTGTGCGCTGATCCATCCGAGCGGAGCGGGGCTCGTCGATCGCTTCGATCGCCGCACGGAGCGTGGTGAGCAACCCCATCTTTGTACGGGGTATGGCCGTACATGACTGCCACCTGATGTCCCCGCAACCGCCGCTCCCGACACCACCGCCCTGAGCGCGTCCTCCCAGCTACAGCAAGGGCTCTGATCCGAAAAGCCTTACTGAGAAAAGGAAGCGGGCGGCGGGAATCGAACCCGCATCATCAGCTTGGAAGGCTGAGGTTTTACCACTAAACTACGCCCGCAAAACGGGTTGAACCCGGGTGTTGGATCCAGAGGATCGGACCCAACCTGGAGTCAGCCGGAATCCGGCTGCGCCTAGGTTCCATTCTTCCACAGGCCTGTGCGGCTCGCCCGCGGCGGAAAGCTCAAGCATGATGACCTGCGGTTTCGGGCAGCCCGTTTGACCTCTCCCCCCGTGCACCCCTCCCCAGAAGGCTCAGCCGACGCCTTGGCGGCGGCGGATGAAGGACGCCTGATGGTGTCCTACGGCCTCGGGGATGCGGGCACCGGCATGGCCGCCTCCCTGATCGGCTTCTATCTGTTCGTCTTCTACACCTCGGCCGCCGGGCTGCCCTCCTGGATGGCAGGCCTGGTGCTGATGCTCGCCCGCATCTGGGATGCGATCAATGATCCGATCGTGGGCTGGCTGAGCGATCGCACCCGCCATCCCAACGGCCCACGCCTGCCCTGGATGCTCTGGAGCGCCATCCCCCTCGGGGTGGCCATGGCCGCCATGTGGTGGCTGCCCCCCGGCAGCCAGTGGGTGAAATTCACCTACTTCGTGGCCATCTCGGTGGGGGCCAACAGCCTTTACACCTGCGTCAACCTGCCCTACACCGCCCTGATGGCGGAGCTCACCAGCAGCACCACCCAGCGCACCCGCCTGAACCGGGCGCGGTTCACCGGCTCGATCATCGCGGGGCTGGTGGGCATCGTGCTGGGCGGGGTGCTGCTGAAGGATCATTCCAATCCCACCAACTACTGGCAGCTGGGGATGCTCTCGGGCCTGGTGATCAGCGCCAGCACCCTGGCCTGCTGCTGGGGCATCGCCCCGAAGGCCCGCCGGGCCCAGCAACCCAATCCTTCCAAGGGCTCCACGCGCCGGCTCCTGGGCCGCATCGGCGACAACGGCCGCTTCTTGCGGGTGCTGGGGCTCTACCTGCTGCTCTGGTGCGGCCTGCAGCTGATGCAGACCGCCGCCCTGATCTTTCTGCCGGTGGTGATGCGGCTGCCGGAAAGCTGGAGCAACTGGATTCTCCTGCCCTTCCAGTTGAGCACCCTGGCGGGCCTCCAGCTCTGGACCCTGGTGAGCCATCGGCAGGGACGGCTCCGCGCCCTGGCCTGGGGCGCGGGCTTCTGGGTGACGGGCTGCTTGGCGGCCATGCTGCTGGTGCCCCTCGACAGCCAGCTCGGCCCCCTGGCCAGCCTCTCCAACCAACTCCGCCTGGCGGCGCTGGTCGCGGCGATCCTGGTGGTGGGTCTTGGAGCTTCCACGGCCTACCTCATCCCCTGGTCGCTCCTGCCCGATGCGATTGATGTGGATCCGGAAAAACCTGCCGGGCTCTACAGCGCCTTCATGGTGTTCGTGCAGAAGCTCTGCATCAGCCTGGTGCTCTTCGGCTTCGGCAGCCTGATGACCCTCAGTGGCTACCTGCCAACCCTGGGCAGCGCCCAACCCCCATCGGCCCTGGTGGCCATTCGCCTCTGCATGGGCCTGATTCCCGCCCTGCTGGTTGTGCTAGGCCTGGTGGTGATGCGCCGCTGGCCGAGGGGCACGGAACGGCCGCTGGGGGTCGAAGCGCCATGATGAGCACACGCCGGCCAAGGAGCATCGTGACCCCCCGCTGGCTCAGCCGACTGGGGACCAGCCTGATGCTCGGTGGCCAGGCCGTGAGTTCCATCGCCAGGGGGCGCATCCATCCCGGCGACCTGCTGGCGGAACTGCTGGAGGCTGGGCCTGGCAGTGTGCTCATCGTGCTGATCACCGGCCTGGCGGCCGGCACGGTCTTCAATATTCAGGTGGCCGCTGAGCTCTCCCGGCAGGGAGCGAACGCGGCGGTGGGGGGCCTCCTTTCCCTCGGACTCTCCCGGGAGATTGCGCCACTGCTCACCACCATGCTCCTCACCGGAAAGGTGGCCACGGCCTATGCAGCCCAGCTCGGCACCATGAAGGTGACCGAACAGATCGATGCCATCACCATGCTCCGCACCGACCCGGTGGATTACCTGGTGGTGCCGCGCTTGCTGGCCCTGGTGATCATGTCGCCCGTGCAGTGCCTGCTGTTCTTCTGGATGTCCCTCTGGTCGGGCCAGATGAGCAGCACCCTTCTCTACAGCATTCCCCCCAGTGTGTTCTGGACCTCCGTGCGCACCTGGATGAAGCCCGACGATCTGCCCTCCATGCTGCTCAAGTCGGTGGTGTTCGGGCTGATCGTGGCCGTGCTGGCCTGCGGCTGGGGACTCAGCACAAAGGGTGGGCCGAAAGAGGTGGGCACCAGCACCACAGGAGCCGTGGTGATGATTCTGGTCACTGTGGCACTGGCGGATGTGGTCCTCACCCAGATCCTCTTTGGCACCTGAGACCAGATGGCCCAGGCGAGAATCCCCTCGTGCGCTCCACAGACCGACCATGGCACTTGCCAATCCAGCCGCTGCCGAGGCCGCCGCTTCTGAAGACGTCACCCTGGCGCCCCGCTTCTGGGTGCCCCTGGGACTGACCCTGCTCGCCGCCCTGGTGCTGGTGGGCACTCCCCGCTGGGGCGGAGCTCCGTGGGTGGGACTGGCCATGCTGGCCTTTGCCGCCTTCCTCCTGGTGCAGACCGCCGTGCTGCGGCTGTGCTTCAGCGCCGATGCCCTGCTGGTGTTGCGCAGCGGCAAGGAGATCCGCCGGTTCCCCTACAACGAATGGATCGCCTGGCGGCTGTTCTCACCCACCCTGCCCGTGCTGTTCTACTTCCGAGAGCAGAAGAGCCCCCACCTCCTTCCGATGCTCTTTGATGCCACCGCCCTGCGGGCGCAGCTGGAGCAGCGCGTGCCCCTTCCCGCCTCCCCCAGGCCATGACGAACGACACCAACCCCACCACCGAGACCCTCCAGCCGGACGGCCCAGGAAGCAGCCCTGAGGACAGGCAACAGCTCCTTGCCCTTGCGCTGCAGGAGCTGCGGCAGAAACGGGAGGTTCTGGGGGAGGAGATCCGGGCGTTGGAGGAGCGCAAGGGCCTGATCAGCGCAGAGATCAACGGCACCTTCAGCGGCCAGTCGGAAGAGATCGCCAAGCGGGTGCGTGGATTCCAGGACTATCTGGTGGGCGCGCTGCAGGATCTGGCGGCCTCCGCCGAACAGGCCCAGCTGGTGAGCCAGCCCCTGCTGGTGCAGCCATCTTCCCTGGATCAGCAACAGGCTGCTGAGGCCGCTGCGCCCCAGGCCGCCCCTGCGGCCGCAGGCCTGTTCAGCCAGGACGAAGCCGTGATCCGCGACTGGTTGACCAGCTTCCAGGGCCAACCCGACTTCTCCGCCGATCCTTGGCGTCTGCGCCGCACTCTCGATGCGGAAGGGGCCACCCTGCTGGAGGACTGGTTTCTGCGGCAGGGCGGCAGAGGGGCCCAGCCCAGCCGCGGCACCCGACTGCGCAACGTGGTGGTGACCTCCGCAGCCATCGCCATCCTCGGGGATCTCTATGGCGAGCGGTTCCAGACCCTGGTGATGGCGAGCCAGCCGGAACGGCTCGGGGAGTGGCGCCGGGGCCTCCAGGACTGCCTGGGGTTGAGCCGGGAAGATTTCGGCCCCAACAGTGGCATCGTGCTCTTCGAGCGGCCGGAGGCCCTGGTGGAACGGGCCGACCGGCTGGAGGAGCAGAACGAGCTGCCCTTCATCGTGATCGATGCCGCGGAGCGGGCGATCGAGATCCCGATCCTGCAGTTCCCGATCTGGCTGGCCTTCGCCGGATCCCCCATCGAACTGGCTGCCGAGGATGACCTCTACTGAACCGATCGCCGCCATGCTGCTCCCCCTCGCCCTTCTTCTGGCCGGCTATCTGCTGGGATCGATCCCCTTCGGCTATCTGGCGGCCCGCTGGCTGGCGGGGATCGACATTCGTCAGGAGGGATCCGGCTCCACCGGTGCCACCAACGT
Organism: Aphanothece sp.; assembly: GCA_040375715.1. Classification (GTDB taxonomy): domain Bacteria; phylum Cyanobacteriota; class Cyanobacteriia; order PCC-6307; family Cyanobiaceae; genus Cyanobium. The sequence continues at coordinate 57,603 of JBEIRX010000004.1, forward strand.
GCTGCGGGTGCTGGGAAAAGGCCCAGCGCTGGTGGTGTTTCTGCTCGATGTGCTCAAGGGAACCGCCGCGGTGGTGCTGGCGAGGGTGGTGCTGGGCGGCTCCCTGAGCGGAGGCGAGGCCATGAGCGGCACGGGGCTGGATGGGTGGGTGGTGGCGGCAGGTCTGGCGGCCCTGGCCGGCCACAGCTGGCCGGTGTGGCTCGGATGGCGCGGGGGAAAGGCGGTGGCCACGGGGCTGGGCATGCTGCTGGGCCTCGCCTGGCCGGTTGGCCTGGCCTGTTTCGGGCTCTTCCTGGCTGTGCTCAGCATCAGCCGCATCGTGTCCCTCTCGAGCATGGTGGCGGCAATTGGTCTGCCTCTCCTCATGCTGGGCTGGTTTCCAGGGCACGGTGGCTTTCGCCCCGCCTATCTCGCTCTGGCCGTCCTCACCACCCTGCTGGTGCTCTGGCGCCATCGCAGCAATCTGAGGCGCCTGCTGGAAGGCACAGAGCCCCGTCTGGGGAGCTCGAAGGCCTCCTAGCCGAGTGCCCTGCTGCGCTCGGCAGCGGCAAGCACGGCCTCGAGCAAGGCGGATCGCAGACCGGAGCGCTCCAGCTGGCGCAGTCCAGCGATCGTGGTGCCGGAAGGGCTGCTCACCATGTCCTTGAGCTGGCCGGGATGGAGATCCTTCACCTCGAGCAGGGCCGCGGTGCCGGCGAGGGTGCGCTGGGCGAGGGTTTGGGCCAGCCTCCTGGGAAGACCAGCGGCCACGGCACCATCAGCCAGGGCCTCCGCCACCAGAGCCACAAAGGCCGGACCGGAAGCGGTGAGCGCGAGGAAGGCATCCAGCTGCCCCTCCGGCAAGGTCCAAACACCACCGACCCGTCGGAACAGCTGCTCCACCCACTCCAGCTGATCTGGCGCCGGTTCCTGGCCCCAGGCCAGAGCCGTGAGGCCAGAGCGCACGAGGGCTGGGGTGTTCACCACGGCTCGCACACAGGTTCGCCCGGGAAACAGGCGTTGCAACCGCTCCAGCCGCACGCCCGCCAAAATGGAGATCAGCAGCTGCCCGGCGGGAGCAGGGAAGCGCTGATCAAGCCCAGCAGCCCGCTGGGCCACCCCCTCCAACTGCTGGGGTTTGACCGAAAGCAGTACCACCTGCGACTGCCAGGCGCTACTCGGATCGGTGCTCACCCCAAAGGAAACGCCTCCCAGCGTGGAGGAGGCCCAGCGGGCTTGGGAGGCCTCCGAAGCCACGACAGCCTGGAGGCGTTTGGGCGACACCAGACCATCTTCCAACCAGGGTTCCAGAAGAGCCTGGGCCATTCGGCCGAGACCCACCACGCCGAAGGAAGGGGAGAGACCGGAAGGGGGGGAGCTATCGATCAACCGAGCAGGTCGGAGCGGCCCCAGGCCGGGCTGGGCGCCGCTTCCTGGGGCTCAGGGGGGGTGGAGCGATGGCTGGAGTTCACCGTGGGGGACGTGGTCTCTTCACCACTGGCCGCCGTGACGGTCACACAGCTGGGGGCGAACAGAAAGATGCTTTCCCCTACACGCTCCTGATGGCCATCAATGGCATAGGTGCCACCGGCCACGAAATCCACTGCACGCTGAGCCTGATCAGGCTCCATCATGGTGAGATTGAGAATCACCGTCTTGCGCTCCCGCAGGGCCTGGATCGCACGGGGCATCTCATCGAAACTGCGGGGCTCCATCAGCATCACCTCGGCCACCGCATTGGTGAGGCCAGGCATGCCAATCACATTGGTGCCGGCGAACGGATCGTCGCCACTGGGGGGAGCAAAATCGGGGCTGATGGCCAGGGCAGAGGAACTGCGGGCGGAGCTGGTGGTGGAGTCGAAACCATCTCCGGCGTCGTAATCCAGCTCATCGTCGTAATCGCCATCAAGGTAGTCGTCACCTGAAACGACAGCACGGAGACGGGAAAACAACGACACGAATCGGGCCTCGGGGGTTGGAGCTTGCACCTGGATAGCGTCCCACAGGTCGGCTTGCAACCACCTGTGGTGTGGTCGTCCGGTGATCCGGCCACCTTACCCGTCTGCAGGAGGCCGCTCGCCAAAGAGCCCGGAACCCACACGAACCCAGGTGCTGCCTGCCTTCACAGCCTCCTGCCAGTCGCCGCTCATGCCCATCGACAGCTCTGGCAGACCGAGCTCCCTGGCCAGGGCGGCACACTGCTGGAAGAGGGCAAGTCGTTCAGGGGGCTTCAACCCCTGGGGTGCCATGGTCATCAGCCCCTGGAGCCGGAGGGGATCCATCGCCACCAGATCAGGGCAGAGCAGGCGCAACGTGGCTGGATCAAACCCGGTCTTGCCTGGATCCGGCAGGATTTTCACTTGAGCGAAGACCACCGGAGACACCCCCTCCTCCTGGGCGATGCGCTGCAGCCGCTCAGCAAGGGGCAGGCTGTCAAGAGAATGGATGGTGCCGAAGTGCCGCAGGACCCCGCGCACCTTGTTGGCCTGCAGGCGGCCGATGAAATGCCAGTCGAGGGGAGGGAGATCCCCTAAGGCCAGCTGCTTGGCCTGAGCTTCCTGCAGACGGCTCTCGCCGAAGCTCTGCTGGCCCAGGGCCACAGCTTCGCGAATCACCTCCGCCGGTTGGCCCTTGCTCACGGCCAGCAAACGGCAGCTGGGGGGCAGGCTGTGGCGCAAGGCCGCGTAGCGATCGGCCATCGCCGGAACGGCGGCCATGGCTGTCAGAGAAAGGTCTGGTCAAAGAGCTGGCGCCAGCGGGCCAGCTCCATCTGGCCCTCCCGCCGGGCACGGGCCAGATTCTGCTCTGCAAAATGGCGGGCATCCGTGAGGGGAATCACCTCAAATGTGGCCCCTCTGGCCTGCAGAGTGACCAAAAAAAAGATCCTCTGGGCATAGAGCGTAGCGAAGAGATCCCTGTTCTCCCCAGCCGGAGCGACCCGATAGAGCATCCCAAAGGTGGGATGGCTGAGATACCGCTCTGCGCTCACGAGCCACAACGAACTACGCCCATTAAAGGCCACAGGCTGCTGGGCGCCCATGACCACCATTCAGGCCAATCCCGCCCTCCACCGCAGCAGCAGGAGCAAGACCAGCCCAAGAGTACCGAGCAAGGTGGGGAGCCAGGCCGTGGGTTGTGGTTGATGCAGTCGATCCGGCGGCAACCAATGACCTCCACGGGCCATCAGGGCTTCAGCCCCCTGTTCAGATCGCAGCAAAACGTTAGCCAGGAGGCGCTCCCCCACCGCCAACACCAGAGTCAGTCCAGCCTTCCAGCCGAGGGATCGAAGATTCACCGCGCGGGTGGCCAGGGCCCGCAGGAGATTCTGCAGCTCCTCCTGCACGAGGGGCAGAAACCGCAGGGCCAGCAGAAGCGTGAACCCCAGCCGCTCCATCGGCCAGCCCAGCCAGGCCAGGGGGCGCAACCACCAGTTGATGGCCCAGACCAGGGCTTCAGGAGCTGTGGTGAGGAGCAAAAGGTTGGCGCTGTGTACCACCGTGAAGAGCAGGGTGGAAGCATTGAGAGCGAGCTCCGCCGATTTCCGGGTGACCACCAGCGGGCCCAGGGACAGGGGGCCCAAACCAACCGGGCCCCAGCGGGCCAGCTCCCAGGGCAGGCCACTGCGTTCAGGGGTCCCGCCCCCCTGCGATGGAGCCAGAAGAATCTCCCCTGGAGGCCGCTGCAGTCCAGCTCCTGGAGCCGGAGAGGCGGGCAGCACAAGGGAGAGCAGACCCACCAGGAGCGCAAAGACCAGCAGGGCCGGCACCGATCGTTGCCAGAGCCGCAGGGGCACCCCGCTGAAGAGGGTCACCAGGAGCAGCAGGCCCACCAGCGAGAGCCGCCAGCTGGGCCCCGCCAGCACGGGTGTCACCAGGAACGCCAGGGTCCAGGCCAGTTTCAGCCTCGGATCCAGGCGGTGCAACCAGCCGGATCCAACACCGGAGGAAGCATCCACGTATTGGCCGATCGGAATCTGGCGCAGCCAGTCCATCAGCGGCGATCGATCCCTTGACGCGCCTGATCCCGCTCAGCATCACGCTGCTGCTTGCCCCGCCAGAAAAGCCGAATGGGAGTGCCTTCAAAGCCGAGGCCCTCTCGGATCTGCCGCTCCACATAGCGGCGGTAGGTGTCGCCGAAGAGCTTCGGTTCGTTGACGAACAGGGTGAAGCTTGGTGGTCTTGAAGCCACCTGGGTGCCGTAGTAGAGGCGGCCCTGCCGGCCGCCGCGGGTAGCGGGAGGCGAGCGCCACTGCAGGGCCTCCTGCAGCACTTCATTCACCACGGAGGTGCTCACCCGCCGCTGGTGCTGCTCCACGGCAGCGGCAGCCAGGGGGAAAATGCCCTGTACTCGCTGGCCGGTGAGCGCGGAGGTGAAGAGCATGGGGGCCCAATCCAAAAAATAGAGGCGATTGCGGAGCTCCCGTTCCATCTGATGCAGGGTATGGCTGTCTTTCTCCACCGCGTCCCATTTGTTCACCACCACCACACAGGCTCGGCCGGCCTCCTCGATCCGTCCCGCCAGGCGTTGATCCTGCTCGGTGACCCCATCGAGGGCATCGATCACAAGCACACAGACATCACTGCGATCAATCGCCTTGAAGCTGCGGTTGATGCCAAAGAATTCAGGGCCGTACTCCACGCTGCTGCGGCGGCGGATCCCTGCCGTATCGAGGAGCTTCCAGGAGCGGCCATCCCGCTCGAGGGTCGTATCGATGGTGTCGCGCGTGGTGCCACGGATCGGGCTCACGATGGCGCGCGGCTCTCCGCAGATGGCATTGAGCAGGCTCGACTTGCCCACGTTGGGACGACCGATGATAGCCATCTGGATGGGCTCCTCACCCTCTTCCTCCGGTGCCGGGGGCAGGAGGGTCACCAGTTGATCAAGCAGCTCTCCGGTGCCGGCGCCATGGATGGCGGAAATGGCATAGGGTTCGCCTAACCCGAGGCTCCAGAATTCGGAGGCCATGGCCAGGCCCTGCTGTGGCGACTCGCATTTGTTCACCGCCACCAGCACGGGCACCTTCTGGAAGCGGAGCCATTCAGCGATGCTCTCATCGGCGGCGGTGAGACCCTGCTGCCCATCCACCACCATCACAGCGGCAGCGGCCTCCTCCAGAGCAAGTTTGGCCTGCTCCCGGATCTCTGGTAGAAATTCGCTGTCGTCGGCGAACACCAAACCGCCCGTATCCACCACCTTGAAATGGTGATCGCCCCAGAAGGCCTCCTGATAGGTGCGATCACGGGTGACCCCTGGCTCATCGTGCACGATGGCTTCCCGGCTACGGCACAGCCGGTTGACAAAGGTCGACTTCCCCACATTGGGGCGCCCGAGGATGGCCACCACCGGAAGAGTCAAGCTGTAGAACCCCACCGACTGGCGCTTCCTCGACCCTAACGCGCAGCCTCATCATCAGCTCACGGGAGGATCCCCGGGATGGCCGAAGCGTGGATCAGCGGGAGGCTCCAGCAGAGGGGGCATGGGGCCGGTTTCAGGGAGCGGTTCGCCACGCTCCGCGAGTTGGGCCAGCATCCAGTTCACGGCAGTGGCCCTGCGGGTGCGCCGCGGATAGAGCTCACTGATGCGATAGCCGGCAAAGCCCAATTGCTGCTTCAGCAGCTGCTTGTGGGTGGGCGGCACGGAACGGGTGAGCGCCACGCTGGCGGGTCGCTGGGCGATCACTTCGGGCGCCTGGGGGAAGGCCTCGGCCCAGAGGGCTGGGGTGTCGGGCCCTGCTTGCCAGGCGGTACTGGCCTCGTCCTCAGGAGGCAGATAGCCCAGGCGTTGCCACACCAGTTCACAAACGAAACGATCACTGGTGCGGTCTGCCAGCACCGCCTCCAGAAGAGCCCGGCTGAGGGGATAGAGCATCAACCGCCATTCAACAATGGGCCACCATGATGACCGTGCCGCCCCCTCTCCTGCTTCCCGGCAACGGCACGCCCCGTCAGCTCAGCTGCCGGGTGCTCCAATCCCCTCTGGCCGGGGTGAGCGATCGGGTGTTCCGCAGCCTGGTGCGCCGCTGGGCACCGGACGCCCTGCTGTTCACGGAGATGGTGAATGCCACCAGCCTGGAGCTGGGCCATGGCACCCGCAAGGTGCAGGAGCTGGCGGAGGAATGCGGCCCCATTGCTGTGCAGCTCTTCGACCACCGCCCTGGGGCCATGGCGGAAGCGGCCCGGCGGGCCGAAGGCGCCGGGGCCTTTTTGATCGACATCAACATGGGCTGCCCCGTGAAGAAAATCACCCGCAAGGGAGGGGGCAGTGGGCTGATCCGTGACCCGGATCTGGCAGCACGCATCCTGGAGGCGGTGGCGGCCGCGGTTCGCATCCCTGTCACCGTAAAGACGCGCCTGGGCTGGTGCGGCAACCCAGATGCCGTGGCCTGGTGCCGGCGGCTGGAAGAGGCCGGCGCCCAGCTGCTCACCCTGCATGGCCGCACTCGCGAACAGGGGTTCCGCGGCCAGGCCGACTGGGCAGCGATCGCTGTGGTGAAACGGGCCCTGCACATTCCGGTGATCGCCAACGGGGATGTGTGCAGTCCGGAAGAGGCCCGGCAGTGTCTGGCCCTCACCGGCGCCGATGGGGTGATGGTGGGGCGCGGCACCATGGGCGCTCCCTGGCTGGTGGGGCAGATCGATGCAGCCCTGAGCGGCCGGCCTGTGCCGCCCACGCCAGACTCCCTGGAGCGGGTCCAGCTGGCGAGGGAACAGCTGCAGGCGCTGGTCTTGTCCCACGGCCACCACGGCCTGCTGATCGCCCGCAAGCACATGAGCTGGACCTGCACGGGCTTCCCCGGCGCATCCCAGCTGCGCCACGCCCTGATGCGGGCCCCCACAGTTGCAGAAGCTCTGGATCTCCTGCGCACCGCCGCGATCAAGGCAGCACCTCCGGCCAGCTGAAACGGATCAGGAGAAGGGAGAAGTAGGGCTGCTCCTCCCCTGGAACCGTGGTGGCCGGGGCCAGCCGCTGATCAGGCCAGCCCACCCGCTGGGCCAGGAGCGCCTGCTCCAGCAGCCCCCGTTCCGCCAGCCGCTGCCGCACCCAGGGCCAGCGGCGGCCCAGCTTGAGGAGCACCAGCACCCCATCGGTGCAGGCGTCCAGGAGCCGATCGAGCTCTTGAGGCGTTTCGGGAGTGGGACGGATCAGAAGAGGCTCCTGCTGCAGGGCCAGGGGCCAGGGGCCCGCCTGACCGCAGGCCGCAGCAGCAGCAGCGGCAACGGAGGTGATGCCCGGCACCACCTTCAAGGGCACGGCGGGATGGCGAGCCGCCAGGGCCAGCAGGAGGTAGGAGCCTGACGCGTAGAGGGAGGCATCGCCCTCGCAGAGCAGGGCCACCGTGGACCCAGCCGTCACCTCGGCCGCCAGGGCATCAGCAGCGTCATGCCAGGCCAGCCTGCGGGGCTCAGCCGTCTCCACCATCGGCAGCACCAGCGGCAATCGCTTCTGAGCTTCAGCGAGCCAGGGCGCTGCGATCCGGGCCGCCATCCCCTCGCCCCCCTCCCGGGCCACCGGATAGGCCACCACCGTCGCGGAGGCGATGGCCTGCACGGCCGCCACGGTGAGGAGGAGAGGATCCCCGGGGCCCACGCCCACAAGAATCACAGCGGGCTGGGGCGAAAGGGGGGCCTCACCCAGGGTCTGCAGCAGGGAAGCGATCGTGGAACCTCGCAACCACTGCTCCTTTCTAAGCTCAGGAAGACGGCCCCGTTCCATCCGATGACCCAGCTGGAGATCTTCGCCGCCGACGACGAGGGAATTCCTCTTCCCTCCTTCTCGAGCAATCACCCGGAGCACATCCGCGAGGCTTTGGCCAAGCGGGGCATTGATTTCGAGCGCTGGACCGCCAGCGTGAAGCTAGATCCAGCTGCCGATCCCAGCGAAATCATCGCGACCTACGCACAGGAGATCGCCCGGGTGCAGGCCACGGGCCGTTATGCCACGGTGGATGCCATCCGCCTCACTCCCGACCACCCCGAGCGGGATGGGCTCCGCCAGAAATTTCTGGCGGAGCACACCCACGGGGAAGATGAGGTGCGCTTCTTCGTGGAAGGACAAGGGCTGTTCTGCCTTCACATCGGAGAGGAGGTGTTGCAGGTGCTCTGCACCAGGAACGACTTTCTCAGGGTGCCCGCCGGCACGAGGCACTGGTTCGACATGGGCTCTGCCCCGCGCTTCACCGCCATCCGCTTCTTTGACAACCCGGAGGGCTGGGTGGCTGAGTTCACAGGTGATCCCATTGCGGAGCGGTTTCCGCTGCTGGATTGAGCCCCACGGAATGCATCCGCACGTCCTGAAGAGAGGCCAGCTCTCCCGTCAGAGCCTGCGCTTCCACGGCCGCAAGCTCCCGGAGGCGATTCACCGTTGCGTCGCGGCCGAAACGGGATTCGCCCAGAAGCCAATAGACACCAAAGTGCCTGGCTTCGCTGGCCAGCAGCTGGCCATAGAGCTCCCGAAGCCCAGAATCGGTGCTGTGGGCCGCAAGCAGGGCCATCCGCTCATGGCTGCGGGCTTCGATAAGCCCCGCCACCAGGAACGAATCCAGCATCCGTTCGGGCTCACCGCGCCGCACCGCCGCCATGAGGGTGGAGCCGTAGGCGGGGGGGGCCAGGGGCGTGAGGGGAATACCACGGCGCTGCAGCGCCCCCAAAACGAGCTCGAAGTGTTCCAGCTCCTCCCGCGCCAGGGCGCTCAGGGCACCTCCCAGGGCCTCATCGGAGGGATAGCGGAACATCAACTGCAGGGCCACTCCCGCCGCCTTGCGCTCGCAATGGGCATGGTCGATCAGCACCAGATCCGGCCGCGCCTGGGCCGCTGCGAGCCAGTCGGCACCGGTCGGAGCCGCCAGCCACTTGACCCGGGCCGAGGGTGCACCCAGCCGGGCCCTCATGCGCCGGACTCCGTTCGCAGGTGGGCCACCAGCCCCTGGAGAGCGAGGTCGTAGCTGAGGGGCCCGAAGCCGCAGATCACGCCCACGGCCTTGTCCGCCAAATGGGAATGGTGGCGAAAGGATTCCCGGGCATGCACATTGCTGAGGTGCAGTTCCACAAAGGGAATCGCCACGCCCAGAAGCGCATCCCGCAGGGCGATGGAGGTGTGCGTGAAGGCGCCGGCGTTGATCAAGATGCCGTCGGCCTGGCCACGGGCGGCCTGGATCCGGTCCACAAGTGCCCCCTCATGGTTGCTCTGAAAGCAGTCCAGAGCCACGCCCAGTCCATCGGCCTGCCGGCGGAGCTGCGCCTCGATGGCCTCCAGGGTCTGAGCTCCGTAAAGCCCTGGCTCCCTCTGGCCAAGGAGGTTGAGGTTGGGGCCGTTGAGCAGGAGAAGGCGCAGCACCTGGGACATCCGTAACCTCCGTAGCGATCGTAGGGAGAGGGAGGAGCAGCTGGTAAATTGGCCTGGTGTGGTTCGGGTCGGTGCCCGAGTGGTTAATGGGGGCGGACTGTAAATCCGCTGGCTCTGCCTACGTTGGTTCAAATCCAACCCGGCCCACCTTTCCACATGCCCTTGTAGCTCAGCGGTAGAGCACTCCCTTGGTA
>JBEIRX010000093.1:0-2854 GCA_040375715.1 Aphanothece sp.
CGAGGCCGTCCAGGATGGCCTCCCTGGACACCGAATCAAAGGCAGCCTGCGCGGCAAAGGGGGAGCGTTCGGTGGCGGAATCGGGAAATGTGCTGGATCCGGGAGCCTGATCCGGTTGCACAACGGCCCGAATCACCAGTTGGCGGATTTCGATGGTCATCAGATGCGCACCGTCATCATGCGGGAGTAACTGAGCTCGAGGGTGTCGATGAGGATCCGGTCATCCTGGGCATTGAGATCTGCCGTGGCCCAGCGCACGGGGAATGCCTCCTTGAACATCCAGGCGGAGATGGGAACAGCCGCTTCACTGAACAGGGTGACCAGAACATCGGAGCGGAAGAACTTGAACTCATTGATCATGTCATTGAGCTGGGAATTCAAGGGTGAGCCAACGATGTATCCGCGCTCCAGGACAAGATTCTCATAGGACAGGCGTTTGGGCAGGTGCTTTGCTGTCAGGTTCTTCCCACCCTGTTTCATGGGTTCCGTCTCCACACGGGTGGACAGACCAGACACCCGTTGGAAGCGGATATCGAGGGGATTGGGAATCACGCCCTGCAGGAAGAAGAAGACTCCAAAACGATGGGCCAGGGGCATCCCCAGAGGCGAGTCAACGGAAAGCGTGGGCAGGGGAAACGCCATGACCTTCAGGACAGGGGAACAATGGAAATACCTGATGCCTTGATCTCCATCACATCGATGGCCGCCTCATTGGTTCTGGCGTCGAACGTGGGTGCCGTGATCTTGATCGGGATGGTGCGGGCCATGCGCCAGGCCAGCACGGGCACTCCCTTGCTGTTGCATAACTGCACCTCCATGGGTTGGGGGTCGGCCTCCTCCAGCCAGGCATGCAGGCTTCCCTCGCCCTCCACCACGCCCTGCTCAAGGGTGACCGATACATACTGATCAAGGTGATAGCGGGCCAGCAATTCCCCATCGAGGAAGGAGAGTCCGTCGCGATAGGTGATCACCTTGTGCTCCCGCTGCAGACCGGAGACCATGGCGAAGCGCAGGGACTGCCCCGCCCTGGTGACCCGGAAGTTGTAGGCAGGAAGCGGATAACTTCGGGCCTGCTGCGCCACAGTCATCGCCATGATCAGCCCTCATCCATGGTGATGAGATCCGCCTTCAGCTCCAGAGTTTCGATGGCCACATCATTTGACTTGGCATCAAAGGTGGGAGCAGTGAGCTTTGTTGGGAAGGCATTCACCACCTTCCAGGAGATCACAGGAGTTCCCTTCTCATCGCAGAGCCGAACAAAGATATTGCGTTTCTCGATCAGGTTGGTCTCGATCGTTTGGATCCAGCGGTACAAAGCCTTGAGGCTCTTGGCGCGCACCAGCCCCTTCTTCATCGTGATGGTGGGTGGGGTGCTCTGGGCTGGCATGTGCATGGTGCGCGGACCAGCAGCGCCGGACGTGGGGCTTTCCTTGTAGGTGGTGACTTCGTAGCCGATGCTGAGGCCTGAAACCTCCGAGAATGCAACAGTTTCCCCTTCAATTTCCACACGGTAGTTGTAGACGGGAAGGGGGTAGTCGGTTCGGATGGTTTGGGTCGAGACTGCCATGGTTCAGGGAAGCAACGTTGGAGGATGCAGAAACGGGGCCGTAGATCACGCCTGGGCCAGGCGATGGGAGAACCTGAGGATGATGAACTCAGCAGGGCGGACGGCAGCGATGCCGATTTCAACCTTGAGCAAGCCATTGAGAATGTCCTGGGCCGTCATCGTTCGGCCTAGGCCAACATTCACGAAGTAGGCACTCTCTGGCTTGCTTCCCTGCAGGGCGCCCTGTTCCCAGAGGGTGTAGAGATAGCTCTCAATCATGCCCTTCACCTTGAGCCAGGTGGAGGCGTCATTGGGCTCGAACACGGCGAAGTTGGTGGCCTTCTTCACCGATTCTTCGATGGTGATGAACAGGCGCCGAACGGGCACGTAGCGCCATTCGTTATCGTTGCCCGCCAGGGTGCGAGCACCCCACACCACGGTGCCCCGCCCGGTGAACGAGCGGATTGCATTGATGGATTTGCCTGTTGTGGCATCAATATTGAAGGATCCCTGCTGGTCGTCTGTCATCAGATCCACGGGGCTGATCACGGCCTGCAAGCCCACGTTGGCGGGGGCCTTCCAGACACCACGGTCCCTGTCCACACTCACATAGGCTCCGGCAATCGCTGGGCTGGGCGGAAGGGTTACCCTCACGTTGGCCAAGAGCCGCTGGATCTTGTTATAGAGCTCAGTGTCAGCGGTTTTGAGCGAATCAAGCTTCACCGCGGCAGCGGCAGGCTGCCCGGGGATCGTGAGGTCGACCGTGATGAGAGCGTCATCAACTAGGGGAGAGATCGTTGAATTGAGAAAGGGATAATAGGCAGCTACATAACTCAGACTGGCATCTCCATAACTCTCCCGAGCCGCATCCAGGTCATTTTTCTTGGTGAGTGGGGCAGCATTCGCCAGTTCCTGCACATCCAAGATGGCAAAACGATCCATCAACTTGTCGCAATGCTTCAGGGCCTCTTTGGCGACGTCGCCAAAATCACTCGCCTGGAGCAGCAGCGTGGCTTCGGGGATGACAATCAGGGTGGGTTCATCCTGCTTCTCCAGCAGCTTCAGGCCTGCGATCAGGGCTGGCGAGGTGATGGTGGTCCCTTCTGCGGCCTTGCCAACAGCCACCACATAACAGCGGCCACCCCCGTTGCGGAAATAGAAATCCAGGCTGTGCCACAACAGCCAGGCCGGACGGCTGCTCATGGGTGCCAGGACATCCGCTGCCGCAGGGGGGGGGCCACCACCCGCAGGCGGCGCGCCAGCGGCCGGGGGTTTCGCCAGATAGAGCTGCGGGGTTCTGTCAGCATC
>JBEIRX010000084.1:0-3530 GCA_040375715.1 Aphanothece sp.
TCTGGGCTATGGGGTGTCCTTGGGGCTGCGGCTCCACTGGCTGCCGGTGGAAGCGGAGCAGGATCTCTCCATCCTGCGATCCGACAAAGCTGAAGAGGAGGCCCTGGAGTGGGAGGAGCGTCAGCGGCTCAGTGGGGAGCTCGGTCGGTGTCTTTGCCTTCCAGAGACGGAGAGCAGAGCAGCGGTGCGCGCTCTGCTCGACCCCTATTGGGGGTTCGACCGGATCATGGATTCCCCTTCCCTGCGCCGCGTGCTGGTGGGGAGATCTGCAGGCTCGGAGTCCTAGGGCGGATGCCTCCCTTTCCCACCAGCGCTCCCTATCGAATCGACCAGGTCGGTTCCGCGCCGCTCCTGGTGGCCTTGCTGACGGGGGCGCTTCTGATCACCGCCACATTCTTGAGCTTCTCGGCTCGAGGGGGGCGCAGTCGCTTGTCGGCGGCCACAGAGGTTGTTCTGGTGCTGGAGATCACCCTGCTGTTCGGACTGGCCTCCTGGGGTACCAGTGACGTCACCAAGCTTGGTCATGATCTCGCCTTCCACACGGATCGGGTCAAAGGTGAGTCGTTCTGGATGCTGGCAGCGCCCCTGATTCTTTGGCTGCCCTACCGCATGGCTTTTGTGCATGGCCTTGTGGCGGCCGGATACGGTGCTCTGGGACTGGCTCTTGCCCGTTCCTGGAGCGCTCCTGCCTGGGGGGCCTGGTGGGCCCTAGTGCTGCTCTTCAGTCCGTTTCTCCGCAACTTTCTTCAAAACGGCGTCAGCCGGCAGGCGTTGCTGACCCTCCTATTGGTTCCCTTGTTGCTGTGGGCTGGTCGGCTCGCGCCTGTGGGTCGCGCTCCTACGGCTTTTTTCATGCTCTGGGCGGTCGCTGTGCATGGCAGCTTTCTTCCTACAGCCCTGCTGGCCCTCCTCCCGAGAGGATTGCTGCTGATGGCCCCACCATCCTCGATGGCGGCATCGGTGCCGGTCCCAAAGCCCCGTCAGTGGCTTTGGATGGCCGCTTTGCTCCTCTTGCTGGCAGGGTTGCTGTCTCTGGCTGGCCCCACCGTCTGGTCCAAACTGCACCACTACACCCAGAAGGAGACATTCTTCAACAGCTATGCCCTCTCTCCAGTGGTGCAGCGCTTGCAGTTGGCGCTCGGTCTGGGGGTCGGGATGGTGTGTTGGTTCCGCCGCCTGGGATGGCGCGAGCTTCTGCGTTGTCCATATACGCGCCAGTTGGCGTTCTTTGGCCTGTTGTTTCTGCTGGTTCAACAGTGCCTGCGGCAGGGATGGATCCCCGCCTTTTCAAGCCGCTTCGCCGATCCCGTCGGGCTGTTTCTGCTGATTGTTTTTCTGGCCTGGCTGGAGAACTACCGCGCCCGCTGGGCCGTGTTGCCCGCCCTTGCCGTCACCCTTGATTTCTGGGTGCTGGATCGCCTGCTGGAGACCCTCACGCTCCGTTGTGGCAAGGATGATGCCTTCTTTTGTCTGCCGGATCGTTGGCCTTGGGAGGTGTCTTGGCCCCGACCCACCTGAGCGGCAGGTTGGATCGAATCCCGGCTCGCCTGGTGTAGTCCTGCATACATGAAGTCAGATAAAATCCCGCCCAATGAGACCTGCACCTTGGCCGAGTCCCTGAAAGGCACCCGCGCAGGCAGGAGATTTGCCAAAGTGCCCGCCTGGTTTCTTCCAGGGATCTGGACCCTGACATTGCTGGGTCAGTTCATTCGTGTGGTTCGCCAGCCCACCCTCCCAGGCACCTACAGCATGCGCTTGGACGAGCTGCTGTATGGCGGCCAGCGATTGCTGCATGGTCAGCTTCTCTTCCATGGGCTCGTGAACGGTAGTCAGCCCCTGGACCAGTGGCTCTATGCCCCATCGGCCTGGCTGGGAAGTCTTCTGGCCCATCGCCTTTTCATCCTTGCCATCGATACCTTTTCTGGGGTGCTGTTGGCGTGGACTCTTCGCAACATTGCCAGGCTTGGCCTGATCGCCTCTGCTCCGGAATCCTCCCTGCCCGTAGCCGCCGCCTTCTTTTTCGTGATGGCGGCCCAGGGCTTTCCTGAGGGCATTTCCGGCCTGCCGGAGCATTTCTCGAACGCCTTTCTCGTGCTGGCGCTCTTCTGCTTGAGCCTGCTCCCGCAGGGTTCCCAGGCCTTGCCAGCCCCTCGGTGCTGGCCCTTGGTGCTGGCTGGGGCTGCGCTTGGCCTCGCCTTCATGGGATCCCCAGTGTTGATCTCTCCGATCGTGATGGTGGCGATTGTGGGGTATCTGTGCCTCCCCGTGCTCCGTTCCCTGGCCGGGGTGCTGTCCGTGCTGGCAGGGTTTCTGATGGCCATGCTCCTGATTTTTGCCCCCTACGGAGGCCTGGCGGATGGTTTGGCGCTGGCCTGGGCCGGATCCCTGCAGCTTCCCCTAGAGCAGGCCAGCCGCGCCCCCGGGGAAAGCGATCAGTTGCTTCCCCTCCTCGGAGCGTTGCTGAGGGTTCAGGTGGCTGGTCTGCCCCTGTGGCTGCTGCTTTTGGTTCCCCTGCTGGCCCTGCTGGCCTACACCTTCCGCCTCGCCTGTCAGCCCTTCAGCCGGGCCGATCAGCTGCTGATTGTTCCCTTGCTTTCGGTTGTGTTTGGCCTGGAAATCCTGCAGGCCTTCCTCTTGCGAGGAATGGAGCGGGAGGAGTTTGCGTTGCTCATCCTTCCAGTGGTGCTGCTTTTTTTTTGCGGCTTTGCTGTGATGGAACGCTCCGGGGCCTGGATGGGTGGACTGGGGCGCGTGGTGCTGCTGATCCTCTCTTGCATCCTCTTCAACAATGTCTTTGTAGTCAGCGTTCTCAACCAACCCCGCCAGCCCAATGCCTTGGTGCTTGCCCTTGAAGCGGATCGGGAGGCAACCCGTCGCTTTCTTTTGAGCCACCCCGGCGAAGGGTTTACCGCTCCGCAGGATGTGGCCCTGCAACGCCAGCTCCACCAACGGGCGAGCACGACGGGCATTGGTCCGGAGTGGAGTCTCAACCACCGCCAACTCAAACCGAGCTGGGCAACTCGCAAACTAGCGCTTCCCACCGATCCCACGGCCGTCTGTGAACAGCTCACGGATTCGACCAATCAGAACCTGGTGTGGATGCGCACGGATCCCGATGGGCCGAACACGGAAGCCTTTTTCCGAGCCTGCCTCAACCGGCAACCTGGACGCTGGGAAGACATCAGTAGCCAGCTCAAGCTCACCAGTGGCCACTATCGCCTGTTCCGCAGGCGAACGGAGCCCGTTTCTCCCTCGGCTGCAGGTCATGCTCATTGAGGGACTTCCTGCGGTCGCCCCTGTCTCCGGTCTCTTTGTCCTGCTTCCAGCCGTGGTGCCTCCCTTCCCCGACGTTGCTCCGTTTCGCGTCGACCAGGTCATGCAGGCTCCTCTGCCCATGGCCGTTCTCTTCCTGGCTCAGGGCCTGTTGGCCCTCCTGATCCAGATCGCGGGGATTTTGAACCGGCGCCGGCTCTGGCTCACAGCGGTGGTGACCTTCCTCTGCCTGGTTCTGGTGTTTTTCACGTTGGCCA
>JBEIRX010000095.1:0-2771 GCA_040375715.1 Aphanothece sp.
CACACCCAAGCCACTCAACACTCGTGCCGTTGGCTTTGGGATCCCAGAAGCCTCCGCAAACCCAGCCACCGTCTTGGCATGGGGCGCCAAGGGATCCAACAATGCCCAGCTGCGTACATCCTGGGGATCGCCCACAAAGGCCCCATTGAGCCAGCCCAGGGCAGCTTCTAGTTCATTGGGTTCGGGCTGCTCCCTTTGTTGCTGCCATAGCCGGCCCACCTCTTGCACCAGCCTGTGCAACGAAAAGGTGGGAGCATCCCCGGAGCGGTTGACCAGGGAATAGGCCTCCAGCTGGCTGATCGCCTCCCAGGCACCTGCAGCGGCCTCAGGATCCCCGGGCACCTCCACCTCCAGGAGGCTTTCTGGGATGGGTTCAGAGGAGAACCAGGCTAGCCGCCGCAGCAGGGTGCGGGCAGGCGGATCCACCTCCTGGTAGCTGGTGAGCCAAGTGGTGGCCAGGCTCCGGTCGTATTGCATCAGCTGGGGATCGCTCCAGGCAAGCACCGCCTCCCGGTTGCTCTGCCACTGGCTGCGGTAGGCGGCCAGGCTGAGGCGCCGCTGGCTGATGTACGCCCCGGCCTGCTCCAGTGCCAGGGCCAAACCTCCAAGATCCTCCACCGCAATGGCCTGGGCCCTGGTGACGTCATCGTCAGCCTTGCGACGACGTTCTGCCGTGCGCTCCAGGAGAAAGCCCCGCGCATCGTCTGGCTCCAAGACATCCACCTCCAACCCCTTCACAGCGGCGCTCCAGTTGCGCAGGCGTGTGGTGAACACCACCTGGCCGCCGCCCAGTTGGGGCAGCAGGGTCTCAATCTCGGCCGCCGCCTCTTTGCTGTCGACGTTGTCCACGGTCAGCAACCAGCCGGGATTGGCCTGGAGCCAATGGAGCACCGCCTGGCGCTGGGCTGCTTCTTCTGTGGCGCTCTGTTCGGGGAGATCCAGGGCGTTGCCGCCACAAAGGCCCGCCAGGTTGCGATTGAGAGCTTCCGCGCTGCTGGCGTTGATCAGGAGCACGGCATTGCAGCGGCCCACCTGCCTCCAGGCGTGCTCAATCGCTAGACGTGTTTTGCCCACGCCCCCTGGCCCCATCAGCGCCACCGGGCGATTGGCGACCTCCAGCTGCTCGATCAGGGCGGCCCGGCCCTTGAACAGAGGTCCAATGCTTGCAAACGGCAGGGTGAGTGGCCGCCGGGTGAGACCCGCTCGCACCAACAGATCCAGCACAAAGGAGCGGAGCACCTCAGCGGCCAGGTGTTCCTGGCTGGTGAAGGCCGTGCCGGGGTAGCGGGCCACCTCCTTGAGGCGGCTCAGGTGGGCCTGTTGCAGCCCCTGTTGGTTGGCTTCACAGGTGTACTTCTGATCCCGTGGTGCCCCCTCCTGGGGGGTGGCAATAAACAGAGGCTTACCGTGCAACAGCGCCAGCCAGGCTTCCCACTGCGTGTAGCTCAGCGAGAGGCCACCGGGCTGCAGAAACTCCCCCAGCGGGAAGCGGCTGGCCAACTCGGGATACTTCTGTGCGATGGCTGCCACCGACTGGGGCTTTGCCATGGCCCCAGTCATGTCCCCCACCAGGTGGATCACCCCATCGCAGCTCTGGATGTAGGCATCGAGCATTTCCAGGGTTTCGGTGCCCGTCACGATGAAGTCTTCCTGCACCTTCACCTCCACATCCGGGCGGGTGAGCAGATGGCGCAGCCGCTCCCGGTAGCTCAGAAATTCCGCGGAAACGGTGGAGAGGAACAGCTGGACTCGGGCCATTCCTCGGCGGGGTCATGGGGGAAATGTAGCTCGGCAAGGGTTTGCAAGGCCCACCGAGCCGCATGCTCTGATCAGATTCGACCCCAACCCCATGATTCGGACCAGATGAGAGGGGCTTTGAGGGACTTGGTCCTGTCTGCTGGTCCGAGACTCACACATTGAGCTGAACCTCTCTGGCCATAAGACTTCGAATAGAGAGGTTCAGCTCGATCAGTTAAACTGGACGAATTCGTCTGGTGCCAGGCCGTGAAAATCAGATCATCTTCAAACAACTCCTGCGGATCGATCGTACAATCGCTGTAGGCCAGCACACCTTTGTCGTGGTATTCCGGCTGAGAGTCCAGACAATGAGCCACAAGCTCACTGCAGATCCAACGATCGGGATGGTCTTTTAGTTGACAAACTCTTTCTTCAAAGGATCTGCCCAATAAGCGCCGAAGCAGGCGACCGGTGAGACTATTGGCCTCCAGTTGGGCAGCAATCAAATCAATTTCATAACCGCAGCCAAGATGCTCCTCAGCTGTCGAAACCAGACGTGCGGCGATCTCTGGGCTGAGATTCATGGGTTTGCGGAAAAAGATCTGGCATTGCTCGTCATCAAAATACGTATCCAGATTCGTGCGCTTGACGCCCCCTTGTGCGTGGGCCTCAATGCATTCGTTTTCACCTGTAACAAGCAGAGCATGAGACACACTGATCTGATGCATTTTTGTCCATCGGGTGAAGTAGGCAATCCCACGGGAGATGAGATTAGAGTTGGTATAGGTGAAGCCGACGTAGCCAGCGTCATAGTTCACTCCATACTGCGGAGGGCAGGATTGAATTCCGAGACCCTGAGTGGAAGGACTTTGCTGGGATAGGATAGCAGGCATGACAGGCGCTCCATAGGACTTGGACACATTCATCATGGGCTTGGCAGAGTGACGAACAAAGTCCAATTCACAACAATAAATAAGAAACGTGTTTGTTTCTATTCCGTGGATTAGCAGCAAACATGTCATCATCACAAAATA
>JBEIRX010000044.1:0-11338 GCA_040375715.1 Aphanothece sp.
CCCGCCAATCCCAACGTGCCAGTTGTGGTGATCCCACACAAGAGTCTGTTCCTTGTGCCGTTCGCCGCTCTCCAGGCCGCGGATGGCACCCGAATGATCGATCACCACACCCTGTTGTTCTCTCCTTCTGTTCAGGTGCTGGATCTCTTGATGAGCCGCCCCAGAACTCCTTCTCAAGGGGGTAGGCCATTAGTGGTCGGAAATCCCGAGATGCCATCTCCTTTTGGCCTCGGGAGAGGCTCAGCACTCAAGCTCCCGCCCCTGAAGGCCAGTGGAGAAGAAGCTCGGTCCGTGGCTGCCCTCCTAGGAGTTTCCCCCTTACTCGGAACAGCGGCGACAGAAACCGAGGTTGTTCGACGTTTGCCTCAGGCTCCCTTGATTCATCTGGCCAGCCATGGCTCACTCGATCAGATCTCGGCAGGGTCGATGCCTGGGGCCATCGCTTTGGCCCCATCCCGTCAAGATGACGGGATTCTTACCTCGGCTGAAATCATCGCTCTCAAACTCAAGGCGGACCTTGTGGTGTTGAGTGCCTGTGATACCGGCCGTGGTCTCCTGACCGGGGATGGAGTGGTGGGTTTGTCCCGTGCCTGGTTGGGGGCTGGGGCCCGTCAGGTGATGGTGTCCCTCTGGTCGGTTCCCGATCTCCCTACATCTGAACTCATGCAGGCTTTTCACAGACAGCGTTTGCAGGGACAGACTCCAGCCGCAGCACTCAGGCTTGCCATGCTGGAGGCCAGCCGCCGAAATCCTCTGCCGATGGCCTGGGCTGGGTTCATCTTGATGGGACCCGCCCGATGAGATGCTCGCTGCAGAGGCTCAGCCCTGATCGACCAGCTTGCCGCGGTGGCTCACGTAGTGGAGGCCTCGGTAGCAAAGGTTGGCCTTCGTGTCGGCAGGGGCGGCCTCATGGAGGAGGGGGGCTTGATAGTGCCGGCCGCGATAGGTGTGCTCCACGGGGCGGGTGGAGGGCTTCTCCTGGGAAGCCTTGTCGTAGGCCAGGCCGCGATAGCGCAGTTGGGTTGCCATGGAGGAAATTGGGATCTCTGAGAAACACATGTAACGGATCATTCTGTTCATGAGGAACAATTTGCCAGATACGTCAACAATCTTTATCTTTTGCTCCACCCGCCCGTTCTGCTTTGCCGTTGCCTCATCTGACTCCGGCTGTGGTCTTGAAATGGAGGCTTAGTGGCCTGTGATACAGATCCCTCGGCTGTGGATCTAAATAATCCTGCGGTTTAAAGGCTCTGATGTGTTCTCAGGGTGATTCTTAGTCTCCCTGATGATCCCATCAGAACACCTTTCCTTATCTAATTCCATGACCCAAGCCTTTCCGTCCAGGAGAAGGAAGTCCATGGCTTCCCTTCCCTCCCAGAGTCTGCAGGATGTCCCGCTTCGGTTGTTCTCAAGCCTGCGGGGTGCCCAGTCCTCCCGCGCTCTCACCTGGCTGGCCTGTGTGCCCATCGCCCTGCTTGGTCTTGGGCTCTTCAATCTTTCCGCCAAAGCAGCGGAGCTGCCCGAGCTCACTCCCGCCTTCCTAGCCAACAACCTCTTTGTGTTGATCTGTGCGGTGCTGGTGATCTTCATGAACGCCGGCTTTGCCATGGTAGAGGCGGGCCTCTGCCGCCAAAAGAATGCGGTGAATATTCTGGCGAAGAACCTCATTGTTTTCGCCCTGGCAGTAACGGCCTATTGGTTCATCGGCTACAAGATCATGTATAACGCCGACTGGGTAATTCCCGGCTGGCTCAAGTTCGGCGGTGTGTTCTTTGACCCCACCGTCACACCGGACATGGTCAAGGAGGGCAAGCTGGTGCCCAGCGTCGATTTCCTCTTCCAGGCTGCCTTCGCCGGCACGGCGGCCACCATCGTTTCCGGTCTGGTGGCTGAGCGGATCAAGTTCGCTCCCTTTGTGGTCTTCTCGCTCATTCTGGTGGGTGTTCTCTATCCCATTTCCGGTTCCTGGCAGTGGAACGTGGGTGAGGGCTGGCTCAACAAGATCGGTTTCATCGACTTCGCCGGATCATCCGTGGTGCACTCTTTCGGGGCCTGGTCTGGCCTGGTCGGTGCCCTGATCCTGGGCCCGCGCATCGGCAAGTTCCTGAACGACAAACCCCAGGCCATCCCAGGCCACAACCTGGCGATCGCCACCCTGGGGTGTCTGATCCTCTGGATCGGTTGGTATGGCTTCAACCCGGGCTCCTGGCTGTCCATGGCCCCGGAAGTGCCCTATATCGCCGTCACCACCACCCTCGGTGGGGCCGCTGGCGGCATCGCCGGCACCCTCACCAGCCAGATCATGGGCGGGAAGCCCGATCTCACCATGACCATCAACGGCATCCTCGCCGGACTCGTGGGCATCACCGCCGGATGTGATGGCTACTCTATGCCTTCCGCCTGGATCGTGGGCTTCATCGCCGGGGTGCTGGTGGTGTTTTCGGTGATGGTCGTTGATTCCCTCAAGATCGATGATCCCGTGGGCGCCTTCTCCGTGCATGGCACCTGCGGCATCTGGGCCACCCTGGCCGTTGGCCTCTTCAACCAGGACAAGGGCCTGCTCACCGGCCACGGTTTCAATCAGCTCGGGATCCAGATCGTGGGTGTGCTGGCCTTTGCGCTGTTTTCGATCATTGCCTCTTGGATCCTCTGGTCGATCATGGGTGCCTTCTTCAACGGCATCCGCGTGACCGAACCGGAGGAGATCGAAGGACTCGACATCGGAGAGCACGGCATGGAGGCCTATCCCGATTTCGCCTCCACCAAGTGAAGGCGCCCATCACCTCCCCCGCAGGAGGGCCATCAGGCCCTCCCCCCAGGCGGAGGCCACCGGCCACACCTCCCGCAGGGTGAGGCTCAGGGCGATGCCCTTCTCCTCATAGGCCGCTTCATTGATGAACACCGGCCACACCCTGCCCGGATCTCCAGGCGCCTGTCTCCAGCCGAGGGTGGCTCCATCGGGGGCTTCGAACAACGGGTCCCCGGGGCCCATGGGCTGCCAGTCGCGATCCTGCCGCAGGCCATGCACCCGGGCTGTAGGGCTGCCCTGGCCATCCCGGGGAAGGTCCAGGCTGCGCAGATGGCGATGCACCACCAGCTCCTGAGGGAGAGCCAACGCGCCCTGGCACGCTTCGGCCAGCACCGCCAAGGCGCCTTCGAGAGCCAGCTGGGTCTGCCGGCAGATGGCGGCGTTCACCACCCCCTGCGGTACGGGTCCCACTTCGATCGCCAGCCCACAGGGCCAGCGCTCCGCTAAATAGCCGCTCTGGGCAGGGTCCCCTTCATGCAGGTAGATCGGCAGGCCCAGGCGTCTCTGCAGCCCGGCCGCCAGGGCCAGATCCGCTGCACGCCTCCCGTACATCACCAGGCAACAGCCCATGGCGGCCGTGGTGCTGTGAAGATCCAGTGCCACGGCGCAGGGCGTGGTGCCCTCGGGTCCCCAGGCGGCGAGCAGATCCCGGGCCCGGCACACCTCCGTCTCCTGGTGGCGGCTGTCCTCCAGGAGGGGCGGGGCGAAGCTGCGGTTCAGATCCCGCTCCAGGTAGCGCCGTCCCGCGGCAATCGCTCCTGGATTGCCCAGGGTGAAGGCCACCGGGAGCCCGGCGGTGTGCAGGCTTTCCGGCACCCGGCTCCAGTGCTCCAGCAACTCCACCCCATTGCGCTCATTGCCGTGGGTGCCACCCACCACGAGCACCCTGGCCGTCGTCTCCAAGCTCCCCTCCGCCATGGCCTGCCGGCTCCTCTTTGCACCAGCCTGACGC
Source organism: Aphanothece sp. (assembly GCA_040375715.1). GTDB lineage: Bacteria > Cyanobacteriota > Cyanobacteriia > PCC-6307 > Cyanobiaceae > Cyanobium. The sequence goes on from JBEIRX010000044.1 coordinate 3,762, forward strand.
AGAGTTGGGGACAGCCGTCCGTCGCCCCATGTCGCCCCCTCCGGCCCTCGTGCGCAGTGTGCGGGCCTTCTGGCACTGGCAATGGATGCAGCTGATGGGGGGGCTGGCTCCGGCGGATGCGGCGGGCCACTACCGCCGGCCGGCGGGGGCCTACACCGCCCTGCCGCCTTTGCCGCAGGATGCCCCCGAAGCCGGTGCCCATGGGCTGATCGTGGGGCGCAGCTGCCCCTGGGCCCATCGGGCCTGGCTGGTGTGGACCCTACGGGGCCTGGGGGACACCCTGACCCTCCAGATGGTGGAGCCCGATCCGGAGGCCGGCCGCTGGCGCTGTCCCCAACCCTTTCTGGGCTGCAGCACCCTGGCCGATCTCTACCGCCGCAGCGGCGGCAACCATCAGGCCCGGGCCACCGTGCCGCTGATTGTGCAGCGCTCAAGCGGGCGAATCCTGGTGAATGAGAGCGCCCGGGTGATCGAACTGCTGAACCGCTGGCCGGCCGCTGCCTCCGCCCCTGATCTGGAGCCTGCCCCCTCTGCAGAAGCCATCACCCACTGGCGTGCGCGGTTTCAGGAGGCCGTCAATGACGGGGTCTATCGCTGCGGTTTCGCCCGAAGCCAGCAGGCCTACGACGCTGACCAGACCGCCCTGTTCGCAGCCCTAGAGGAGGCGGATCAGGCGCTCCTGGCGCAGGAGGGCAAAGAGGAGCAGTGGCTCTGCAGCGCAGTGGTGCCCACCCTGGCCGATGTGGTGCTCTTCCCCACCCTGATCCGCTGGGAGATGGTGTACGCCCCCTTGTTCGGCTGCAGCCAGCGGCCCCTGTGGCAGCTGCCGGCCCTGTGGCGCTGGCGCTCGCGGTTCTTTGCCCTGCCGGGAGTGGCCGCCACCTGCTTTGCCGATCACTGGCGCCAGGATTATTTCGGTGCCCTTTTCCCCCTCCACCCCTCCGGCCTCATCCCGGCGGGGCCGGATCTGGCCACACTGGTGAACAGCACGCCCCCCACCTCGCCATGAGCTCCAGCCTGGCCTCCCCCCCCACCGCCGACCCCGTGTTCGAAGGGGTGTATGGCACCTACACGATCACCGCTCAGGACCGGCGGGAGGTGCTGGCCTATCGCCTGGCCCTCACCAGTGTGGCCGTCGCCCAATTGGCCCTGGCTCTCCAGTGGCGGCAATGGGGAAGCGGAGTACTCTGGCCCTGGCTGGTGGTGATGGCGGGAGGGCTGGGGCTGGCCCTGCGCTGGATTCACATCTATCTGCGGCCCCTGCATCGGGCCCTGCAGCTCTTCTGGCTGCTGGGCTGCATGGGGTTCGTGACCCTGGCGGCCTGGCTCACCCCGGCCGGCATGGTGCACCAGGCCTTCAGCCACCCCCTGGCGATCTTGGCGATCGGCCCCTTCTTCGCTGCCCTCACCGGCATCGGCTTCAAGGAGTTCTTCTGTTTCCGGCGGCCCGAGGCCATCGGGGTGACCCTGCTGCTGCCTGTAGCTCTGCTGGGGCGGCTCACGGGGCTGCTCTCGGTGCCCCACACCCTTGGGCTGCTGACTTTGCAGGCGGCGCTGCTGCTCGTGCTCTGCCTGCGCAAATTCCCCATGGCCGCCGCCGCTGATGTGGGGGACAAGAGCGTTTTCCTCCATCTCGACCAGCTCAAGGCGACAGGGGCCATGCCGTGAACCTGATCCGCCTGGAGGGGGCCGGCAAGGACTTCGGCCTGCGCTCCCTCTTCCGCGATCTGGATCTCACGGTGTCGGCCGGGGATCGCCTCGGCCTGATCGGCCCCAACGGCGCCGGCAAATCCACCCTGCTGCGGGTGCTGGCCGGAGTGGAGCCCCTGGAGGAGGGCCGTCGCCAGTGTCAGGCCCGGCTCCAGGTGGTGTTGCTGGATCAGGAGCCCAGCTTCGATCCGGCGGCCACGGTGCTGGATCAGGTGTTCCAGGGGGGCGGAGACCGCATGGATCTCCTGCGCGAGCATGAACGGCTCTCCCTGGCCCTGAGTGCTGATCCGGAGTCGGCCGGGCTGCTTGCCCGGCTGGCGGAGGTGCAGCGCCAGATGGAGGCCCGGCAGGCCTGGGATCTGGAGCGGCAGTGCCACACCGTGCTGGATCGGCTAGGCATTGGCTCTGGGCCCAAGGTGCTGGGACAGAGCATGGCCTCACTCTCCGGCGGGAACCGGCGCCGGGTGGCCCTGGCGGCCGCCCTGGTGGCCCAGCCCGATGTGCTCCTGCTAGATGAGCCCACCAACCACCTGGATGCGGACGGGGTGGAATGGCTCCAGAGCTGGCTGGATCGCTACCCCGGCGCCGTGGTGCTGGTGACCCATGACCGTTATCTGCTGGATCGGGTAACCCGCCGGATCGTTGCGGTGGAGGGTGGGCAGGCCCGCCAGACTGCCGGCAATTACGCCGCCTATTTGGAGCAGCGGGCCCAGGAGGAGGTGGTGGCCGCTGCGGCTGCCGCCACCTACCGCTCCGTCCTGCGCCGGGAGCTGGCCTGGTTGCGCCAAGGCCCCAAGGCCCGCAGCACCAAGCAGAAGGCCAGATTGCAGCGCATTGCCGAGCTCCAGGAGGCTCCCCCCGCCAAGGCGAAGGCCCGCCTGGAGATGGCGGCAACGGCCCAGCGCCTCGGCAAACGGGTGATCCGGGCGGAGCAGGTGGCCGTGGCCATCGAGGGGCGTTCCCTGCTGGCCAACTTCAGCTACGACTTCAGCCCGGAGGATCGGGTGGGGATCATCGGCCCCAACGGCGCCGGCAAATCCACCCTGCTGGAGGTGCTGGCGGGGCACCGCCTCCCCAGTGCCGGCACGCTCGAGCTGGGAGAAACGGTGCGCCTGGCTGTCTTTGATCAGCACAGCGCGGTGCTTCAAGGGCCTGAAGAGCGGAAGGTGATTGATGTGGTGAACGAGGCAGCCAGCCGGGTGCAGGTGGCCGGTCAGGAGCTCAGTGCCTCCCAGCTGCTGGAGCGTTTCCTCTTCCCCCCGGCCCAGCAGCATCAGCCCGTGGCCAGGCTGTCCGGTGGGGAGCGGCGGCGCCTGCATCTGTGCCGGCTGCTGATGGAGGCGCCCAATGTGCTCCTGCTGGATGAACCCACCAACGACCTGGATGTGGCCACCCTGGCGGTGCTGGAAGACTTTCTCGAGGATTTCCGTGGCTGTGTGGTCGTGGTCTCCCACGACCGCTGGTTTCTGGATCGCACCGTGGATCGGCTCTTTCTGGTGGGCCAGGGGGACGTGCGGCGCTTCGAGGGGAACTACAGCGCCTATCTCGAAGCCCAGCGGGCCGCTTCGAGTGCAGCGGTTTCGCAGCCTGCCCCGAAGGCGGCGGATGCCGGGGCTGGCGCCAAGGGACCCGTCGCCAAGCCACAGGGACAACGGCTCAGCAACAAGGAGCGCCGGGAACTGGAGGCCCTCGAGCGGGATCTTCCCCACTGGGAGGAGAACAGACGCCTGCTGGAGCAACAGCTCGCCCTGGCCGGTTCGCTGAGCTTCAGCGAGCTGGAGACCCTCAGCCAGGAGCTCGCGGCGCTCCTGGAGCGGATCGAAACCGCAGAGGAGCGCTGGCTTCAGCTCAGTGAGCGCCAGGCGGTGTAGCCCCTTGGCCCATCAGTGGGGCTGGGGTGCCCCGCTGCGGCGCCGTCTGCGGAGATGGGGCATCTCCTCCTCAGAAGCAGGATCAGACGCAGCGGTCTCCCGTGGGCCTTGCCGTTCGGCACCGCTGGGTCTGGGGGGCATGCCAGGGGCGAGCTCGCAGGCAGGGCCGGATGGTGCAGGCAGGGCCCAGGGCGGTTGGCGGGGGCGTGCGCCCTGGGCTTCAGCCAGGCGCATGGCCGTGGGTTTGTAGTCGGCCGCGGATCGGTGGCGGGCCATCTCATCGCCCATGCGGCGGAGATACACATCCAGCGACCACACCACTTGGGCCTGCTCGAAGGCCTCACAGGCCGCCATTGGCGAGGGAAACCGCTGGCTCACCGTGCCGGTAGGGGCACATTGTTTCCATTCCAACACGTCTTCAAAGCTCAGGTTGGGCCTCCACTGGCGTTGCTCGGAGAGGTAGCAATTGTCGTCAGGCCCGTTGATCCAGAACAGCCGACCGTCCTCGTCGATGAAATGCCTGTCACGCCGTTGTCGGATGTGGGTCATCCGCCCTGCTCCTTGCTGGCTTGTTGCTGTGGTAGCACCGCCAGGGGCCGGTTCGCCGCTAACGCCTTTGCGCAGGATTCATCAGCACCAGCGCACAGAGGGCCGGCGGTTGGTCGACGGGCCCCGTAAGGTAGGCGCCGTGAACTTCCGCCGGCAACAGCGGCCGTCTGTCATGAAAAGCATCGACGAGCACATCGAACAGGACAAACAGGACATCGAACAGGCCCGTGCTGCAGGGGATCTCGGCAAGGTGCGGCACCTTGAGCAGGAGCTCAAGAGTCTTGAGGAGTTCAAATCGCACCATCCCGAAGACAGCCACGACCCCACTCCCCTGGAAGTGTTCTGCGATCTGAATCCAGAAGCTCCCGAGTGCCGGGTCTACGACGACTGATCCGCCTCCAGCTGGCTCCAGACGGCTTCCCTGAGGGCGTCCAGCCCCTGGGAGGCCGCAGCTGAAATCAACAGGGGTTTCCTTCGTATCCAGGATGCTCCTTCTCCCCAGGCTTCCACCTGGGACATGCGTTCATCCTTGGCGGCACTATCCAGAATGTCTGCCTTGTTGAGCACCACGATTCGAGGCTTGTCGGGCAAGCCGTGGCCATAGCTCTGCAATTCCTTTTCAACGACCGCAAGATCGTCGAGCACCGTGTCTGAGCTGGCGTCCAGCAGGTGAACCAGAAGCTTCGTGCGCTCAATGTGCCTAAGAAAGTCGTGGCCCAGCCCGGCTCCGGCGGCGGCTCCTTCGATCAGGCCGGGGATATCGGCGAAAACGGTGCCATCTCCGCTGGGTTTGCGCACCACCCCCAGGTTTGGCACCAGAGTTGTGAAGGGATAGTCGGCGATCTTGGGTCGCGCGGCGGAGAGCACGGAGATCAGGGTGCTCTTGCCCGCGTTCGGCAGGCCGATGATGCCCACCTCCGCCAGAAGTTTGAGCTCCAGCTGCAGCAGCCATTCCTCCCCATCCTTCCCTTCGGTGTGGCGCTCTGGAGCCCGGTTGCGGTTGCTCAGGAAGTGGGCATTGCCCAACCCGCCGCGCCCTCCCATGGCCACCGCAAGCTCTTCGCCGGGCAGCGTGAGATCCCCTAGCAGGATGCCGGTGCGGGCATCGCGCACCTCCGTGCCGCAGGGCACGGGCACCACCAGGGCAGGGCTGCTGGCTCCTGTGCAGCGGTTGGGGCCGCCCCGGGTGCCGTCGCCTGCGGCAAACAGCCGCTTGTACTTGAAATCCAGCAAGGTCTGCAGGTTGTTGTCGGCGCGAAGCACCACATCGCCGCCTTTCCCCCCATCCCCGCCGGAGGGGCCTCCAGCGGGCACATATTTCTCGCGCCGGAAGGCCGTGATCCCGTCGCCGCCGCGGCCGCCACGCACGGTGATGCGCGCCTGATCAATGAACTGCATTGCAGCAACCTTAGGATCCGCCCGTCGGAGCACAGGTTTGGCCGAGGTTCGGTTTGCGCAGGTGAGCAAGACCTACCCCCCACGGCGGGGTGGGGAACCGGTGACGGTGCTGCATGAGCTGGATCTGGCCATTGCCGATGGGGAATTTCTGGTGCTGGTGGGGCCCTCGGGTTGCGGCAAGAGCACCCTTCTGCGCCTGCTGGCGGGCCTGGATGGTCCTACGAGCGGGGAGATCTACGTGGCGGGCCAACCGGTGAGTGGGCTGCGTCCCTCCCAGCGGAATGTGGCGATGGTGTTCCAGAGCTATGCCCTCTATCCGCACCTGACGGTGGCGGGCAACCTGGGCTTCGGCCTGCGCCGCCGCCAGCCCCGATCCACGGCCCAGCAACTCCAGGACGGCCTCCATCGCCTGAGCCGCCCCTGGCCTGCCTCCCTGCGGGTGCCCTCGGCACGGGAGGAGCGGATCGATGGGCGGATCGCCGAGGTGGCGCGGATGCTGGAGCTGGAGCCGTTGCTGGAGCGCCTGCCCAAGGAACTCTCCGGCGGGCAGAAGCAGCGGGTGGCCCTGGGCCGGGCCATCGCCCGCCAGCCGGAGGTGTTTCTGATGGATGAGCCCCTCAGCAACCTCGACGCCAAGCTGCGCACGGGCACCCGCACCCAGATCGTGGAGCTGCAGCGCCAGCTGGGCACCACCACGGTGTATGTCACCCACGATCAGGTGGAGGCGATGACCATGGGCCATCGCATCGCCGTGCTCTACCAGGGCCGCCTGCAGCAGCTGGGCACGCCGTTGGAGCTTTATCGCCAGCCGGCCAATCTGTTCGTGGCCCAGTTCATCGGCAGCCCGCCGATGAATCTGCTGCCGGTGGAGGTGGTGGGTGGCGGGCTGCTGCTGGCGGCGGGCAAGAAGTTTGCCGTGCCCCCGGCCCTGGAGCCCCTGGTGGCCAGCCGCCAGGGCGAGCGGCTCACCGGGGGACTGCGGCCGGAGCACCTGCGGCTGGCTCCCTCCGCCAACCGCAATCTGCCGGCGGAGGTGAGCCATGTGGAAGCTCTGGGCAATGAGCAGCTGCTCACCTGCCGGCTGCTGGAGGGCAGCCAGTTGGTGCATGTGCGCACGGGCCCGGATCAGGAGGCACGGGTGGGGGAAACGGTGCACCTGGAGGTGGAGCAGGCTGGTTGGCGGCTCTTTGATGGAGCCGGCGACGCCCTCACCCAGCACCACCCGCCACAGCCGGAGGGGCAGCCGCAGCGGCGGGTGCCCCAGCTGCCCCGGCTGGGCTGACGGTTGATCCGCCCCCTTGATCTTCGCCGCAGGGCACCGCTAGGGGGGAGCGAGCACCAGCCTGGAGCTGCCGGGCTTGACGTGGATCACCGCGTCGCAATGTTCCTGGTGGCTGGGGCTGAGCACGGTGTCGACATGCCACCACTCCACCTGCACCCGCTCCGGGGTGACATCAACGATGTTGTAGCCGTGGCCATCGAGATTGACATATTTCACATGGTTGAGGTGCTGCTTGAGCTCGTCCTCATAGGGGAGCGATTGGGTGCGCGGCGGCCACTTCATCTTGTCGTCGAAATTTTGGGCGGTGATGCTGGTGTTGACGAATTCCACGGCGATCGGTTCGGCCTCCAGATCGAAGGGATCCCTGCGGAGCTCCAGGGCCATGCTCACATGAATATCGCCGCTGAGCACCACAAAATTGCCTGGATGGTTCTGGAAATAGCTGTAGATCATCTCCCGTTCGGCGGGATAGCCATCCCACTGGTCATAGTCGGGCCCATCACCTTTGCTGTTCACCAATTTGGTTTTTTTCAGGGCGGTGAGCACCGTTTCCGGCAGGCCCGCTTTCCAGGTGGTGGCCATCACCGAGGGATTGCCGATCAGCTGCCACTGGGCCTGACTGTGGTCTAGGTGTGTTTTCTCACCAGGTCATTCAGCGCAGAGCAGCTGGTTGAGCCGCTGTTGAGGGCTGAGGCCACCAAGGGCCATGTGGGATCTGCGGCCGTTATACAGCCCCATGTAGCGGGGCAACCAGTGATTCCTCTCGG
>JBEIRX010000086.1:0-3101 GCA_040375715.1 Aphanothece sp.
TGACACATTCCCTTCGGTTCGCAAGGACTATCATGTCCTTACAATCCTTGGGCAGCCAACGCAGCAGAAGCGTCAGTTCCTAAACTTTTTAGTTGTCCAGGTGCTGCCTTCCCCTCCCTCTCGGGCGGTTCTGGCTCGTCGCCCTTCGGCGACCTTCTCAACCTACAACATCAGCGGCTCGCGCCTTCTTCGTCGTAAGTCGGCCCTGCTCGCTCGGCTCGCGCCGTTTCGTTCAGGACTTGGTGAACCTAGCAGCTCACCCTTCCGACTCGTCTCTCCAGGTCCTTCAGCTAAGGGCTCTCGCCCCTCACCTCTCGCCTGGATCCTCGATCCGGCCGCTCGGTTCCCCGAGCAGTCCAATAACTTACCACACTTCCCGCGACCTCCTAGCCAGAAACCGGAAACAGGGGGGGCATACCCAGGGAGGAAACACCGCACATCCTGCGCACCGGCCAGGTCGGAGCGCTGGCCCTGACTAGCTTTCCCCAGGCCCAGAGCGGGCTTCGCAAGGTGCAGCCATGGCCCAGCAGTTCAGCCAGGAACTCCGCAGGGTGCGGCCCAGCTCCCGTGAGGAAGCGGTAGTGGCCCAGGCCCGAGAGCATTTCGAACGCACCCTGGTGACGGTCGGAGGGGCGCCTGTTGGCTCGGTGGCGGCGCTGGTGCATCCCCGCCTGGGCGAAAGCGCCAACTACGGCGAGGTGTTCCTGCGGGACAACGTGCCGGTGATGCTCTACCTGCTGCTCCAAGGTCGCTTCCCGATCGTGCGGCACTTCCTGGAGGTGTGCCTGGAGCTCCAGAGCAACAGCTACCAGACCCGGGGGGTGTTTCCCACCAGCTTCGTGGAGGAAGGGGGAATCCTGGTGGCGGATTACGGCCAGCGTTCGATCGGCCGCATCAGCTCCGTGGATGCCAGCCTCTGGTGGCCGGTGCTGTGCTGGCTCTACGTGAAAAAGAGCCGTGATCTGAGCTTTGGCACCAGCCAGGCGGTGCAGCGGGGGATTCAGCTGCTTCTGGACCTGGTGTTGCACCCCAGCTTCGAGGGCACCCCCGTGCTCTTCGTGCCGGACTGCGCCTTCATGATCGACCGGCCGATGGACGTGTGGGGCGCTCCCCTCGAGATCGAGGTGCTCCTGTTCGGCTGTCTGCGCAGTTGCTGCCATCTGATGGAGCTGGCGCAACGCGAGAACGAAAGCCGCCTGCTGCAACAGCGGCTCAGCCTCACCCGCCAGTGGCAGCATGACCTTCGCTCCTACCTGCTCAAGCACTATTGGGTGACGAGCAAAACAATGCAGGTGCTGCGGCGAAGGCCCACGGAGCAATACGGCGAGCATCAGCACCAAAATGAGTTCAACGTGCAACCCCAGGTGATCCCCCCCTGGCTTCAGGACTGGCTGGAAAACCGGGGCGGCTACCTGATCGGCAACATGCGCACCGGCCGGCCGGACTTTCGCTTCTTCAGCCTGGGGAACTCGCTGGCCTGCCTGTTCGGCCTGCTCGCAGCACCCCAGCAACGGGCCCTGTTCCGGCTGGTGCTGCACAACCGCGAACACCTCATGGCCCAGATGCCAATGCGGATCTGCCATCCACCCCTCGACCAAGAGGACTGGCGCAGCCGCACCGGCTCGGATCCAAAGAACTGGCCAGGCAGCTACCACAACGGCGGCCACTGGCCCAGCCTGCTGTGGTTTCTGGGGGGGGCGATCCTCCTGCACCAACAGCGCAATCCTGGCGCCGACGTGCTGCTGATGGGACAGATGGATTCCCTGCTGGAGGAGTGCTACTGGAGCCAGCTCAACCAGCTGCCCCGGCAACAGTGGGCTGAATACTTCGATGGTCCCACCGGCGCCTGGGTGGGACAGCAATCGCGCACCTATCAGACTTGGACCCTGGTGGGATTCCTGCTGCTGCACCACCTGCTGCGCCTAAAGCCCAGCGACGCAAACCTGCTCGACCTGGAGGGGGGGCCTGGCTGAAAGGGGATTGGGAAGCCTCTAGGGCAAAAAAAAGCCGCGTATCAAACGCGGCGAAACGAACATGTTGAAGAAGGGATTGGTTCCGGTAAGAACTCCGATCAGAACAGCCCGAGGGTGAGGGACTTGTCGATCGGAAGGGCGGCGCCGATGCCCAGATAAATCGTGACAGCGGTTCCGAACAGGAAGACAGCCATCGCCACAGGACGGCGGAAGGGGTTCTGGAACTTGTTGAAGCTCTCGATGAAGGGGATCAGCATCAGACCCAGGGGAACCATGGTCTGGAGGGCGATGCCCAGCAGTTTGTTCGGCACCACCCGCAGGATCTGGAACACGGGGTAGAGGTACCACTCCGGGAGAATCTCCAGCGGAGTGGCGAAGGGATCGGCCTTATCGCCGAGCATGGCCGGATCGAGCACCGCCAGGCCCACCAGGCAGGCAAAGGTTCCCAGGATCACCACCGGGAACATGTAGAGGAGATCGTTCGGCCAGGCGCGCTCGCCGTAGTAGTTGTGGCCCATGCCCTTGGCCAGCTTGGCGCGCAGGGCGGGATCGGAGAGATCAGGTTTCTTGAGAATGTGCATTGGGGCCTCAGCAGGTGAAGGGGAAGCTGGAGGGGGTTGATCAATTCTGACCGTGGTCTAGACCCAGGGTCGAAGTTCCAGTCAGAAGGAAGGAAAACTCAGGATTGAAGCCGGGTTCAGAGGGGACCGGAGATGCCCTGCTTCCGGATCATCAGGAAGTGCATGAGCATGAACACGGCGATCAGCCAGGGCAGCACGAAGGTGTGGAGGCTGTAGAAGCGGGTGAGGGTGGACTGGCCGACGCTTTCACCACCGCGAAGCAGCTCGACCATCAGATCGCCCACCACGGGAACGGCCGCGGGCACGCCGCTAACGATTTTGACGGCCCAATAGCCGACCTGATCCCAGGGAAGGGAATAACCGGTGACGCCGAAAGAAACGGTGATCACGGCCATCGTGACGCCCGTGACCCAGGTGAGCTCGCGGGGGCGCTTGAAGCCGCCGGTGAGGTAAACCCGGACCACGTGAAGGATCAGCATGAGCACCATCATCGAGGCGCTCCAGCGGTGGATGGAGCGGATCAACCAGCCGAAGCTGACATCGCTCA
>JBEIRX010000113.1:0-1620 GCA_040375715.1 Aphanothece sp.
CCACGACACCATTGCCAAGCCAGAGAACGAAAGATCAGTCCAACATCTTGCTCTTAAACATTTTCTTGAAACGTGCCAGGCGGCCTGGCTCTCGAGTGCTGAACCTGATGGAATGGCTGCACAGATCATGCAATCCTCTCTGGGTGAGCAGGCAACGGCCGATGAGCGCGGCGATGAGAAGAGAGATTTGAGGCAAAACGCCATCCAGCAACGCTACCTAGCATTGGTGCTGAAGGAGGGAGAAGAGTTGGAGGAGGATTCCAACTGGGTTGATCGGGAGTGCCCTTGGGAGGTGCGTAGCTATGCCTGGGAGTCTTGGCTTTACGACACGCCTTCGGGCCGCTACATCAGGCAGGCACTCGACGCAGATATCGGCAGCTTCCTTGTGGCTTCCAATCCAAGGGAGGGTTCAAAACGCAGTAGTTTTGATGATCTCTTGCGGGCGGCTGTGACATGGATTTACAGGCAGCCGGAAAAGCCGGAAAATACAACGTTGGAATTGTTTGTTCCCATTGAGTTGCTTGGCTTTGATTGGGCCGGAGTTTCCATCCACTTAAAGATGGGTGTCGCCCCTTTGTACCAACGTATTCCCTTTGTCCTCAGGTCAGCCGAGCGTTTTTATGATGAGGACAAAACTGCCTTGCGCTCTCGTTTGCCTGAAAAATATCAGCAACTCACATCTGGAATGGGTCGCTGGATTTCAGATCTTCAGGCAGCCCCCCCCGATCCACGCTTGGCGCCAGTTGATCCTCTTGAACGGTTGAGGACATGTGGCCCCAAAACAGATCTGGTGGCCGTGAAACACTTGCAACCAGTGGCATCGAACCCGCGCATGAGGCTGATCTGGCACCATCATTTGGTGGAGGCGATGGTGCCTCTGGCCATCTGGTGGAGAAGCCAGGAGCCGGATCACGAACAGGCCCGCCAGAACCACCTGGATCAGGCCTACGAAGGCCTCCTCAGCGGTAAAAATGGCGATCGTGTGGTTTGGGAGGGCTGCCACCTCGCGAGGCTGCCTGGATTGAGGCAACAAAGCACTGGCCCCCACGCCAGAGATTTGGTGCTTTTGCTTGATCACCCCAATCGTTACCCCCCAGCAGAGCCCAATCGCGATCCCTCCACCAGATCCATCCCCACCCGCTCTGCTTGAGCCCCAGCGCCATGACCACAACGCCCTCCCAGCCGCTCAGCCCCTGGGGCCCCTTCACCAACACCCCTGAAGCCTCAGCAGCAGGTGTGACCCCACCGCTCTTGCCAGCTCCACCCCCCTGGCGGCGATTCGATGCTCATCAGGACGATGCCTACGACGGGACAATCCCCCCCATGCCGGAGAACCAGAGCAGCCGTGGTGCCAAATTTCGCTTGCCCCGCCTGGGAGCCAATGGCCCGCTCACCACTGCGGGAGAGGAGCTGCGTCTGGCGGTGAATGCCGCGATCCATCTGCGCCGCCCCCTGCTTGTCACCGGGACGCCCGGCACCGGCAAAACCAGCCTTGCCTATGCCATCGCCCACGAGTTGAAACTGGGCCGGGTGCTGAATTGGCCGATCACGCCCCGTACGGAGTACACCGATGGCCTCTACCGCTACGAAGCTCTCGATCGGTTGCGCGATTCTCAAAAA
>JBEIRX010000034.1:0-16623 GCA_040375715.1 Aphanothece sp.
AATTTGAAGGCGCTGCCGATAAGCTAGATCCCCAGACCCGCAAAGTGTTCGTCGAGTTTCTCGAGCAGAGCTGCACCTCTGAGTTCTCAGGATTCCTGCTCTACAAGGAACTCAGCCGACGCATCAAGGAAAAGAATCCTCTTCTGGCGGAATGTTTTGCCCACATGGCCCGCGACGAAGCCCGCCATGCCGGCTTTCTGAACAAGGCGATGGCTGATTTCGGCCTTCAGCTTGATCTGGGGTTCCTCACAGCCCACAAGGCTTACACCAAGTTCAGTCCCGCCCACATTTTTTACGCCACCTATCTTTCTGAAAAGATCGGCTACTGGCGTTACATCACGATCTATCGCCACCTTCAAAAGCATCCCGAAAGCAAGATTTTCCCGATCTTCAATTTCTTTGAAAACTGGTGTCAAGATGAGAATCGCCACGGTGATTTCTTCGATGCTCTGATGAAGGCCGTGCCCAGCACGGTCAATGGCTGGAAGTCTCGCCTTTGGTGCCGCTTCTTCCTGCTGGCGGTGTTTGCCACCATGTATGTGCGCGATGTGGCCCGCAAGGAGTTCTACGAGGCACTGGGTCTGGATGCCCGCAGCTACGACCGGCTGGTGATCACCAAGACCAATGAAACGTCTGCCCGGGTGTTCCCCGTTGTTCTGAATGTGGACGATCCTTCCTTCTGGGATGGCCTTGAGGCCATGGTGAACAACAACGCAGCTCTTTCGGCCGTGGAAGCCAGCGGAGCTCCCGCTCCAGTGAGGATGCTGCGAAAACTTCCCCACTGGGCCGGGAACGCCTTCCAGATGGCACGCCTGTTCCTGATGGCTCCGATCCCCAGCCAGCAATTCCAGCCTGCCGTGCGCTGAACCCAAACTCCCTCAGCCTGCGGGTTGAGGACCGTCCCCCTTCGCCGCCTGCCGCCTTTGGTTGCCTCCACCTCCCTCACCCCAGGGCCCATCGGCTCAGAACCCCTGCAAACCCCTCCTGCCGACTTCCAGGATCCTCTCTGGAAAGCGCAGCTCGAACCCCTGCTGGCGGCAGGGCGGGCCGCTGGGGCAGATCTGGTGGAGGTGTTCCTTGAACGCAGTGACCATCTGGGGGCCCTGGCCGAGCAGGACCTGATCACCAATGTGTCCCCCTCCTTCGGCATGGGAGCAGGGATCAGGGTGTTTTCCGGACGCCACGACGGTTTCGTGTCCACCAACGATCTCAGTGCCACCGGGCTGATGGCTGCCCTGGATCAGGCCCTGGGAATGCTGGGTCTGCTGCGCCATGCCCACGCCACTGATGGTTTCGAGGGCCTGCCTCCCCTCAGAAACCATGCCGCCGGCAAGGACACCTGGCTTCAGGCTTCCCCCTCTCTCACCGAGGTCACCTCACGGTTGCTGGAGGGCACCGGAGCCCTCGCCCGCCATGGCTCCCACCTCCAGTCCAGAAGGGGAAGCTATGCCAGGGATTGGCAGGAAGTGCTGGTCTGCGCCAGTGATGGCACCTTCGCCCGCGACATCCGCCTCCATCAATCCCTGGGGCTCAATGTGCTGGCCGCCGATGGCGACCACAGGGCGAGTGTGGGTCGGCGCTACGGAACCCAGGGCCGTCCCGAGGATCTCAGGGATTGGGATCCCCAGTTTGCCGCCCAGGATCTCTGTGGCAGCGCGGCCACCATGCTCTATGCCGACTACGTGGAAGCCGGTCAGTATCCGGTGGTGCTGGCCAACCGCTTCGGCGGTGTGATCTTCCATGAGGCCTGTGGCCACCTGCTGGAGACGACCCAGGTGGAGCGAGGCACCACACCCTTTGCCGACCGGATCGGTGAGGCGATTGCCCATGAGGCGTTGACCGCCATCGATGAGGGCCTGAGCGATGGGGCCTTCGGCAGCCTATCGATGGACGATGAGGGGATGGAGCCGCAGCGCACGGTGCTGATCGAAAACGGGATCCTGCGCAGGTTCCTCAGCGATCGGGCCGGGGAGACCCGCACATCCCACCCCCGCACCGGAAGCGGCCGGCGCGAGAGCTATGCCTTTGCGGCTGCCAGCCGCATGCGCAACACCTACATCGCCGCTGGGCCCCACACGCCTGAGGCGCTGATCGCTTCGGTGGAGCGGGGCCTCTATTGCAAAGCCATGGGGGGGGGCAGCGTCGGGCCAACGGGTCAGTTCAATTTCGCCGTGGAGGAGGCCTATCTCATCGAGCAGGGCCAGCTGAGCCGTCCGGTCAAGGGAGCCACCCTGATCGGAGAAGCCAGGGAGGTGCTGCCTCGCATCTCGATGTGTGCCAATGATCTGGAGCTGGCTGCAGGGTTCTGCGGCTCCGTCAGCGGCAGCATCTTCGTCACGGTCGGCCAGCCCCATATCCGGGTGGATGCCATCACGGTGGGCGGCCGATGAGCACCTCTGTCCCAACCGTTCTGAAGGGGGAACTGCTTCGGGTGCAGCTGGAGAAGCTTGCTGCAGTTGCAGGCATTCCCCAGTGGGATCTGGGAGCCTCCTGCAGCACCGACACCTCGGTGCAGGTGGACAGGGGTGAACCCAAGCAGATGAAGGGAGCGGAGCGTCGGGCCGTCACCGTTCGCGTCTGGAACGACCAGGGGCTGGTGGGCATCACCAGCACCTCCGATCTCAGCGAAGCTGGCCTGGCCAGAGCCCTTGAGGGGGCAAAGGAGGCCAGTGCCTTCGGCAATCCTCACGACATTCCCGCCTTCTCCCCTCTCGCCACCCGTCCCCTCCAGTCGCTTGAACAGCCGCTGATGGAGGAGCGCTCCATCCAGGATCTTCTGGCTTGCCTCAAGCAGGCGGAGAAGGATCTTCTGGCACGCCATGCCGCCATCACCACTATTCCTTACAACGGTCTGGCCCAGCGCAGCAGTGAACGTCTCTACATCAACAGTGAGGGCGCCCTGCGCCACCAACAGCTCACCACAGCCTCGCTCTATCTCTATGCCCGGGCGGAGGAAGCTGGCCGCAAACCCCGCAGCAGCGGTGCTGTGCGACTGGCCTATGGCGTGGATGGCCTGGATGTGGGGGGGTGTGTCGAAGAGGCGGCCCAACGCACGATCTCCCATCTGGCGTACGCCCCTATTGCCACGGGCCGCTACACCTGTGTGTTTTCCCCGGAGGCCTTCCTCGATCTGATCGGCGCCTTCAGCAGCCTGTTCAATGCCAGGGCTGTGCTCGATGGTGTCAGTCTCAGCAGGAAGGAGAGTCTGGGGGAGGTCGTGGCCTCGCCTTTCTTCTCCCTCTCCGACAACGCCCTCCATCCGGGCAATATCGGAGCCTCGCTCTTTGATGGAGAAGGCACCCCCACCGCCGCGCTCTCTCTCATTGAGGGAGGGGTGCTGCGCCATTTCCTCCATTCCGAAGCCACGGCCCGTGTGTTTGGGGTCTCCCCCACCGGCCATGCCGGCATGGGGGCCAAGGTGTCCGTATCCCCCGACTGGTTCGAGATCGGGCCACCCCCCGGTGGCCCATCAGGGGAGAAGGGTCTCAACCGTTTTGCTTCCAGCGGCACGAGAGCGGGAGAGGGGGACTTGGTGGTGATCGATTCCCTTTCTGCCCTCCACGCGGGGGTGAAGGCCAGCCAGGGGTCCTTTTCCCTGCCCTTTGATGGGTGGCTGATCAGAGATGGAGAAGCCATCTCCATTGAGGCTGCCACGGTGGCCGGCGACATTCGCAGCGTGCTGATGAGCCTGGTGGGTTTTGAGGGACCCAGCAAGATCACTCCCTCAGGTCTCTGCCCCTGGGTCTGGGTGGAAGGACTCACGATCACCGGCGACGCCTGACTCCCACACCCTGCAACCTGAACCGATGAGGATCCTGTTCTGGGGGACTCCTGCCTATGCGGTGCCCAGCCTTCAGGCCCTGATCGAGGCCGGCCATACCCTTGTAGGTGTGATCAGCCAGCCGGATCGTCGCCGTGGTCGGGGCGGTGGCCTGAGCCCTTCGCCGGTGAAGCAACGGGCGCTGGAGCTGGGGGTGCCGGTGTTCACCCCGGAACGCCTTCGTCACGATCCTGCCCTTCAGGACCAGCTGGCTGCTCTGGGCGCCGACATTTCCGTCGTTGTGGCCTATGGCCAGATTCTCCCCAGAACGGTGCTTGATCAACCTCCCCTGGGGTGCTGGAACGGCCATGGTTCCCTCCTGCCCCGCTGGCGTGGTGCGGCCCCCATTCAGTGGGCCTTGCTGGAGGGAGACCAGCGCACCGGAGTGGCCATCATGGCGATGGAGGAAGGACTCGACACGGGCCCCGTGCTGTTGCAAGCGGAGCTCGGCATTGGTCTGCTGGAGAATGGGCAGCAACTGGCTGTTCGGCTGGCAGACCTCACGGCCCGACTTCTGGTGGAGGCCATGCCACGGATTGCCTCAGCAGGGGCCGGACCACAGACCGAGCGTTGGTTACGACTTGGACTTCAGCCCCAGCCAGACCAGGGCGTTACCTATGCGCGCCTGCTGCGGCGTGAAGATGCCCTGCTGGACTGGCAGCATCCGGCCTTGCAGCTCCATCGACGGGTGATGGGATTGTTCCCGGGGGCCTACACCCACTGGCAGGGGCGTCGGTTGAAGGTGCTGGCCACGGAGCCGCTGCTGGCTGAGTGCTGCGAGGGTCTGACCCTCGAGGGGGCTGAGCTGGCGCTCAGGGCTCTGGGCTGGCCCAGGGGCACACCGGGGGAGGTGCTGGCCCCTGTGGAGGGGATCGGAGTGGTGGTGGCAACGGGTGAGGGCCCCCTGCTTGTGAGGGAGGCCCAGATTGAAGGAAAGAAGCCCTGTGCAGGCTCAGCTCTGTTGCAACAACTCAGGATGGCTCAGGGAGATGTGCTCGGGTCCCCTCCTGCGTGAGAGGACTGTTTACAACAAACTGTGTTGTCAGGGGGCTCTAACAGTTCGCTCCCGAGTGGATTGGGCTAACTCTGAATCTAGATCGAGACCGTTGCACATGGGAGCCAACCCTTGCTTTGTCCAGGCCACGGTCAGCGGCTGCGTCATCTATCGCGAAACCAGCGGTTGCTATGTGGTGACGCGCCATGATCTGCCCATGAAAAAAGTGAGGGTTGCCACCTTGGCTGGCGCCTATGCAGCCTGTCATGGATGGGAAAAGCTGTTGTCTCATCCGGGCTGAGTGCACGGATCTTCAAGGGCTGGAAATCTCCAGAGGCTGACGCCGGTGAAGTTCGTGCAGCCCCTCAAGTTGGTTGTGCACAGAGACAAGTTGGTCTCTGATGTGGGATGTATTTTCGATACGGGAGAGATGATTCAACATCGACTCGATCTGTGCCTTGCAGGAGATCAGGATGCGGCACTCTGGTGATCCTGGTTCGTAGGGCATGGGAAGTCAGGCTCTGCAAAAACCGAGGTGTAGTGGACATCAGATCCAACGGGGAATCTGTCGCAACCGTGGCCGTTTTCCCGGGACAGCGCCTTCAGGCCGTTACGGGCACCTGATACCCTGCGATCCGTGCAAAACCTGTCGGATCCAGAGACGCTCCCCCTACTAGCACACCATCGATCTCCGGCTGGACCATCAGTTCGTCAATGGTGGAGGGATTCACTGACCCCCCGTACTGAATGATCACATCGGGATGGCCCACCCAGCCTCGGATCAAGCCACAGATGCGATCTGCTTCAACGGCGGCGCAGGTCTTGCCGGTGCCGATGGCCCAGATCGGTTCATAGGCCACGATCAGCCGAAGAGGGTCGATGCCCTCCAGCCCCTGCTCCACCTGACGGTGGATCACCCGTTCCGTTTCCAGGGCTTCCCGCTGATCCAGGCTCTCTCCCACACAGAGAATTGGAATCAGCCCATGGGCTTGGGCTGAGCGGGCCCTGAGATTGATCTGTTCGTCGGTTTCGCTGTAGTACTTTCTCGGTTCGCTGTGGCCAACGATTGCGTGGCTCACACCGTGCTCGAGAAGCATCGGGGCCGAGATCATGCCGGTGTAGGCCCCTTTCTCTTCCCAGTGCACGTTCTGGGCTGCCAGGGCAACAGGCGATCCTTTCAGCTCCTCATGAAGGGTGGATATGGCTGTGAAGGGTGGAGCCAGAACCACCTCCCTGTCATCAGGAAGGTTTGCGATGAGCGGCAGGAAGGCCCTGGCGAATGCACGGGTCTGGGCACAGGTCATGTGCATCTTCCAGTTGCCAGCGATAACAGCCCTACGCACCGGTGGCGGCTCCCCTCGAAACGCACGCCACGCTAAGCCGCCAAGGGTCCCGATTCCCTAACTTTCCCCACCCTCCGTGGGCACGACGCGCATGGATCCAGCCAGTTCCACCTGATCGCCAGGGTGCAGTTGGCGGCCGCGGCGGGTTTCGATCGCTCCATTCACGCGCACATCCCCCCGCTGAATGAGGACCTTGGCCTCTCCACCCGTGCCGACCAGCCCCTGGAGCTTGAGAAACTTGGCCAGCTGAATGGTGGGTCCTGTGTTCCCTGAGGTCTCTGTGGTGATCTCCATGGTGTGCCCCCCCACGTAGTCTGCCCCGATGCGTGCCTCTTCGCCGGCTGGCTTTCGCAGACTCTGGCCCCTGCTGAAGCCCTATCGCCGGCGCCTGCTTGCCGGTGCCCTCTGCGCCCTGGTGGCCGTGGCCTCCTTTCCCCTCTTGGCCCTTCTGGCGGGGCGGCTCATCCCTGCGATCGGCGCGGGGGATTTCCCCACGGTGTTGCGCAGTGTGGGGCTGGCCCTGGCCTTGTTTCTCGTTCAGAAACTTGCCCAGTACGGCCAGGATGTGCTGCTGGCGGGACCGGCGCTGCAGGTCAGCCAGGATCTGCGCCGCCATCTCTTCAGCCGGCTGCAGCGGCTGGAGTTTGCGTCCCTGGAGACCCTCTCCACAGGGGACCTCACCTACCGCCTCACCGGGGACGCGGATCGGGTGGCGGATGTGATCTACAAAACCCTTCACGACAGCCTCCCTTGCCTGCTGCAGCTGCTGGCGGTGCTGGGGCTGATGGTGTGGATCGATTGGCCCCTGGCCCTGGCCACGATCCTCTTGGCCCCCCTGGTGGCCCTGCTCGTGAGCGCTTTTGGCGCCCGGGTGATGGCAGCTGCGGAGCGCAGTCAGCAGAAGGTGAGCGAGGTGGCCGCCCTCCTAGGCGAAGCCATTGCGGGCCTGCCCCTGGTGCGGGCCTTTGCCGCCGAACCCTGGCTGCAGCAACGCTTTGATGCGGAAGTGGACCTGCACCGCCGGGCCCGCTACGACACCCTGCGGCTCCAGGCTTTGCAGCATCCTGTGGTGGGCTTCATCGAGGCCGCGGGCATCCTGGCGGTGCTGCTGATCGGCGCGGCCCGCATCCAGGCCGGGGGGCTCAGCGGCCAGGGCTTCGCCAGTTTCATCGCGGCTCTGCTGATGCTGATCGACCCGATCTCCCATCTCACCACGAACTACAACGAGCTCCAGCAGGGCCAGGCTTCCCTCAACCGTCTGCGGGCGATTGAGAGGGAACCGGTGGAGCCCCCGGACCTCCCCGATGCCGAACCCCTTGGGCCGGTGCACGGGGAGCTCAGGCTGGAGGGGGTTCGTTTTGGCTACGACCCAACCCATCCGGTGTTGCACGACATCGACCTGTTGGTGCGTCCTGGCGAGGTGGTGGCATTGGTGGGTCCCTCCGGGGCTGGTAAGAGCACCCTGTTTTCCCTGTTGTTGCGCTTCAACACAGCTCAGCAGGGTCGGGTGCTTCTCGATGGCCAGGATCTCGCTGAGCTCAAGGCACGGGAGCTGCGCCAGGCCGTGGCGCTGGTTCCCCAGCAGAGCAGTGTATTTTCGGGCACGGTGGCTGAGGCCATCGCCTTCGGGCGCCCCGCCTCCCCCGAGGCCATTCAGGCCGCCGCAAGGCTGGCCAATGCTTCAGGGTTTATCGAAGCGCTACCTGATGGCTATGGAAGCCGGGTGGAGGAGCGGGGCGCCAATTTCTCCGGGGGCCAGCTGCAACGGCTGGCCATCGCCCGTGCCGTGCTCGGCAATCCCGCGGTGCTTCTCCTGGATGAGGCCACCAGCGCCCTGGATGCCGAGGCGGAGGAGGCTGTGCAACAGGGCCTCCAACAGGCGATGCAAGGCCGCACGGTGGTGGTGATCGCCCACCGGCTCTCCACGGTGCAGGGTGCGGATCGGATCCTGGTGCTGGAGGCCGGGCGCATCGTGGAACAGGGCAGCCATGCCGGCCTGATGGCCCAGGGCGGGAGGTATCGCGATCTGTGCCGGCGCCAGCTTATTCACATGGAGACCTGATACAGCCGATTAGGCTGACTCCTGGTTGTGATCGCCCATCCGTGCAGACTCCTGGCCCCCAGTCCCAGCAGGCCCCAGTGCTCACCTTCGAAGGCAAGCGTTACGACCTCAATGCTCTCCCGGATGACGTGAAGGAATTGGTGCGGGGCATGCAGGTGGCCGATGCCCAGTTGCGTTTTCAGGAAGACACCCTGAAGGTGCTGGCGGTCGGTCGGCAGTCGATGGCGATGCAGCTCAACGAACGGCTCAAGAGCGTGCCGGCCCTTCCGGATATGGGGTGATCTGCTGCAGGGGATGGCGATTGGCTCAGCCGGGCCCTTCCTCCAGGGGGACAAGATCCTCGAAGCGGAACACCTGCTCGATTGCTTGGTCGCCGGGCCCCGTTGTCCGCACCACCCGCTTCGCTAGCACCCAAGGGCCCTCGGCGCTCAGGGGAGTGAAGGTGTCTTCGAAATGGGTTTCCCCACCCCGGGGAGCGCCGGTGGCGGGGTCGCTGTAGCGGCTGCTGTAGGTGTGGCTCAGGTAGCCCGCACCCGTATCGGTGACGCTTCCGGTGAAGATGGTCACCACGGTGCCGTGGATATGGCGGTGCACCATGGTCACCACGTTGTCTTTGATGCGGTAGCGATCGCCGGCGTTTTTGCCCCCCACGATCACTTCCGTGCCCACGTCGTTGGTGTCTCCGGCAGTGAAGGTGTTCTCCCCGTGGGTCTGCTCGAAGCTGCGGCGCACCCTGTGGATCGCCACTTCCCAGAGCTGGGAGGCCATGGCTTTCTGCACCTCTGGATCCTCAATGCCCTCGACCGTGGCTTTGAGATCTGCCCCCACGGCGAAGGTGCCCTCCACAACCCGTCCGTCCTGTTCCCAGAAACACCTGCCGCGGTAGCCGCCAAATCCCGGATCCCAGGTGTAGCGGTTGTCATAGGCGGCCCGGAACGCGCTGGTGAGATCTGTGCCTGCCGGAGGGGCCACAAGGGTCTGAACCATGGAAGGGAGAGGCGGATCAGCCTTTACCCTAGGCGGGACGTCCCTGAATCAGAGGAGTCCCTGGCGCTCCAGCCGTTTCAGGTCCATGAGCTGAAACCCCCCTTCACTTGTCTCTGCCACAACGCCCCGCCGGCGCAGGTTGCTCAGGATGCGGGAAGCCGTTTCCCTTGCCAGGCCGGAGAGGGTGGCCAGTTCCCGGTGGGGGAGGGGGGGGATGGGAGCGGTGGCGGGAGCCCCGGGTGCCGTTTTCATGGCAAGCTCCGCAAGGGTGGCCAACATCCGGGTGCTGGCATCGGCCCCCCGCAGGCTGAGGCGCCTGCTTAGATCCTGCAACCTCTTGGATTGCAGCCTGGCCAGGGCCAGGGACAGGCTGGGTTCACTCCGCAGCAGAGAGGAAAAAGGTCCCCCCCGCAGGATCACCAGGGAGCAGGGCGTCAGGGTGAGCACATCGGCGGAACGCAATCCCCTGGGATTGAGGCTGGCCATCTCGCCACACACTTCCCCGGGGCCCACGAGAGCCAGCACGTTTTCCTCCCCGTCCATGCCCATGCTGCGAACCTTGGCCAACCCTGACCGCAGAAGAAAGAGGCCTTGCGATTCATCGTGCTCGAGGATCATTTGTTGATCCTTTTCCAGGTTGAGGAGCCGGTGGTTCTCCAGCAGGTGCTGGTGGTGTTCAGCCTTCAGGCCGGCAAACAGAGGTATATCAGTCAGAACATCGGGCGACAGCGGCTGGGTCTGGAGCATGGACGACTCTTTGCTGACTCGATTCTTGATCCGGCAGGACATCCCTGCATTGGATGAACCATGCCAGCGCAATCAACCAGGAATTGGTAGCGTTGAATACAAGCAATGCCCATAACCTGAGGTTCCGCTTAATTCATGTCGGCCTTTCGCTCCGGCAGAGATCCCTTGGCGCAGTTCCCAGGCCAGCTCCATCTCCCCGGGGCGCCGGAGTCGGCCCAGGCCATCAAAGGGCTCGAATCCCTGCGTGGCTGGCGCAGGTTGCACATCCGCCTGAACCTCCTTGATGGGGGAACCACGCTTCTGGCGCTGTTGAATCCTTGAACAAGGAGATCGGTAGCAGCATCCTGATCAGCTGCGATGTTGACCTGCAAACTCCCTCCTCATCTGATCGAGGGGATGAGTGATCGTGGCAGCTTCCAGGTCAAGGGGAGAGACCAGCCAGTCAGGGTGTCTGCGCTCTTGGATCCCCTGATCCAGCCTCGCTAGGCAGAGTGATCAGGATCACAGGCCGTGTTGATCTCAATCATGACCTCCTGCCTGCATTGACCTGAAGCTGGCCTGCATTCAGCCCTCTGCTGATCGCAGCTTGCCATGCACTCAGCCACCACCCGCAGAAGAATTGGGTTCCAATGCTGTCTTCCTGAGCTGATCGCCCTTCTGCCGGTGGCGACCAGCGGTGGCTCCCTGCTGAATGCTGTCATCCTCGCGATCCTGATTCGGCAGGCCTGGGTGGCCGCCCAGATCATTCACGGCGCCGGCCATACCCTCATGCGTGCTCTGGTGGATCAGTGCGCCGCAGTGATCCGCTTGGACAACGTTCTGGAGCATCGCTCCGTGGCGCAGATGGTCCAAAGCCTTCTGCCACTGGCCCCCATCGGCCTTCCCGGGGTGGGCTCCCAGCCGCCGGCATGGCTCCACATGGGAGATCCAGAGCCATGGAAAGTGAGGCTCAAGGCCAGCGGCAGCCTTCTCCTCCATCTGCTGGTGGTTAGCGGGGTGGGGGTTGCGATCCATGGCCTGAACAGCAACGGTCCTTCAGGGCCATGCCTGAATCAACTGCTCGTGGCTGTCCTCCTGAGTAATGTCTGCCTGATACTGGCTTCACGCTCAGACCTTCAGGCGGTCCTTAGCGGGGAGGGATCAGTCCTGCACTGCGGCAACTTCGGGTTGATCGCCGCAGAGGATCTCTCCGGCTCGGATGAGTTGCTCTCCAGCCAGATGATCACCATCTTTCACCGCATGGGGCGGGAAACGGAGCTCCGGGGCGCCCAAGCCGGAGGCGGGCTGGTGATCACGTTGGATCGTCGTGGCGATGCGGGCTTCGTGGGGCACCGCATCGTGAATGCCAAGCGTGGAGATCTCACGCCTTCCCTGGAGACCGCGTTCCGCAAGCGGAGGCGTCGGGCCCGTCAGAAGGGTTACCGGCCCCATCCCGCCGCTCTGGTGGCCTGCTGGCACTATCGCTTCGGCACCAGCGGTCCCCCTGCTGTGCGTGAGACCCACTGGCAGGAATGGACTCCCGCTAGACAAACCCGTCTCTGGCGACTGGCTGATGATGGTCGCTGGCTGAGCATCTGGCAGGCGGTGCACCACCGCATCACCCACAACGGCGACTTTGAGACCTTCGAGGCCTTCGGGGATGATCTGGAGGTGGCTTCCACCCTTGGGCCCTGGCTGGAGCGGGCTCTGCAGCTGACAGCACCAGCTCTGGTTGATTCCGCACGCATTGCAGGAATGATGGACCTTCTGATCTGCCAGGGGGATTGGTTTGCCGCAGTGCGCTGGGCCTTTCTGAACACCCTGGCGGTCTACCCCCAGGTCCCCTCCCTGGAGGCTCTGCAGCGGTGGACCTCGCACTTCGAGAGCGCCTTCGAGGCGTGTGTCGGACAGATCGAGTGCGGCCAGACCGGAAGCGGCTGGATCCAGCCCTTCACCGAACAGCTGCTTGTGCAGCTGAAGCGGGATCCTCTGCTGGGCAGCAAGCAGGACGACGAGCTGCGGAGTTGGATCGAGACATCCATCGCGTTCTTTTTGCGCAACGATCCCTTCGAAGCCATGCGGCAGTTCATGGATGGCGCGCGGGGCAGCTTCGGGCTGGTGGTGGCCTCCACCACATGGCCGGATCGGTTGGTGTTGTGCAGTCTTGGCCAGCCACTCACCATCGGCATCGATCCCGGCACCAGGATGGGGCTCTACGCCTCTGAACCGTCGGCGGTGGATGCGGTGTTGACCGGCCAGAAGGGAGCCTGGCGGATCGATCTGGATGAGAATGCCGGTGAGATCGCTGTGCTCTCCAGCGGTGATGTTCGTGTCACATCGTTGTCCCTGGATCGGGAGGTGTCGCCGGAGGAGATCTGCCGTCGTCGTCATCCCTACCCTCCCGCCCTTTCCCTGCAGAACGGGGCTTCCATCTCCCCCGGGTCCGACTCCCGGGATCCGGTTGGGGCAGACATCGCAGATATCCCGGCCCTGCTGGCTGCGATTCAGGATGACTGGAGCAATCCCGGCTCAGCCAATCGCCAGAGCGCTGAGACGCTCGCCCAGTTGCTGCTCGCCAAGGCGGCCTATCTGTCAGCCAAGGAGAGGGTACTGCAACAGAACGGTCTCGACGTGAGTCTGGCCCGATCCAGCCATGTGGACCTGTTGATCACCGGTTTGGAAAACAGCCTGTGGCTGGGCGAACACTTCGCCACTGACCTATCCCTCCTCATGCCCCGATTGCACATCCGGACCCTCTCGGCGAATGCCGTGATGCAGGCCCTCCAGCACGACTTTGACAGCCTGGCCCTTGCCAGGCAGTCCGTGGTGATCGTGCTCAGCCACTCCTGTCGCACGTTCGCCTCCAGGCAGGTGATGGAAGCCTGCGACCTGATGGTGCGCAAGGCGGTGATCCGCGACTTCTTCATCCTCACCGGTGAACCCAATGCTCTGCAGGGGTCTCCGCTCCTGCAGACCCGGCAACCTGGGGAGTCCTTCAGTCGGAGGCTCTTCACCACAGGGGCGGGGCGGCGTCGCGCGGAGCCGGCCACCGCCACCGTGGCTGCCATGCACCACACCCTGACCCAGTTGCTGTTCACCCTCAGCCGTCATCTTCTTCAATCCTGCCCGGATGGGGACCGCAAACCTCTGGGGATGGCTCTCTCCAGAGACGAACTGACCCTGCTGGACAACCTGGAGACCAACCTCTTTCTGCAGGACTGCAGTGAGATCGTGGGTGCCGATGGCCGGGGCCAGCGGCGAGAGACCCCCACATCCAGGCGACTGGAGCGGGAGGGACGGCGCTGGGCCCAGCATGTTCTGGAGACTCCTCTGGCCTGGGCGATCCATGCGCTCTACATCCTGATCTCCGTGGCCTTCGCTCTGCCTCTTGCGCAGACCCTGACCAGGGTGCTGGCGGGGGAGTCGGCATGGATGGGGACTGGCCTCAGCGGAAGCTTGCTGAGGGCGACTGCCCTGGCCGCCGATGTGGGCCTCTACATCTTTGGTCCTTGGTTGTGGACCCTCCTTTTGCGCCAGGCTCAGGGACGGCCTCTGCTGGCACGCACGGGGCGCCGGAGCCTGGTGATCGGGGAGGCCCCATGGATTCACCCCTTGCTCACGAACTACCTCAGCAAACTCTTCTCCCTCAGTTACGGTCTGACCTCCCTGGATGTGCAGGGGGCTGATGTAGGGGATCACCTGCTGCACACCCATGCCCATCGGCTGGTGCGAGGGACCCTGTTGTACCTGGGCTTTCCGGATGGGCGTTGCAGCACCCTCCAGCGGGCTGAGGCGGATGCTGCCCTGCTCACGGCACGCCAGGCGGATGGCATCCGCCACTGGGGAACGGGCCCTGAGATCGTGGCCATTGGCAGGGAGCCCTCCCTCAGCAGAGGACCATTCGCCAGGGTCCTGACGCTGCCTGATCACACCTCCCAGGGCTGTGCCGTTGGAGGCACTGATCCCAGCAGCCATCTGATCGAACGGCTGCGGGACTCCAGATTCGCTGGCTTCCATCGGCTGCTGGGAAGTTATGTGTTCTTCTGGGCGATGGCCCGGGATGTGGCTCGGCTGCCCGTTCTGCGGTTCAAATGGTGGAGATCCCAGAGCCGCACCAGGGTGATGACCACAGCCTGCCCGGTATCCGCCGCCCGGCTGGATCTCGCCGAATCCAAGGAAATTGCTGCCCTCTCCCTCGAGGCTGTCGCCTGCAGGGAACAGAGCTGAGGCTCACGCCGCTCCCGTCTGGATCACGGTGGAATTCGCGTTGGAGTGAACACCTCCACCTCCCCCAGCCCCTTGATGGGATGGACCCCTCGGGAGAAGGCAAGGGTGCCCCGGCTGTCCTTCAGCAGGTCCCCTGCGCGCTCTTCCATCAGCAGCCGATCCGCCGTCGCCCGATCAAAGAGCAGCGGGACCTCCAGGCTACGGGTGAGGCTTTCCAGCCGGGCTGCCCGGTTCACGGTGTCGCCGATCACGGTGAATTCCATCCGTTGTGGGCTACCGATCTGCCCCACAACCGCCGGCCCGCTGGCGATGCCGATACCGTTCGCCAGGCTCTTGGTGCCCTCCCTTTGCCATTGCCCATTGAGGCGTTCCAGGGCCTCACCCATCGAAAGGGCACACGCCACTGCAGCACGTGCCTCGTCCCCCACCCCCCGTCCCACCGGTGAGCCAAACACCGCCATCACCGCATCACCGATGAATTTGTCCACGGTGCCGCCATGGGCCATGATTGCTTCAACCATTGCAGCCAGATAGGTGTTGAGCTGCTGCACATGGGCTTCGCTCTGGCCTGCGGCACTGCGTTCGCGGGTGAGGCTGGTGAAGCCCTTCAGATCGCAGAAGAGCACCGTCACATCCAACGTGCGTCCCCGCAGGATGCCCTGGGCAGCAGCAGGATCAGCCAGGATTTCCGCCACCACGCCCGGGGCGACGTAGCGCTCGAAGGTGCGCCGGAGCCGACGCCGTTCTCTCCCCTCCAGCAGGTAGCCATCGACACTGAACATCACCCCGAGCAGCACAAAGCCTGCCGCTGGCGCCAGCAGCGGCAGCCACAGGTGAGACCGTTGCTGCAGGAACAATCCCCCACCGAACAGCGCCACAAGGGCGGCCCCCACCAGAACCAGCCGCCAGCTCACTCCGACCCGAGCCAGTGCCAGGGCTCCCACCACCAGCACCGGCAAACCGGCTATCAATGCCCGGACCAATGGCTGCCCTGGCCAGGGCCTGAGCCCATCGCCAAGGAGGGAGTTGGCGGTGGCGGTGGCCAGCAGTTCCACACCGGACAGCGGGCCATAGGGCGTGGGGTAGCCATCATCCCCCTGGGAGAGGGTTGGCCCCACGATGGCGATCGCCCCTCTCAGGTTGTCCCGCTGGGGATGGGTGCGCCAGCGGGCTTGATCCAGCACTTCCCAGGCACTGAGGCGAGGAAAGGTGCCCTCCGGTCCATAGGCATGGAGCCAGCTCTCCGCATCTGTCTGACGGCTTGAGCGCCCTGTCAGTCGAAGGATGGTGAGGGGGAGGGAAGGGGGGGTGTTCACACCCTGGGACCGAAGGATCCCCCCGGCGTAGGCCTCCGGGTGCCGCAGAGGTTCACCCGGCAGGCGCAAGGGGGTATTGCTCAGGCCGATGGCCTGCTTCATGCCGGGCAAATCCATGAACCGTTCGGCTTGCACCAGCGTCAGAGCGCCGGCACCTCTGGCATCCTGGCCCTCGGACATTTCGGCGGCCAGCGCGATCTTCCCGGGGTGGCGCCGAAGCACGTCGACCAGGGCCTGGTCATCAGCTGGCCCACGCTGGCTGGGCCCCTCGAAGGTGACATTCAGGGCCACCGCGGCAGCTCCGGCCTCCAGCAACCGCTCAGCCAGAAGGCCATAGGCCGCTCTTGGCCAGGGGAGGGTGCCGATCCCCCGCGCCCAGTTGGGCGTTTCCGGCTGTTGTTCGAACCAGTCGCCCTGCTGGAGGGTGGCTTCATCAATAGCGACCAGCAGCACGTTCCCAGGAGGTGGCCGTTGCCCCAGCAGCACCTGCACCTGATCTTCGAAGGCCCGGTCCCAGAGGCGCCAGTAGGGTCCCGGCCAACCCCCCATCAGGGCAGCGGCGCCACTGATGCCAGCGGTGACAAGCAGCAGGATGGTGCGGCGTGAAAGGGCCACTCACGTCTCCATCAGAACAGGCGAGGCAGGCCGAAGGAAGGCACCGGCGCAGAGGGCACCGTCGGCAGGGTGGGCTGAGGCAGGCTGAGAGCTGGGAAGCGGCTTCTCAGATGGCTTTCCAGCGCACCGAAGCCTGGCAGGGGCAGCTGAAATCCCTGGAAGAGGGGCCCGCGCAGGATGCGTTCGTAGTCCCCTTCCCCCAGGCTCAGAAGCTCGAGCACCAGGCCCTTCGGGGAGAGCTTCAACCTCTGGCCCGCTTCCACGATGGAGGGTGGAGCGCCGCTGGGCTCCCCATCCTGCAGGGCTTGCACCTCCACGCTGCCCTCCAGCACGGAGATGTCGGATTCGCCCGTTTCGTTCACCTCGATGAGGTAGTTCGTGCCGCGCACGCTCAGTCGAGCCGATCGGGTGCAGCCATTCTGGCTGCCCGAAATCAACACCTGCCCGCGGTCCACAAGAAAGCAGCTGCTGCCGAGCCTTAGCTGGGAAAATCTGTTGAGCCGGCCGACGGCGCCACCGTTGAACAGGATCTG
>JBEIRX010000043.1:0-11962 GCA_040375715.1 Aphanothece sp.
AGCACATCGAGAAAGATCCCGCCCTAGAGCGCCGCTTCCCGCAGGTGTTTGTGGATCAGCCCACGGTGGAAGACACCATTTCGATTCTGCGGGGCCTGAAGGAGCGCTATGAGGTGCACCATGGGGTGCGCATCGCCGACAACGCGATCGTGGCTTCGGCCGTGCTCTCCAGCCGTTACATCGCCGATCGCTTCCTGCCCGATAAGGCCATCGACCTGATGGATGAGGCTGCGGCGCGCCTGAAGATGGAGATCACCTCCAAGCCGGAGGAGATCGACGAGCTGGATCGGCGCATCCTGCAGCTGGAGATGGAGAAGCTGTCGTTGGGGCGTGAGTCCGATGCGGGCAGCCGAGATCGGCTAGAGCGGCTGGAGAAGGAGTTGGCCGAGCTGGCCGAGCAGCAGAGCTCCCTCAATGCCCAGTGGCAAAAAGAAAAAGGCGCCATTGATGAGCTCGGCGCGATCAAGGAGGAGATCGAGCAGGTGCAGCTGCAGATCGAGCAGGCCAAGCGCAGCTACGACCTCAACAAGGCCGCAGAGCTGGAATACGGAACCCTGGGCGAGCTCAACCGCAAGCTGGCCACCAAAGAGGCGGAGCTCACCAGCGGCCATGCGGGCAAAACGCTCCTGCGTGAGGAGGTCACCGAGGATGACATCGCCGAAGTGATCGCCAAGTGGACGGGCATTCCGGTAAGCAAGCTGGTTCAGAGCGAAATGGAGAAGCTCCTCCACCTCGAGGATGAACTGCACACCCGGGTGATCGGCCAGCAGCAGGCCGTCACCGCCGTGGCCGATGCCATCCAGCGCTCTCGGGCGGGGCTGAGCGATCCCAACCGACCCATCGCCAGCTTCCTCTTCCTCGGTCCCACGGGCGTGGGCAAAACGGAATTGAGCAAGGCCCTGGCTGCCCAGCTCTTTGATGCCGAGGAGGCGATGGTGCGCATCGACATGAGTGAATACATGGAGAAGCACGCCGTGAGCCGCCTGATCGGCGCGCCTCCCGGTTACGTGGGCTACGAGGAGGGCGGCCAGCTCACCGAAGCCGTGCGGCGCCGGCCCTATGCGGTGATCTTGTTTGACGAGGTGGAGAAGGCCCACCCCGATGTGTTCAACGTGATGCTGCAGATCCTCGATGACGGCCGCGTCACCGACGGCCAGGGCCGCACAGTAGATTTCACCAATACGGTGCTGATCCTCACCAGCAACATCGGCAGCGCCTCGATCCTCGATCTGGCCGGCGATCCAGCCCGCCACAGCGAGATGGAGAAGCGGGTGAACGAAGCGCTTCGTTCCCACTTCCGCCCGGAGTTCCTCAACCGGCTCGATGAATCGATCATCTTCCACAGCCTCAAGGCTGAGGAACTGCGCCAGATCGTGGAGCTGCAGGTGAAGCGCCTGGCCAGGCGCCTGGAGGAGAAGAAGCTGGGTCTGCAGCTGGATGGAGAGGCCCTCGACTGGCTTGCCGGCGTCGGGTACGACCCGGTGTATGGCGCACGGCCCCTCAAGCGGGCCATCCAGCGGGAGCTGGAGACACCCATCGCCAAGGCGATTCTGACGGGCACCTTCCCGGCCGGATCCACCATCGCGGTGGATGTGGAGAACGAGCGGTTGCGTTTCCAGCAGGCCGCTACCACCAACCTGACAGGGCCCATGCCAGCCTTGGTCTGACTGAAGCCATGGCGATCACCGGGGCAGTGCAAATCTCAGCCGGGGCCCTCCTGGGACTACTGGTCTTAGGAGGGGCCCCGGTCCTAGGGATGGAGGACAGCCTCCAGCGGTCTCAGGAGCAGATCCGTGCCTTTCCCTTCACGCCGAACTGCGCAGGCAACACCCAGGAGATGGTGGCTTGCCTTTGGCAGCGTCGCAATCAGGTGGATGCCACCTTGGGTGAGGTTCTCAAGGATACAGAGCGTCTGGAGCAGTGGCGAGCCACGCGACGGAGGGTCTGCGAGCTCGCGGCAGCCAAGGCACAAGGTGGCTCCGTGCATCCGATCGTGTGGCTGAGTTGCGAAAATTCGCTCAACAAAGCTCTGCTCAGACAGCTCAGGACACCATTGCTGCAAAGCTCAGATCTCTGATCCTCTCGCTCTGATCCTCTCGCCTTCTTGCATTCATCGCCCCACCACTGAAGCAGCTGGTCCTTGATCGGTTGACGCTGCCAGGAAGCAGGGCGAAAGTGGCTCTGTGGCTGAAAGTTTGAGACATGCTCAACAGATATCCAGACACACTCATCTATGTTTTATGCCCTGCACACATCGTGACAGGGGGCATTGAAGCGGTTCATCAGCTGGTTGACAAGCTAAGAAAGTTTGGACATAAAGCAATGATCGTTACCACGCCATTTGTAAGCAATCCAACCTTAATCCAATACAGAAACTATGAGGTTGATTTTGCTTCTGAGATCATCGATTCAGCGGCCAATCTTCTAATCACAACCGAAGTGAACCCCCAGGCCCTGGAGCCATACACTGCGATACAGAAAGCCATCTGGTGGCTCAGCGTCGACAACCATGAGAATCTCAGTGCACCCTTTGATTTCCATAGCCAAGCCAATCAAAATATTACACATTTTGTTCAAAGTTACTATGCCTATTCCTACTTAACCAAAAAGGGTATCCACACGGTGCAATACCTCTCCGACTTCCTGCATGATACCTATTTAAAGGCCCCATTGCAAAACAAGTCTCGCCAAAAGAAAGATCTCGTTCTCTATACACCCATCAAAGGTGCAGACGCCTTTGTGAACCGACTCATTCAGGCTGACAGCTCCATCACATGGCAGCCCTTGAAAGGAATGATCCGAAAAAAACACGCCCAAACTTTGAGATCAGCAAAAGTATATGTGGATTTTGGCAGCCATCCTGGAAAAGACAGACAACCGCGGGAAGCAGCAGTGAACGGCTGTTGTGTGATCGTAGGGCGACGAGGATCGGCTAGATTCACAGAAGATATTCCCATCCCCGAAAGCTATCGTTTCGAGCTGGAACCAATGGATGCGGAGGCGATTCTTTCCTGCATCAAAAGTTGCCTAAGAGACTACGAGACTCGCATCAGCGATTTCCAATCCTATGCCAACACCATAAGAGAGGAAGAGAAGCGATTTGAGAACGAGGTGGTCACGAATTTTGGCATCATCAAAAGACGCAACAGAAACAAAACATGGATCATTTTTAGCAACGTCATTTTTTATCTCAAACAGAACAATCTTCTGACCGGCCTCAGAGGCCTGGCCAACGAATTTGTTCCCATCGCACTCGTTGACCTTGCCAGGCCAATTTATCCCAAGCTTAGATCAGACCGCTAAGGCATCAATGCGCCCTGCCAAGTCCACATCCAAGTTGGAGAGCCCTCCGGTGTCGTGGGTGGTGAGAGCGATGCTCACCCGGTTCCAGACATTGCTCCACTCGGGGTGGTGACCCATCGCTTCAGCCGCCAGGGCCACCCGAGTGATGAATCCGAAGGCCTCGGAAAAATCCGTGAAGGTGAACTGGCGCTTCAGCTTGCCTTCCACCAGGCTCCAGGCAGGCAAGGAGTGGGAGAGGGCAGCAATCTGCTGGGGAGTGAGGGCAACGGCAGACATGGCTGGAGGCGGGAGGATTCACGAACCGGAGGGTAGCCAGCCGTTGGAAAGCACTCTCAGGGCACAAAGGGCGCTGGGGCCGTAGCTGAGGGCACCACAGCGGAGTCGATCAGAGCATCCAAGCGGAAATCCGCCTGCCCGCCCGCTCCGGAGGGGATGGCCTCCAGGGTGAGGCGATACCGGCCCCCACCGAAATTGAGATCCCGGAAATCCCCTGGCCGCCAGAGGCTGGCCGCAGCCCCGGCCAGGCTCACCCGGGCACCGCCGGCCTCCACCCCCTCCATCTCCAGAGGCACCTTTCCCTCCAACAATTCCATGGGAGTACCTGCCGAAAGGGTGAAGCGTTCCTCCAGACGACGGCTCTGGCGGAGTGCCTGCAGGGCCTGTAGGGTGCTCCTGTGCTCCCGCTCAAGGGTGGCATGCCGTTGCCGGAGATCCTGCAGGGCCAGCCGCTCTTCGGCGGGGCCGGCAAGGCGCTCCAGATCCTTCAGCAATCGGGGGACATCGATCTGTCGGGTGCGGCGCAGAAAGCTCACTTCAGCCTCCAGGGTGCGCAATCGCCCTTGCCAGCTCATCTGAGCCACCAGCCAGGTGGCGGCAACCAGTGCAGAACTGCCCGCCGCCAGGCCAAACACAACCCACGGCCACTGTCGCTCCCTCATCGGGCTTAGTCGCTCCAGAAGCCGGCGCCATGGAGATGGGTCCTGCACAGATCAACCACCGGGATCCACGGAAGCTAGGGCCTGAGGGCTATTCCCCAATCAGATGCAGGCACAGATTCCGGCGATGGGGCCGGGCCCGATGTTCCCAGAGATAGACGGCTTGCCATGTTCCCAGCACCAGACGGCTGCGGTGGAAGCTCAGCTGAAGACTGGTGCTGGTGAGGGCCGTGCGGATATGGGCTGGCATGTCGTCCTCTCCTTCATCGTCGTGCACATAGGGGCGCAGGGAACCCTGGCCACTGAGGGGCCGAACCCCTTCCTGGGGCACCAGGGCCTGGAGATAGGCCGTCAAGTCCTGCAGCACCCTGGAATCAGCATTTTCGTTGATGGTGAGGGAGCAGCTGGTGTGCAGGCAACTGATCAGCGCCTGCCCTGTGGCCAGACCACTGGAGCCGATCTCCCGATTGAGAGCTGCGGTGAGATCGGTGAACCCTTCCCCGCTCGTGTTCACCTCCAGATGGCGCAGAAACTGCTGCAACATGAAGAGCAACGCCAGTCAGGACCCAAATGTATAGGGTTCGATGTGGTGCTCAGAACCATGGGTTGACACCAGCCTCCCCCACTGGCTATCGGGAAAGAGTGATCCCACGAGGGCATCGGAAGATGGAACATCCCTTTGGTCTGAGCTGGCCACCAGGATTGGACCGCGGGGGCCTGATCACAGGCCTCTTGGCCATCGGACTCGGTGCCCTCTCCCTCAGCTCAATGGGGGTCGAGAACCATCGAGAAGAGGCCCGACGACAGATTCCATGCACGCGGTTCCGCGGGCAGGCGATGAAGATCTGCAGTGTGGTGGTGAAGCAAGCAGGGGTGAACACAGCTGCCATGCGCGTGAGCCATCCAGATGGAGCTGTACGCACCCTGGTGTTCCGTGATGGAGACTTCCAGGGCTGCCAGGTGGATCGTGGCGGTTGCGGTGGCCTGAGAATTCAGAGGGCCAGAGAAGATCAGCTTGTCCTGCTGCGGGTGGGTGAGGAGCGTTATGAGGTGCCAGGCACCCTCATCAGAGGCGGTTGAAGTCGCGCTGGATGCAACCCCAGCCCACCGTCACGCGATCCCGATCCGTGCACGAAGCCTTTAACCTGGCACCCATGGCTGATTTGACCATCCTCTACGACGGCGGCTGCCCTCTTTGCAGAAGGGAGGTGACCTTTCTCGGGCAACGTGATCTTGAACGCCATTCGGGGAGTCCAAGGCTCGCCTTCGTCGACATCGACAATCCCGATTACGACTCACAGGCCCATCAGGGGGTCAGCTACCGCCAGGCGATGGGCCGCATCCACGGGATCGAGGCTGACGGTACGGTGCTCATGGATCTGGCGGTGTTTCGTCGCGCCTACGAGCTGATCGGCCTGGGCTGGGTCTATGCCCCAACGCGCTGGCCCATCGTAGGTCCCACCGTGGAGGCAGCCTATGGGCTCTGGGCGCAACTACGCCTCGTTGTCACCGGTCGTCCGAGCCTGGAGCAGCTCTGCAACACCCGGGAGGGGCTCTGCAGCTCAAAGAGCAGTGGTCGCCTTAGCGAGCAGGGGTAATGCCGGTGCCTGCGGCAAGAACGACCGGTCCGACAACCGCCGATCTCATCGTGGTGGGGAGCGGTCTGGGGGGGCTCTGCGCCGGCGCAGTGGCCGCCTCCTACGGCCTCGAGGTGCTGGTGCTCGAAGCCCACAGCCAGCCTGGGGGAGCGGCCCACGGCTTCCGTCAGAAAGGGTTCCATTTCGAGTCGGGCCCCTCCCTCTGGAGCGGCCTGGCCCGCTGGCCCAGCCCCAATCCCCTGGCCCAGGTGCTGCGGCTGATCGGCGAGACGGTGCCCGTGGCCACTTACAACGACTGGGGGCTCCTGCTGCCGGAGGGTCACCTGAGGGTGGGCGTGGGTCTGGAGCCGTTCCTGACCGTGGTGCGAGAGCTGCGGGGTGAGGGAGCCGCCCAGGAGTGGCGGGCATTCATGGGGAGTCTGGAACCCCTGTGCCGGGCAGCTCAGGCCCTGCCGCTGCTGGCCCTGCGGCCCGGGCTGGGCACAGCCGCCGTGCTTGGGACCCGGGGTGTGGGCCTCCTCGGGCAGGCCGGTCGGCTGGCCCAGCTAGGGGGCGCTTTCGGCCCCCTAGCCCGCAGCAGGCTCCAGGACCCCTTTCTCCTCCATTGGGTGGATCTGCTCTGCTTCCTGATCTCGGGTCTGGACATGGCCCACACCAGCGCAGCAGCAATGGCCACCCTGTTCGGGGAGTGGTTCACCCCCGAGGCCCATCTCGATTACCCGATCGGCGGCAGCCCGGCCGTGGTGGATGCCCTGGTGCGGGGACTCCGGCGCCATGGCGGAATGCTCCGCACCAATGCGGCGGTGGAGGAGATCGTGGTGCGGGAGCGTCGGGCCTGGGGTGTACGTCTACAGAACGGCGAGGAGCTGCAGGCTAGGCGTGGGGTGATCAGCAATGCCAGCCCCTGGGACACCCTCACCCTGCTGAGCGACAACTCCCTTCCTGCCCGCTGGAGAGACAAGCAACAGGCCACACCGGCCTGCAACAGCTTCCTGCATTGCCACCTGGGCCTGAAGGGCGAAGACCTCGCCCACCTGCCGATCCACCATGTGTGGGTGGGGGATTGGGAACGGGGCATCAGGGCGGAACGCAACATGGCCGTGCTCTCGATGCCGTCCTTGCTGGATCCAGGCCTGGCCCCGGCCGGCCACCAGGTGGTGCATGGCTACACACCCGCCAACGAACCCTGGGATTTGTGGCAGCATCTGGAGCGGGGCTCTCAAGCGTACGAGCGGCTGAAAGCGGAGCGGTGCAGCGTGTTTGCCCATGTGCTGGATCCCCTGATCCCTGACTGGCGGGACCGGCTCGTGATCGAGCGCTACGGAACCCCCCTCACCCACCGCCACTACCTACGGGTGCACCAGGGGAGTTATGGACCGGCCTGGCCGGCTGATCGGGGTCCCTTTCCCGGGGGCCAGACCCCCCTGGAGGGCCTGGTGCTCTGCGGTGCTGGGGTGTTCCCAGGCATCGGTATTCCGCCGGTCGCCGTCAGCGGAGCGATGGCGGCCCATGGCTTCGTGGGGGCAAAGCAACAGCGGGAACGGCTTGAAAGCCTGGGGCTGCTTGAGTGAAGGGTGCTCCGCCCGCAATCACTCCCCATGACCACCATCCACTGCACCTACGGCGGGGAGCTCCGCTGCACCGCTCAGCATGGACCCTCCGGAAGCCTGCTGGACACTGATGCCCCCACGGACAATCAGGGCAAGGGGGAGCGCTTCTCCCCCACCGATCTGGTGGCCACGGCGCTGGCCACTTGCATCCTCACGGTGATGGGCATCGTGGCGCAGCGCCATGGCTGGAGCTTGGAAGGCACCAGGGCCAGGGTGGAGAAAACGATGACCACCGGCGGAGTGCGCAAAATCGCCCAGCTGGAGGTGTGGATCGAACTGCCGGCCGGCCTGGATCCTCAAGCGCAGGCCGCCCTACAGGAGGCCGGTGAAGGCTGTCCGGTGAAGCGGAGCCTGGAGGGGGCTGTCCCCATGGTGCTCCACTGGCTGTGATGACCGCCTCCACCGTTACGAATCCTGTTCCAGCCGAGGGGGATCGGGGGTGGGACGGGGCGAGAATGGATCTTTAGCTATTTCCTTCGGCCATCAGCCCCCTGCCGCCATGACCGTTGCGCCTTCAAGCTCCCCGGAGGAAATGTCCTCAGGGCCAAGCCAATCTTCCACGCCGCCTGCGTTTCCGTCCACACGGCCAGAGGGTCTGGAACCGGTCTGGCTGGCTGGCGATCTGCTCCGCAGGGTGCAGGCTGCAGCCGCCGCCAGTGGGCTGTCCATCGCCACTCTCTGCGAACAGTGGGTCAGGGAAGGACTGGACCACTTCGAGTCCCATCAGGCGGCCGTTGATCCGGATGGCTCGGGCCGCTGCTCCCTGCGCACCGGCACCTGCTCCCTCGGGCCTGTGCCCCTGCCGGTGCAGCAATAAAGAAGTCTCAACGACGGATCAACACCTCAGCGATCACCACACAGGCCTCCTTCTCACCGGAGCTGTCGCAGGTGGTGAGGCGCCCCTGGGCGAATCGGCCACCAGCCGAGCCAGGAGGGCAACGGCCCGATTCCCGCGCCATGATCAAGCCCAGTGGGACGCCGATGACCAACCCTCCCCTGGTTCTGGTTCATGGAATGTTGGACACCTCGGCGGTGTTCGACCTTCTCATACGAGAGCTGGCGGGCCGCCGGGAACCCTTACTGATCCCCGATCTCCCCTTACGACTGGGCCGCACACCCGTGAAGGAGGGGGCCGAGCGGCTGGGCAGCGCCATCGAGGCAGCCTTCGGGCGGGAGCAACCCCTGGATCTGCTCGGTTTTTCCATGGGCGGCGTGATCGCCCGCTATTGGATCCAGGTATTGGGTGGCTATCACCGCACCCGACGCTTTCTCAGTGTGGGCAGCCCCCAGCAGGGCACTCTCACCGCCCAGCCCTGGCCGGGTTGGCTGTTTAGCGGCATCGCTGATATGAAGCGAGGCAGCGCCCTACTAGAGGGGCTCAACAGCGATCTCGATCAGCTGAGCCGGATCGAATGCCACAGTTACTACTCCCCTCTTGATCTGGTGGTGTTGCCAGGCTGGGGCGCCGTGCTTCCGGTGGGGGCCGTGAGCATGTTGCCCGTGTCCACCCACCCCCAGCTGCTGAGGGATTTGGCGGCGATCAAACCCCTGGTGAAAGAGCTGCTGCGGCCCTGATCCTCCAGCCCAGCCCAGAGCCCGCGGCCCAGAACGCTTAGCCCAGAACGCCCAGCTCAGAGCGCCCTGAGGGACCACTCCTGCCCAGGGCGCCCTGATCCGCGCTATGCCGATCCCATCTTGGCTCCCCTAGCGTGAGGCCAATCCCGAACATGGGAGGGATGGCGATGGGTTGGCTGGAGATCTCCATCTTGGTGCGCTGGCTGATCGGCTGGGCATTGGCCCTGCGCATGCCCCTGTTGCCGCCCGGCACCCCCAGCCAACGCCGTCCCCTCTCGGTGCTGATTCCCGCCCGCAACGAGGCGGCCACCCTGCCC
This sequence comes from Aphanothece sp., assembly GCA_040375715.1. Taxonomy (GTDB): domain Bacteria; phylum Cyanobacteriota; class Cyanobacteriia; order PCC-6307; family Cyanobiaceae; genus Cyanobium. The sequence continues at coordinate 9,339 of JBEIRX010000043.1, forward strand.
CATCTGCTGGCGGCCTTGGCGGCTCAGCGGCTCCAGCCCGATGAGGTGATCGTCATCGACGATGAGTCCAGCGACGACACCGCCGCCATCGCCCGCAACGCCGCCGCACAGTTGCCGATCCGGGTGATCCAGCCGCCCCCCCTGCCCGCCGATTGGTGCGGCAAGCCCTGGGCCCTGCACCACGGCGTGCAGGCCAGCCGCGGCGAGCTGCTGCTGTTTCTCGATGCGGACACCGAACCGGAGCCGGAGTTCATCGAGCGGCTGCTGGCGCGCCATGAGGCCCTGGGGGGACTGGTGTCGGTGCAGCCCTATCACCGCACGGAGAAGCCCTACGAGCAGCTCTCGATGCTGTTCAACCTGGTGGGTCTGATGGCGGTGCCGATGGGGCCGGGTTGCGGGGTGGCCTTTGGGCCGGCCCTGCTCACCAGCCGGGCCGACTACGCGCGCAGTGGGGGGCATGCCGCCGTGGCGGGCAAGGTGGTGGAGGATTGGTTTCTCGGCCACTGCTATGAGCAGGCCGGGCTGCCAGTGAGCGCCTTCCTGGGCTACGGGCAGATCGCCTACCGCATGTATCCCGGCGGTCTGCGCGACATGGTGATCGGGTTCGACAAAAACTTCGCCACCGCCGCCGGAGAGGTGCGCCGGCTCTGGATGCTGGCGGTGCTCCTCTGGCTCTCGGGCCTGTTCTGGGCCGCCTGGTGCCTGCCGGCCGCCCTGCTGGGCTGGCCCATGGTGGGGAATGCTGCGATCCCCTGGAATGCCCTGATCTACGGCGCCTATGCCCTCCAGTTGCTGCTGCTCACGCGCCGGGTGGGGCGCTTCAGCTGGATCAACCTGGTGTTCCCTGTGCCGGTGCTGTTTTTTCTTGGGGTGTTTCTGCTGGCGATCTTCAATCTGGAGCGGGGGCGGGTGCAGTGGAAAGGCCGCAGCTTCAGCACCCGCTAATGGCCCCTCAGGACCTGCTTCCGGTGATCAGCTCGGCGGCCTTCTGGGTGGGCTCTGCCTTGCTGGTGGGGTTGCTGGCCAATCAGGTGCCGCCCCACTGGCTGAGCTCTGGGGCGCTGGGGCCGTCTCCTGCCTCCGCCCGGGAGCGGGGCCGAGCGGCCGCTGGGGCGCCTGGGATCCGGATGTGGAAGCGCTGGAGTCCCGATGCCGGCGGCGCCCTCCCGGGCGGGGTGCCCAAGGCCAGCCTGGTGCGGCGGGATGCGGCGGCCCTGCGGCGGCTGGTGGTGGAAACCCACCGCGCGGAGCTGGTGCACTGGCTGCTCTGGCCCGCCGGGCTGCTCACTGCCCTGTGGCTGCCGCCAGCGGGGGTGCTGGTGAATGTGGTGTTTGCCACCCTCTTCAACCTCCCTTGCGTGCTGTTGCAGCGCTTCAACCGCGGCCGGCTGCGGCGTTGCCTGGCCCGCATGGGCGCCTGAGGCCCTTCGCCCAGTGTCTTGGCAAGCCGGAGCCCTTCAGAGCCCCAGCTCGGCAGCCTCCAGCTCCAGATCCACCGTCAGGCCCGGGGCCTCAGCGTGGGGCGCCACCACCAGGCGATGGAGGCCCGCCTCCAGCAGGAAGCTGTCGCGCTCGGCATCGAAATAGGCCAAGCGCCGCAGCGGGATGGGGAGGCTGAGGCGCCGCGTCTCGCCCGGCTCCAGATGCGCCCGCTGGAAGGCCACCAGGCTGCGCCGGGGCCGTTCCAGCAGGGCACCCGGCGGCTCCAGGTACACCTGCACCACATCCGCGGCGGCCCGCTCTCCGCTGTTGCGCACACTCACCATCAGCTCCACCCATCCGCCCTCGCTGGCCCCTCCCTGCACCACGGCGGTGGCGTCGCTTCGGGCGAAGGAGCTGTAGGAGAGGCCAAAGCCGAAGGGATAGGCCGCCCCCTGGCCCAGCCGCTGCAGACGCCGGTAGCCATGCCAGAGGTCGTAGACCACCCGCGGCGCCCGGGGCTCAAAGGGCGGTAAGGCCGCTTCGCTGGTGGGAAGGGCAAAGGGGAGCCGGCCCGAGGGCGACACCGCCCCGAAGAGCACATCGGCCAGGGCATGGCCCCCCTGCTCCCCGGGATACCAGAGCAGCAGCAGGCCCGGCACCTGCTGATCCCATTCGCTGCAGAGAATCGCCCCACCGCCCATCAGCACCACCACGGTGCGGGGGTTGGCGGCGGCCACGGCGCGGATCAGGGCCACCTGCCCATCGGGCAAGTGGAGATCTGTGCGATCGCCGGCGGCGAAGTCGCCGCCTTCGCGGGCGGAGGCGTGGCTGGTGAGCCAGGAGATCACCCCCGCAACTCGCTGCCACTGGGGCCGCAGCAGCGGCCAGGCGGGCTGGCGCAGCAACCCATCCGGGGGGGGGATCTGCGCCAGGATCGGGGCGATGTCGCCGGGGTGGATGTGCTCCCCCTCCAGGCGCCAGTCGAGCCCCGCCACCACCACCGCCGCCTCGCAGCGGGCCGCCAGGGCCGCTGCCGCCGCTGCATCCCGGTCAGGGTCGTGGTGGATCGGCAGATCGGGCCGTGCCGCCCGCAGGCCCTCCAGGGGGGTCACCACCGCTCCCGGTGGCGGGCGGGTGTCGGAGGAGCCTCGATCGCCCAGGTTTGCCGTGGCGGCCAGGGAGCCGATCACCGCCAGGGATTC
>JBEIRX010000047.1:0-9720 GCA_040375715.1 Aphanothece sp.
GCTAGTTACAGTCTGTCTTGTCTTTTCCTCTGATCAACAGATCCTACAATCATTGTCCGTTAAAAATGATCTTGTCATCACTCTCTTCTTCTCCATATCTAATCTACTCGCGCTTGCCTTTCTAAGGAATCCCAATTCCTTTAAACTGCCTGCTTTTCTTGTAACATCTTTATTTTTATTCGCCATAAGTTATGCATCAAAGTCCTATGGAATTGTTTGTCTTTTCCCTACCGCAATCGCATTGCTTCTTAATTATCGACAATTTTTAAGGTCGAGGATCGCAAACAAGTATCAGTACAATCTCTTAAACGTTGCATTAACCCAACCAATACTATTGTTCTTCAGCTCTGTGACTTTTGGCTTGGCAATACTTATGCTGAACTTTAAACACTTTATCGATTCTAGATATGCCAGTTTACCGCAGTACGAAACTTCGGTTGGTAAGTTTATAAATAATTTTTCTGCTCCTACAGATTATGTCTTGGTCGGACTTCTTAATTTCGGACGATTTATTCTTAACTTCTTTTCCTATCCCTATTCAACAATTCTGAAGATCAATCCAAGCTCACCAGATGACTATTTGCTAGGCTTATCACCAATTGTCAAGTTTATGTCTCAGAATGGTCTGGGTATCGCTCAAGGTTATGCCTATTCGCTTTCACGTTACCGAAGCGAAGATGTCTCACTCACAGGTCCTCTGACTCATCTTGTATTTCTTTTGGCAGCAATCTCGTTTATTTACTGTGGCACTACTTTTACTTGGAGAATCTACCTCTCCAGACTGAGTCGCTCTTTAAGCTTGAAGTCTAGTTGTTTAATTGTCCTTTCGTTATTCACCGCAGGATTCACCATATTCTGTATCCTTGCTTACCACAACTGGACATTTAAGTATGTTGGATTTATCTATATTTGTTTACTTCCTCTCCTGTCCTTCATCTTGTCAATCAACATATTCGAAATCGCTAGATTCGAGCATGGGGGTAAAGGTGTACGCCGAACTGAAGCTCACTCTCTTTCGTTGGGAAGTTTAGGATTTGCTATTCTCAGCTCTGCGTTGCTTATTTCATTATTATTAACTAATTCGCGTTTATTTGCATTCCCATGGAATAATGAAACTGGACACCAATACCAGATCTACAAGGAATATTTATCCGGCTCAGGTTATAAAACAGAAAGCAGCAGAATGGATTTCCTTAAACTATTCAACGCCGAGAATGGAAAAATTAAATTCAACTTGTGTTACGGTGAGGATACACCTACCCTCCCGCAATTTCTTGAACTAATGAAAAGTGGAGTTCGTTCAGAATCTCTTACTGTTAACAATAATCTAAATGCATGTCAGGCATCTAATCAGTCCGACAACATTCAATCCGTTGAAAGGACTTTCTTACTCCCCTAGTTTGATATAAACACATGGAGCCGTGATGTTCTTTCAGTTATCAAGTATGGAAAAATCTGCTAAACAATTGGCTTGGTTGCGCAATATTGAAAGCAGATTCAGTCGGTTGCGTCGCAACGCTAGATCATCACACATCACCAAGACGCTATCAGATCCATCAAAGAAGGCATCCAAGATGTTGCTACTGTCATGCAAACAGTTTGCCAACTCATGGTAATTACCCCTGGTCTCAGCAATGGGAGCAAGAGCCTCAAGAACCGCAAACATGGCCGCCTCGCTCGGGCTGACAAACAATCCAGGGTCTACAGCCAGGCTAGGCCTCAGCAAATCCCTCCCCAATTCGCCCTTCTCAGCCAGACGCGATGCCCTTTGAACAACAGACTGAATCGCCAATAGACGTCCCTCATTCCTGAGAGTTTGTAAAAATCTTGCCCGCTCCCGCGCCTCACAAGGATTCAACAAAACAGAATATCCATTTTTCACTGAGCTTGCAATGGCTTGAGCGATGTCAGGATTCAAACCCTCCTCCTCCAACAGAGACATCCATCGCTGTTGAAAATACTCAATAAGAACATCAGAAAGGACATCAGGTTTTATCTTTAAGTCAGGGAATATCTTTTGCCATTCTTTAGAAAGACGCACCAGTATCATGTGAAGATTGATCGACCATTTTTGATGCCAAATAACCTGTAGAACGCCATTGGCAGCCCTCCGTAACCCATAGGGATCTGAGGAACCAGTGGGCCGATCCCCCCAGGCAAAAATACTGAACAACAATTCCAATCGTTCAGCCAAGGAAACCACTGCCCCGGGGATCGACTCCGGCATGGCATCACCAGGGCCTCGCGGGAGGTAGTGCTCCAGCACGGCCAAGGCCACATCTCGACCCTCCCCTTCAGCCAAGAGGTATTTGGCACCCATAATCCCCTGCAATTCCGGAAACTCCCCTACCATCTGACTGACCAAGTCATGCTTGCTGAGGTGGGAAGCCCTTCTCGCGGCGTGAGCTGCCTCCGGCTGCAGCTCAAGAGCCTCCAGCAACACATCAGTACACCACTCCAAACGCTCCGTGCGATCCCTCAGGCTGCCTAGTCCCTCAACAAACGTTACTCGGTTGAGGGCCTCCCGCCTGTCAATACTGAGCACTTCATGGTCGGCCCTAAGGAAAAATGCAGCATCGGCAAGACGGGCACGTAGTACGCGTTCATTGCCCCGCCTCACGGTAGTCTCAGATCCCGAGTGTCCATTGCTCACGCACAGGAAGATCGGCATCAGGACCCTCTCGGCACTCAGGGCCAAGGGATCCCTCAACGCCTCGGGAGAAAGCAAGGGGACATACCGCTGATGGGCACGCATCACGGTGCTGAGCACTTCTGGAGGGAGGCTGAGAAAGGATGGCTCAATGGCCCCCTCGATCACCCGGGGATCTTCCACCAGATCCACCAGTTCCTCAAACAGGCCGTCGGGCAAGTCCAGATAGGCACCAGAGCGCTCAGCGGCCTCCTCCAGCAGCGTACGGATCTGGGATGCACGGCTCAACCGATCAACCTGCACATTCTCCGCAGCTAAACGGCTGATGTAGGAGGCTGCGGCTGGGATTTCCACGGGGTCCGGGTTCAGCCGGTGGCCCCGGCTGATCCGCCCACTGCGGATCGGCGGATCACAGCCCGGCAGCTCCACGGGAATGATGTCCTCGTCCAGGAGGGCCACGAGCCAGCGCACCGGCCTGCTGAACCGGCTCTCCCCCTCGCCCCAGCGCATGAAGCGACGACCCTGGAGCCCCCAGATCCAGCCTGGGATCAACTCAGCCAACACCTCTGCCGTGGCACGGCCCGGCTGTCGAGTGCAGCCGAACACAAAGGGTCCCTTTGGGGTCTCCCGCACCTCAAGCTGCTCCACCGGGAGACCGCAGCGCCTGGCAAATCCCACGGCTGCCGGGGTGGGCACCCCATCGCGGAACGCCTGCTGGGCCGGCGGCCCCTTGTGCACTTCCTCGAGATCAGCCTGCCGAGCAGGAAGCCCCTCCACCAGCACCGCCAGACGGCGAGGCGTGCTGGTGACCTGGAGCCTGTCAACAGAGAGGCTGGAGCGCAGGAGATCCTTTCGGACCTGATCCTCCAGCTGGGGAAGGGCCAGACGGGCAAAGTCGGCCGGCAGCTCCTCCGTACCGATTTCCAGAAGAAAGAAGGCCATCCATGGGCGCCCGGGCGCCGGTGTGCTTCAAGGGACTGTAGGTTTGCACCGGGTCGTCAAGATGCGTTGGATCGTGGCCAGGCCGCTGGTTCTTTTCACCCTGATCGGCCTGATCTGGGGAACGGCAAGCCAGGGCGCGGCGAAGACGTATGACCCGGACCAGGGGGCCTGCCGGGTGGAGACCATCCGCACATCCTTCCGGGCCAACCTTCTGCCCTGGCAGGATCAACCCGAGGCCGTGCAACAACGGCTGCGGGCCCTTCAGGCGGCCATGACCCTCGACACCCTAAATAGCTGTCAGGCCAGAGGTCTTCTGAGCCCGGAACAGGTGGGCACCCTGATCCGGGAGCTCGGCCTCTCCACAAGTCCGCCCGCTGGAGCGGCCCCCTCCGCCCCCGACAGTCAATCCCCCACCCGCCCGTAGATGGCCAGGGATTGGCCGGTGCGCCAGGCCCAGAGCTGATCCCCATGGCTGAAATGCCACCACTCCTGCGGATGCTGGGCAAATCCCGCCCCAGCCATCACCTCTGCCAGACGTTGCCGGCGCTGGTGCCAGCAAGCCGCCTCACCGTCCGGGGCCGAGGCGGCTGCGGCAGCAAAGTAATCCGGATGGGAGATCGGGCCAATCGCATCGATGGCTCCCCCCATCTCCAGCGGCGCGCCCGAAAGGCTGGCCAGGGTGAGGTCCACCGCAGCGCCAGTGCTGTGGGGCGGAGGAGTGGCAGGATCCTCGCTGGGAGGCGCCCAGAACACCCCCACGTCGTCCCGCACCCTCTCCCAGGCCGGGCCTGAGCCATTGGGATCCAGCCCTTGTTCCCGACAGGCCTCCGCCATGGCATGGGCCACCATGAAGCGCTGCACGGCAACAGGACGCCAGGCATCAAAAATGGCCAAGCGCCAACCGGATTCCTTCTGCTGCAGACGTTGCTGGGCCTTCAGGAGCCGCTGTACGACCCCGGCGCGGAGGCGGAATGGACAGGCATCCTTTCCATAGGGCGCCCCGAGAGAGGCGTAGGGGTGCGGTTCCAGCCGCAGCAACTCCCGGGGGAGAGGAATCAGGGGGTCGTCCTCAGGGGCGATGGGGATGGGACTCCAGGGACGCAGGGCCATGCACAGGATCAGTTGAGCTGGGCCGATTCCAGCAGACGTTGCCGCTGCAGATCGAGGGCCTGACGCAACAAGGGGGCAGCCGCCAGCTGGGGATCCTCCTCGAGGAGCTGCTGCGCCACCCGGCGCGCATCCTCCAGCACCTCCCCATCTTCGCTGAGGGACGCCAGGGCCAGATCCGGCAGACCCGACTGGCGGGTGCCCAGAACCTGGCCAGGCCCCCGCAACCGCAGATCCATCTCCGCAATCTCAAAACCATCGGTGCTGCGCACGAGCACCTCCAGACGCTGCCGGGCCATGGGGCTCTTGCTGTCGTTGATCAGCAGACAATGAGAGACGGCCGCACCACGGCCCACTCGACCCCGCAGCTGGTGCAGCTGGGCCAGGCCGAACCGATCCGCATGGTCGATCACCATCACGCTCGCTTCCGGCACATCCACGCCCACCTCCACCACCGTGGTGCTCACCAGCACCTGGACGGAGCCTGCGGCAAAGGCCTGTAGGGTGCCCTGCTTCGCATCGCTGGGCAGCCTCCCGTGCAGCAGGCCCACGGAGAGATCGGCAAACACCTCCACGGCCAGATGGCGATGCACCTCCACAGCGGATCGGAGATCCAGCTTTTCGCTCTCCTCCACCAGGGGCAACACCACATAGGCCCGCTGGCCGAGGTCCACCTGCTCACGGATCAGCTGCCAAGCCTGGTGCCGCTGCTCGGAATGCAACAGCCGGGTCTGCACCGGAGTGCGCCCCGGCGGCAATTCATCAATCTGGCTCACATCCAGATCCCCATGCACCGAAAGAGCGAGGGTGCGGGGAATGGGGGTGGCGGTCATCGTGAGGAGGTGGGGCTGTAACCCCTTGGCCAGCAAGCGGTTGCGCTGGCGCACCCCGAAGCGGTGCTGTTCATCCACCACCACCAGACCCAGCCGCGGAAACTGCACAGGATCCTCCAAGAGGGCATGGGTACCCACCAGAAGATGAATCTGCCCATTGGCCAGATCCTGAAGCAGCTCGCGCCGCAGCCGCGCCGGGGTGGAGCCCGTGAGCAGAGCGGAATTGAGATGCAGTTGGGCCAGCCAGGGGGCGAGCTTGCGCTGGTGCTGCTCGGCCAACACCTCCGTGGGAGCCATTAAAGCCCCCTGGCATCCCGATTCCATGGCGGTGAGGAGGGCCGCCAGCGCCACCACTGTCTTGCCGCTTCCCACGTCCCCCTGCAGCAGCCGGGCCATCGGCTGGGGTTTGGCCAGGTCATCCCGGATCTCCGCCAAGACCCTCTGCTGGGCACCGGTGAGCGGGAAAGGCAGCAGGGCGAGGAATTGCCTCAGCAGGCCATCCTCCGCGCCCTTGATCAGGAGACTCGGTGCCTCCCGGCTCTTCAGCCGCTGGCGACGCAGGCCGAGGGCCAGCTGAAGGAGCAGAAATTCATCAAACACCAGGCGGCGCCTGGCCCGTTGCAGCTGATCCGGATCCGTCGGGCGGTGAATCTGCTCCACGGCCTCAGAGCGGCTTGGGAGCTGAAGGCTCTGCAGAAACCCAGCGGCGGGCAGGGGATCGGGCCAATGCCGCACCAGAGGAAGCACCTTGGCGATGGCCTGGCGCAGCCCATCGGCCGAGAGCCCCTCCGTGAGGGAATAGACAGGCACCAGCCGGCCGATCTGCTCAGAGCGCACCAGGCTGGAGGGGCTCTCCAGCACCTCGATCAACGGATCGGTGAAACTCACCCCCCAGGGTCCCTCCTTCACCAGACCACTCACTGCGACGGTGCATCCCGGGGGGTAGAGGCGCTGCTGACTTTTCAACCAGCCGGGATTGGCAAAGCGGCGGCCAGCAAAAAAGCGGCTCACCTTGAGACGCCCGGTGACATCCTGGAGATGGAGCTCGAGGATGGAGAGATTTGGATTCTTGGGACTGGTGAGGGTGTGGGAGCGGCGCACCGTGGCCACCACCGTGGCCGTCTTGCCTGCCTCCAGCGACCCGATCCGCACCAGATTGGCGTAGTTGAGGTAGTCGCGCGGATAGTGCTGCAGGAGATCAGCCACCTGGAACAAACCAAGGGCCGCAAGACGGGTGGCCAGTTTCGCCCCGATTCCCGGCACCTCTGACAGGGGAGTGGAGGGCTCCAGCGGACTCCGTGCTGCGGGTTGCCGGGCGTTGGCGGACGCCTCCCTGGCCTGCACGGGCTCAAGACGCAGTCTTGGGGGAGCAATTGGCAATGGGGGTCTGGAGCGGCAGTGCAGCTGGTGCAGCCCCTGGCGGAGCTGGCGCACCAGCTGCTGGCGACGGGCGAAGCTGAGCTCGCTGTAGCGACAAAAGCCCTCCCGCAGGCGTTCGATCTGATCCAGGTCCTCCCTGGCCAGCCCCTCCGGAGGAGACCCGAGAGAACGCTGCACGAACCCGCTGAAGGTGTCGGCACGGCCCTGCAAATCTCCGAAGCCGCGATCGGCTTCCAACTGGGCGGCTTTCTGGAGGGGGTCACACCAAGCCCGCAGGCCTGTTGGCAGAGGATTCAGGTCCCCTCGGACGGGTTCAGCTGGCTGTCGTGACGCCACAGGCGTTCGGCGTGGTGGGCCTGCAGCCGGCGCTGCAGTCGTTGGGAAGTCTCAGCCATTTTGAGGATCTCCTGCCGGTGGTGCAGCAGGCGACGGCGGCAGGTGCGCAGACGGGGCTGCTCCAACTCCAGATCCACTGTGCGCAGAAGCACGCCCATGGGGGGGGGAGGCGGACCGCCTTCCGCTGAGGGAGCCAAGGGCAGTCGGATCAGATTGGCCGGGGCCGCCTGGGACTCGATTTGACCTGCAAGCACCGCATCCAACAGGGGCACCGGCACCACACCAGGCACGAGGCCGGCACGCAAGAGTTCCAGATTGACCGCATGGGACAGGTTGCGCAGCCGACGACTTAGGGCCGCGTTCACCCCATCCAGACAGTGCAGCAGCAGCACCGGATCCCGGGGCAACTGGCCCGTGCACCAGGGCAGATCCGGAGGCGATGGGCTCTCGTCTGGGGCCAAGGAGTCCTCGCTCTCCGAATCGCTGATGCTGAACGGAGGCGCTGTGGCTGGGTCTTCCTCAGCCTCTGATTGCAGCAGAGATTGGGTGGAGAAGAGAAAGGACTCTCCAGAGAGAGGAGGCTCGAAGTTGAGCTGGATGGAACCCGTGGGAAGAGGCTGAACATCCATCCGCTCGTCCAGAGCGTGCAGGAGCCTGGATTGCTGATGCAGCTCCAGACGCTGCCGTTCCCGGGCCATCTGAGCGGCCAGGTGGAGAAGTTGTTCCACGGTGAGCAGGGCACAGCAACTGGCCAGCAGGGCTTTCAGCCGGGAGTGCAGTTGCTCACGCACGGATGGGTGCAGGCGGTTGTAGCGGCGGGGATGCACCTGGGTGGCCAGGGTGGAACAGGCCTGATCCACACAGTTGGGGAGCACCTCGCGCAACACCTGCAGGTAGAGGGCCAGATCCCGATAGAGATGGGGGATCTCCTCATCCAACCTGGCCTGGATGGCCCGAAGGGACGGGGTGCCGAGACCGGCTGGCTCCCCCACCTCAGGCCGCCTTGCCCATCGCTGCGACCTCAGCGGCGAAATCATTCTCCTGCACCTCGATCCCCTCACCGAGGGTGTAGCGAGTGAAGCGGCGAACCCGGATGTTCTCGCCGGTTTTCGCCGAGGTCTGTTTCACAAGCTCACCCAAGCTGAGAGACCCATCCCGGATGTAGGGCTGGTCCAGGAGGGCCAGCTCCTTCAGCCGCTTGCCGATCCTGCCTTCCACGATCTTGGTTTTCATCTCCTCTTTCTTGCCTGCCAGATCATCACGCCCCATCTCGATCGCTTTTTCCCGCTCCACCACCTCAGGAGGGATCTCATCGGTGCTCACATACTCCACGTTTGGGCAGGCAGCGATCTGCATGGCCACGTTGCGCACAAGCTCCTGGAAAAGGTCGCCTCGAGCAACGAAATCCGTCTCACAGTTCACTTCCACCAGCACACCAACCCGCCCACCGGTGTGGATATAGCTCCCGACAATCCCCTCGGCCGCGGTGCGTCCGGCCTTCTTCTCCGCACTGGCAATGCCCTTCTGACGGAGCCATTCCACGGCCTTGTTGAGGTCGCCGGAGGATTCCTGCAGGGCTTTCTTGCAATCCATCATGCCGGCGCCTGTTTTATCGCGCAGGTCTTTGACGAGCTTGGCGCTGATCTCAGCCATGGGAAGGGAAAAGGAGCGAACAACAATCGGGGTGAACGGAGGGGAACGAGGGCTCAGCCCTCCTCCTCCCCACGATCCTGGGAACCGTGGCGGCCCTCATTGATGGCATCGGCCAGACGTCCCAGCACCAGCTGGACCGACCGCACCGCATCATCGTTGCAGGGAATGGGCACGTCACACAGGTCGGGATCGCAGTTGGTATCCAGCATCGACACCAGGGGAATGTCGAGCTTGCGGCACTCCAGCACCGCATTGGTTTCCCGCCGCTGATCCACCAGCACCACCACATCGGGCAGGCGGCGCATGTTCTTTAATCCACCGAGATATTTCTGCAGGCGGTCGAGCTCACGGCGGAGCACAGCGGCTTCCTTCTTGGGACGCATGGCAATGGCCCCGGAGGACTCCATCCGCTCCAGGTCCTTGAGCCGATCAATCCGGGCACGCATCGTGCTCCAGTTGGTGAGCATGCCCCCGAGCCAGCGCTGATTCACATAGGCCGCACCACAGCGGCTCGCCTCCTGGGCGATCACCTCAGAGGCCTGTTTCTTGGTGCCAACGAAAAGAAAACGCTTGCCACTGCGGGAGGCATGACGCACCCATTTGTAGGCGTTGTTCATGCAGACCGCGGTCTGCACCAAATCAATGATATGCACCCCGTTGCGCGCGCAATAGATGTAGCGCGACATCTTGGGGTTCCAGCGACGGGTCTGGTGGCCAAAGTGGGCACCAGCTTCCATCATCTCGGCGAGCGTGACGACAGCCATGGGTAGGGGTTTCGGGTTGGCCTCCACCTGCCAGGGATGGGCCGCAAGGCTGCCA
>JBEIRX010000011.1:0-41504 GCA_040375715.1 Aphanothece sp.
CTCCCCTATGTGGAGGCAGTGTTCTATCGCACGGCCCCCTTCCGCGGCACCAAGAGCTACAACGCCCAGGCCAACCAGGTGCCTGCCGATCAGGCCGATTTCCACTACGGCATCCTTTACGCCGATGTGTTTCCCGTGGGCTCCGCCGGGATCCCGCCCACCCTGCTGATGCAGGACATGCTCCATTTCCTGCCGCCCTACCTGGAGGAGCTCTACAAGACCCATCGCCGCGGCGAGGAAGACCAGCTGATCCAGCTGGGCATCACCTTCCAGCGCTCGATGTACAACGTCACCTCCGCGGTGATCCAGGCCCTGCGCTGTGCCCTGCTCTATCCCCTGGATGATCCCGATCCGGAACACCTGATGGCCAACCGCCGCTTCTTCGAGGCCCAGATGGACCGTTTTCTGCGGCCGGAAGCCCGGCTCGGCGCCATCCAGACCCAGGACTATCGCTGACCAACCACTTCTGATCCCTCCATGCCAAACATCATTGAAACGGCGAAGGCCGCCGGCTGCTTCACCACCCTGCTCACCGCCGTGGAGGTGGCTGGCCTCACCTCAGCGCTGGAGAGCCCAGGCCCCTTCACGGTGTTCGCCCCGGTGGATGATGCCTTTGCCGCCCTGCCACCGGGCACCGTGCAGACCCTGGTGGACAATCCACCCCAGCTGGCCCGAATCCTGAAGTATCACGTCTTGGCAGGGGCCTTCAAGCGCGCCGAGCTGGTGGATCAGCCGGAATGGACCAGCCTGGAAGGAGCTCCGGTGGCCATCCACCGCGCCGAACCCTTCGAGGTGAAGAATGCCACCGTGGTGAGCGCTGATGTGGTGTGCGACAACGGGGTGGTGCACGTGATCAATCGGGTGATCCTGCCTGGCTGAGGTCTGGAGGTCCACAACGAAGCATGGATCACTGGGCAGCGATCGCTTGCCAGGCATGAGAAAATCCGCTCGCTAGACGTTTTTGCACGAATGCGCCGACAGTTCAACGGGGTTGCAGGGTTCGCTCGCACCTGGAGGGTCCCAACCCCGGTTCAGTTGGCGTCTCCGCTGGTGCTTTCCCTCCTGCTGGCCAGCTGCGCCTCCGATGGGGGCAGCGGGGTGCAGAGCGCCAAGCTCTCTGCAATCCAAGGGCGCGGCAAGCTGATCTGCGGCGTGGATGGCAAGCTCCCTGGGTTCAGCTTCGTGGGGTCTGACGGCAAGTACACGGGCCTGGATGTCGATGTCTGCAAGGCCGTGGCGGCAGCGGTGTTCGGTGATCCAAACAAGGTGGAATACCGCGATCTGAATTCCAGCGAACGCTTTGCCGCCCTGGCCAGCGGCGAGGTGGACCTCCTCTCCCGCACCACCACCATGCCCCTGAGCCGGGACGCGGCCGGCGGGAACGGGCTGAGCTTTGCCCCCACCACCTTTTATGACGGTCAGGGGGTGATGACCCTGAAGTCCAGTGGCATCACCAACCTCAAGGCCCTCGCGGGCAAGCCCATCTGCGTGGAGAGCGGCACCACCACCGAGCTCAATCTGGCCGATCGCATGCGGGAACTGAACGTTCCCTACACCCCGCTAAAATTCCAGACCGGGGACCAGACCTACGCCGCCTATCTGGGTGGCCGCTGCGTGGCCGTCACCAGCGACCGATCCCAGCTGGCCGCCAAGCGCACCAGCTTCCCGAAACCGGATGATCACGTGCTCCTGCCGGATGTGATGAGCAAGGAGCCCCTCACTCCGGCCACCGTCAATGCCGATCCCCTCTGGTCGGACATCGTGCGCTGGAGCGTGAACACCCTCTTCCAGGCCGAGGAGCTGGGGATCACCCAGGCCAATGTGGCCTCCAAGGTGGCGGAAGCCAAGGGCAATCCAAAGCTGGCGGATCTGCGCCGTTTCCTGGGGGTGGAAGGGGATTTCGGCAAGCAACTGGGACTGCCGGCCGATTTCGTGCCGAAGGTGGTCGGCGCCGTTGGCAACTACGGGGAGGTGTTCGACCGCAACGTGGGGCCCAAATCCGCCCTCAAGCTTGATCGGGGCGTGAACAAGCAGTGGAAGGACGGGGGACTGATCTACTCCCCACCCTTCCGCTGAGGCCCATGGCCCCGATCCCATCCCCCTCACCACCTGAGGCGGCTCCCCCCTGGTGGCGTGATCGCCGCGTGGTGCCCTGGCTGGTGCAGGCCGTTGTGGGCCTGCTGGTGCTGCTGCTGATCGCCTTCCTGCTGGGCAATCTGGTGCGCAACCTCACGGCGGCGGGCCTGCTGCTCACCTGGCGCTGGTTATCCCAACCCGCCGGATTCGATCTGGCCGAAACGGCGATCCCCTTCGATGCGGGCATGCCCTACTGGCGCGGTCTGCTGGCGGGGCTGGTGAACACCCTGCGGGCCGTGCTCAGCGGCCTGGTGGGGGCGACCCTGCTGGGCACCCTGGCGGGCATGGCGGCCTTCAGCAGCAACGGCCTGCTGCGGGGGCTGGCCCGGGTGTATGTCGAGGTGGTACGCAACATCCCCTTGCTGCTGCAACTGGTGTTCTGGTACTTCGTGGTGTTCCTTGCCCTGCCGAACGGCGCGGCCGCCCTGCAGCTCCCGGGAGTGGTGCTGGCCAAATCAGGGCTCTACCTCACGGGGCTGGCCGAAGGACTGCGCTGGCAGGCTCCCCAGCTGGTGAATGGGGTATGGCAGGCCCCCGTGCGATTGAGCGTGGAGTTCGCTGCCCTGCTCACAGGGCTGATCATCTACTCGGGTGCCTTCATCGCGGAAGTGGTCCGCGGCGGCATCGCTTCGGTGCCGAAGGGGCAGTGGGAGGCCGCCTCCTCCCTTGGACTGCGCTGGTTCACCACCCTGCGCCAGGTGGTGTTGCCCCAGGCCCTGCGGGTGATCGTTCCGGGTCTGAACACCCAGTACATCTCCCTGGCCAAGAATTCTTCCCTGGCGGTGGCCGTGGGCTTCAGCGATCTCTATTCCGTGGCCGAAACCACCCTCAACCAAACGGGCCGGGCCGTGGAGGTGTATCTGATTCTCCTTGGGGCCTATCTGGGGCTGGATCTACTGATTTCTGCCCTGATGAACGGCCTCAACCGCCTCGTGCAGATCCGGGAGAGCTGAGATGACCTCCCTCTTCCGCAGGCTGCGCCACGAACTCTTCGCCACCCCGGGTGATGGCCTGCTCAGCGTGGGCCTGCTCACCCTGCTGGCCCTGGCCCTGGGGGGCTTTCTGCGCTGGGCGTTCCACCAGGCGCAATGGGCCGTGATCCAGGCCAACAGCACCCTGTTCGCCCTGGGCCGCTACCCCCTGGAGCAGCAATGGCGCCTCTGGCTGCTCACCACCCTTCTAGTGGCAGCCTCCGGCCTCAGTTGGGGGCTGCTGCGGGCCCATCCCCGGTCCGATCGGGAGGGGGTGCTCTGGCCCCGGAACGATCGCGTGGCAGCCGTTCTTCTGGCCGCCATTGCCCTCTGGCTCCCCTGGGCTCTCCAACTCCAGCCCACCATCCAAGTCCGCTGGTGGGGGCTGGCGGCCCTGCTGCTGGGCCTGCGCTGGCTGGCGGGACGCCATGGCCGTGCCCTGCCCCAGAAGGTGCTGCGCCTGGTACCTCTGATCTGGCCCGCCATCTACCTGATCGGCATGGTGCTGATCAGCGGTGGTCTCGGATTGGCGAAGGTGCCCCCATCGGAGTGGGGAGGGCTGCTGCTCACCCTGCTTGCCGCGAGTTTCGCCATCCTCCTGTGTTTCCCCTTGGGGGTGCTCCTCGCCCTGGGTCGGCGCAGTGACCTTCCCCTGCTGCGCTGGGCGTCGGTGATCTACATCGAGTTCATTCGCGGCGCGCCCCTGATCACCCTGCTCTTTCTTGGACAGAACATCCTGGGGTTCCTCCTCCCTGGGGGCCTGGCTCCCGAGCGGATCTGGCGGGCGGCCTGGGTGCTCACCTTCTTCGCCGCGGCCTATCTGGCAGAGGCCGTGCGATCAGGGCTGGCGGCCGTGCCTGCCGGGCAGGTGGAGGCCGCCCGATCTCTGGGGCTCTCCTATCCCCAGGCCCTGCAGCAGGTGGTGCTGCCCCAGGCCCTGCGGGTGGCCCTGCCCGCCATGGTGGGGCAGTTCATCTCCCTGCTACAGGACACCACCCTTCTCTCCCTGATCGGCCTGCTCGAACTGCTCGGTGTGGCCCGCACCGTGATGGCCAATCCTGAATTTCTGGGCAAGAACGCCGAGGTGTACCTCACTCTGGCCGTGTTGTTCTGGTGTTGCTGCGCTGCCCTTGGCCTGGGCAGCCGTGCCCTGGAACGCCGCCTCGATCCCCAGACCATCCCCAGCCGTTGATCACCCCACCTATCCCATGACCTCCCCTGTTTCCTCCACCAGCACCGTGATGATCGATGCCCGTGCTGTGGAGAAGTGGTATCCCAACGGGTTTCACGCCCTGCGCGGCTGTGATCTGCAGGTGCAACGGGGGGAGGTTGTGGTGATCATGGGCCCCTCGGGTTCCGGGAAGAGCACTTTCATCCGCACCTTCAACGCCCTGGAGGATTTTCAGAAGGGAACCATCACGGTGGATGGCATCGCCCTCTCCAACGACCTGCGCAACATCGATGCGATTCGCCGGGAGGTGGGCATGGTGTTTCAGCAGTTCAATCTCTTTCCCCACCTCACCGTGCTCGATAACCTCACCCTGGCCCCTGTGCTGGTACGCAAAAGGTCGCGCGCGGAGGTGGTGCAGCAGGCCAGAGCACTTCTCCACCGGGTGGGGATTGCCGAGCAGGCGGAAAAATACCCGGGCCAGCTCTCCGGGGGGCAGCAGCAACGGGTGGCCATTGCCCGGGCCCTCTGCATGGAACCGCGGATCCTCCTCTTTGATGAACCCACCAGCGCCCTCGACCCGGAGATGGTGCGGGAGGTGCTCGATGTGATGCGCAACCTCGCTGAGGACGACATCACCATGGTGGTGGTGACCCATGAAGTGAAATTCGCCGAGCAGGTGGCCGATCGGGTGGTGTTGATGGCGGAAGGGGAAGTGGTGGAGGAAGCCACCCCTGATGTGTTCTTCAGCAATCCCCGCCATGAGCGGACCAGGCGTTTCCTGGATCAAATTCTCTGAAGAAAGCCAAATCAGACCGGGCTTCGCATCATCATTTCGAGACCATAGATGCCCTCATAGAGCAGATAGGCCGCGAACACCAGGGCGAGCACACCCACCAGCCATTCGGCCTTGTGCTGCAACCAATCTTCCAGCCTGGCGATGGTGTCGCGGATCGACCCTCGGCTCACGATCCAGGCCAGGGGTGGGAGCAACAGGAGAGAGCTGGCCGCCAGGGCGAACAGCCCACTCACCTCCAGATCAGCCGACAGGCCTGGATGGTTGATCAGAAGCAGACCTGCCTCCTTGAGATAGAAGACGAGATTTTCGGGGGTGAGCAAGGCCCCGGCCGCGCCGATGGCGATGAGCATGAAGGTGTCCACCTCCGGCAGCCGGTTCATCAGCTTGAGGGCCATGCCCTCCTCCCCCATCAGGGCCTGGGGGGTGAGCTGATAGAGGCCGAGCGCCAGCAGGGCGCCGGCCCCCAGCAGATCGATCAGCACCTGTTCCCGTTCGCCATGACTGAGGCTGATGGAGAAGAATTGCCCGAGCACCATCAGGGCCGCCACGGCGAGCACATTGGCGAGGGTCCAGCCGAGCACGTAGGCGAAGGAACGGCGCAGGGGGGAACGGCCCAGCAGCAGCAGGGTCACCACGCCAATGTGCAGGGGGCTGAAGGCGATGCCGATCCCGAACAACGACGACTGGGTGATCAGACCTGGGCTCATGGGATGCCTGGCGAGGGCGGGAAGAGTTGTCGCAAGCTACACACCTGGAGGGGGCAGCCGTCAGGAGATCTTTTGAGGGCAGGCAGGACCATCAGGGCCTGATGGTCCAGTCGGCTGCATTGAGCGAGGGGAAGAGGCCGTCTTCCCGCTCCACGGCCTGAATCCATTCGGGCTTGAGCGGGGTGCGGTTTTCGATGGCGTCCATCAGCCTCCAGAAGCGGTCCAGGTGGCGATGGATGCGCTCCCGCGCCAGAGAGGTGGTGGTGCCCGCCCGCAGGATGAAGCTCCAATCGGAACTCTGGGCCAGGAGCAGCTCGCGGCCGGCCTGGGTCAGCCAGCGACGCTGCTCCGCACTCCCCACCCCCCGATTCACCCGCCGCACCATGGCTCTGGACGCACGCTGCCATTCCGGGACCACCCAGGCATTGCTGTCGTTCAGCCAGTAGTCGTGATAGCCCCCCTGCCCCCAGCTGGAGGGGGATGGCCGGCACACCTGCAGGGGAAGCTCCTGGGACAACACCTCCCGCAGGTGGGTGAACTGGAGCTCGGATCCCGGTCCCTGGCGGAAGAGTTCGCCAAGGAAGCGGGGTCCCTCAAACCACCAATGGCCGAAGAGCTCCGCATCAAAGGGAGCCACCAGCAGGGGAGGGCGTTCGATGGCGCCTGTGAGGCCATGGAGCTGTTCCACCCGGCTCTGAAGGAAAGCGGCGGCATGGTCGGCCACCCTGGCTTCGGCCTGGGTGGGGTCGTAGGGCTGTTTGTTCTCCAGAGGGCAGCCCTGGGCCGTCACCCGATGGAGCTTCAGCCCCAGGGGACGGCGGGATCGGATTCCCAGAGCCTCCAGGTGGTCTTCGGGCAGATCCCAGCCCAGATCCCGATGAAATTCCCGGTAGGCCCCATCCCCTGGATACCCCTGGCTGGCACTCCACACCGGCAAGGTGGAGGCACTGTCGCGGCCGAAGAAGGCCACCCCTGCCGGAGAACAGATCGGTGCATACACCCCGTAGCGGGGTCGGGGCTGGCCATGGAGCAGACCATGACCATCAAGGATGGTGTAGCGGAGGCCGCAGGCCATCAGCTGTTGATCCAGGCCCTCGTAGTAGGCGCACTCCGGCAGCCAGATGCCAAGAGGCCGTTCCCCAAGGAGCCGTTGATGTTCCCGCACGGCGCAGAGCAGCTGGGCCCGCACGGCTTCGGGCGTGTCCCTCAGAAGCGGCAGATAGCCGTGGGTGGCCGCACAGGTGATCAGATCGAGCACACCTGTCTGTTGGAGCCTCCGGAAACGGCCGAGCAGCTCTCCTCCGCAGGCCTGCCAATCGCGGACAATGCCCTGCAGGTCAAGGGCCAGCGCGGCCGCGGGCTCCTCCAGCTCCGGTGGAGCGTCCGCCAACAGCTCGATGCGCACCTGAAGCCAAGGCAGGAACCCACGGTTCAGGGCCCCATCGCTGAGCAGGGAGAGAAGGGTGGGAGAGAGGCCGAGGGTGAGCCGAGGGCGCTGGGCCGGATCCGCCTGGGCGGCCTCAAGGGTGCGCAGCAGGGGGATGTAACACTCCTGCAGTGCCTGGAAATACCAGTCTTCCTCCAGGGAGCCAGGCTCCCCTGAGCGGACGTAGGGGAGATGGGCGTGGAGCACCAGGGCCAGAGCACCTGCGGCCATGGAGATCCTGCGGCCTGCGTACTGTACGGCTCACCTTCCCAGCCGCCTTGGGAGATGGAAGGCACAGGAGCACAAACCCCTAGAATGACCACTAACTCGTAGTCAGTCCGCTTAATCGTTTGGTTCTGGTATGGCGCGTGATCCCGGTCGGGTTCTGATTTTTGACACCACCCTGCGCGATGGTGAGCAATCCCCCGGGGCCAGCCTCAACCTGGAGGAAAAGCTGGCCATCGCCCAGCAGCTTGCCCGCCTGGGTGTCGACATCATCGAAGCTGGATTCCCCTTCGCCAGCACAGGGGATTTCAATGCCGTGCAGCGGATCGCCGCCACCGTTGGCACCCCTGATGGCCCCGTGATCTGCGGCCTGGCCAGGGCCGCCTCCGGCGACATCAAGGCCTGCGCCGAGGCCGTTGCCCCCGCCGCCCACCGCAGGATCCACACGTTCATCGCCACCAGCGACATTCATCTGGAGCACAAACTGCGCAAGAGCCGTTCAGAGGTGCTGGACATCACCCGAGAGATGGTGGCCTATGCCCGCTCCCTGGTGGACGACGTCGAATTTTCCTGTGAAGACGCTGGCCGCAGCGATCCCGAGTACATGCATGAAGTGATCACCGCGGCCATCGAAGGCGGCGCCACCACCATCAACATTCCCGACACCGTGGGCTACGCCACCCCCGCGGAATTCGGCGAGCTGATCGCTGGCATCAACCGGGCGGTGCCCAACATCAATCAGGCCGTGATTTCCGTGCATGGCCACAACGACCTCGGCCTGGCGGTGGCCAATTTTCTGGAGGCGATCAAACACGGGGCCCGTCAGCTCGAATGCACCATCAATGGGATCGGTGAGCGGGCCGGCAATGCCTCCCTCGAGGAGCTGGTGATGGCTCTGCACGTGCGCCGCAGCTACTTCAACCCCTTCCTGGGGCGTCCGGCAGAGAGCGGCACACCGCTGACGGCCGTCCGCACCGAAGAGATCACCAAAACCTCCCGGCTGGTGTCCAACCTCACCGGCATGGCGGTACAGCCCAACAAGGCCATTGTAGGAGCGAATGCCTTTGCCCACGAATCCGGCATTCATCAGGATGGGGTGCTGAAGAACAGGCTCACTTACGAGATCATCGACGCCCGCACCGTCGGGCTGGCCGACAACCGCATCTCCCTGGGCAAGCTCTCGGGTCGCAGTGCCTTCCGGGCCAGGCTCGAGGAGCTGGGCTACCAGCTGGAGCGCGAGGCTCTGGATGATGCCTTCGCCCGATTCAAGGAGCTGGCGGATCGCAAACGGGAGGTGAGCGATCGGGACCTGGAAGCGATCGTCAGTGAGCAGGTGCAGCTGCAGGATGAAGCCTGCTTCCAACTCAAACGGGTGCAGGTGAGCTGCGGCACAGGTCTTCTGCCCACCGCCACGGTCACTCTGGAAACCCGGGAAGGGGGAGAGTGCAGCCAGGCGGCTATCGGCACGGGCCCGGTGGATGCGGTCTGTCAGGCCCTCAATCAGCTCGCCCAGGTGCCCAACGAACTGGTGGAATTCTCCGTGAAAAGCGTCACCGAGGGCATTGATGCGATGGGAGATGTCACCATCCGACTGCGCCGCAATGGCGTCCTGTATTCCGGCCATGCCGCCGACACCGACATCGTGGTGGCCGCGGCCCAGGCCTTTGTGAATGCCCTCAATCGCCTGATGGCAGGGGAGCAGAGGGCTCCGCTGCACCCCCAGAGAACCCCACTGCCGGTGGCGGAGCTGCCCCGGCTGTGACCTCCACAGGTTCCCGTAGAGGCGTCATGGGGGTGGCCTGGCAGATGGCCCTGTTGCTGTTGATCGCCCTGCTCACCCTGCTTCCCTTGCTCTGGCTGCTGAGCACCTCCCTGAAAGGCCCCGGCGAAGACATCTTCACCAGCCCCCCCGCCCTGTTCCCAAGCCAACCCAGTCTGGAGGCCTACGGCCGACTGTTCCGCGACAACCCGATGGGCACCTATCTACTGAACAGCACGGTCGTGAGTGCCCTGGCGGTGGCGGCGAATCTGCTGTTCTCCTCCCTTGCGGCCTATCCTCTGGCGCGCCTGCAGTTCCGGGGGCGTGGAGCCGTTCTGGCGGTGGTGGTGGCCACCGTGCTGATTCCTTTCCAGGTGGTGATGATTCCCCTATATGTGTTGATGGTGAAGATCGGCTTGCGCAATTCGCTCCTGGCCCTGGTGCTGCCCCAGGCCACCACCGCCTTCGGCATCTTTCTGCTGCGCCAGAGTTTTCTCTCTGTCCCGAAGGAACTGGAGGAAGCGGCCAGGATGGATGGCTGCTCCCCCATCGGTGAATGGTGGAATGTGCTGATGCCAGCAGCTCGGCCGGATCTCATCACCCTGGGCATGCTCACCTTCATCGGCACCTGGAGTGATTTTCTCTGGCCTCTAATCATCCTGGATGAGCCCAGCAGCTACACCCTCCCTTTGGGGTTGCAACAGCTTGCTTCCAGCTTCTCTCTCGATTGGCGACTGGTGGCAGCAGGCTCGGTGATCTCCATTCTTCCGGTGCTGGCTCTCTTCATCCTTCTGCAGCGCACGATTCTCCCAACAGCAACCGCAGACGCAGTGAAGGGCTGAAAGCGGCGAAATCTCAGGGCATGGAGCCCGGTGGAGGGGGAGCCTGAAGCGCCGCCGGGCCCCGATCCACCGGGGCCTCCTGTTGCTGCTCCCCCGGATTGCCGATCATGGTTTCGAGCTCCTGAAGGCGTTTCAGAATCAGGTTCTGCTGAGCTGCCAACGCCGGCGCTGTATCCAGCATGCGATTCCGATCCAGCAGATCCATGCGTTCATAAAGCCTGGCAACCCTGCGGTTGAGGTTCTGGAGTTCAACCAGCTGGTTGAAGAAGAGCACAAGCAGAGCTGAGCTGATGGCCAGTGGCAGCCACTGCAGCCAGCGATGGCGCGGAGCACCGGGAGGCCCAAAGGTTGGATCGCTCTCCGGCGAGGGGCCATAACTATCGAGGGGGTGGCGCATGACGTCGATCTTCCTGTTCCATCATGCTGGCGTACGTTGGAGGGAACGACGCACCGCACCTGTTAGGCCTCGTCGACCGGAACACCCCCTTGCTGCGATGGCCCGATGGCGCCCCTGAGCCAGACGATGGCCTTGACTTCCGTGACGAGTGTGGCACTGGGGGCGATCTTCGGAGCCTGGATCCGCTATGCCGCCACGCAGATTGGCGTCAGCAGATGGCGCCTCCGGCATTGGGCCACCTGGGGGGTGAACATCAGCGCCTGCTTTCTGATGGGTCTCCTCGTGGGCCTGCAGCCTCGCTGGGCCAGCAACACCCAGGCCACCCTCGAACTGGCGGTGGCCACTGGGCTTCTGGGCAGCATGAGCACCTTTTCCACCCTGATGGCCGAGCTGGTGCGTGCCTGGCAGAAACGGGAGAGGCGCCAGGCACTTGCGCTGGGGACAGCCTCCCTTCTGGGTGGTCTGCTGGCCTGCCAGCTTGGGCTGAGTCTGGGACAGGCCCAACCATGAGGAGCACGGCTTCCACCCAGGCCTCTGCCCTGGCCTGGGTGGCACTGGGGGCCATTCCAGGCGCCTTGCTCCGCTGGGCTCTGGCCGACACCATGATCGCCAATACCCTGGGCTGCTTCGTGGTGGGGATCTTTGGCCTCCTGGGAACCCCCACCAGGCGCAGGAGATTGCTGGTGGGGATTGGCTTCGCCGGCTCACTCACCACTTACAGCACATGGGTGCTGGAACTGCTGAACAGAATCCACGGTGGCCAATGGAGCGCTCTGCTGGTGGATGTCAGCCGGGATGGGGCCCTGGGGGTAGGGGCTGTACTTCTCGGTGCCGCGGTTCACCGCAGGCTCCAGCGTCTCGGCAGGCTGCAGCTCAAGCGCTGAAGCCCTTCCTGGCAGGGAGGGGATAGGCGATCCGCCGGTGGCGCATCCGCCGCCACACCCGCACAAAGGCACGGATAATGAGCTCCAGTTCAGCCCGGCTGATCCCGCTCGCCGCCAGCTGGCCATCTTCCTGCCTGGCCTCCACGATCCGCCGCACGGTGGCCGTGGCCTTCCCCTCGCTCGTGTCGGGGGGCAAGGCCCGCAGCGCAGCTTCGCATCCATCGGCCAACATGAGGATTCCCGTCTCGCGGGAGCGGGGGATGGGGCCGCGATAGCGAAAGTCGTCGTCCTGAATGGAGGGTTGGCGTTGGCGGGCCTGATGGAGGAAGTAGCCCATCTTCAGGGTGCCCTGGTGCTCCGGAATGAAATCCGCCAGGGGTCTGGGGAGGTGATAGCGACGGGCAAGCCGCAGGCCCTCATCCACGTGGGCCTGCAGGATCTGGGCGCTGGCAAAGGGATCATCGAGGGTGTCGTGGGGATTCCCCGCTCCATCCTGGTTCTCGATGAACCACTGGGGCCCATGAAGTTTGCCCACATCGTGGTAAAGGGCTCCGGTGCGGATCAGATCCACATCCGCCTGAATGGACCGCGCTCCTTCTTCCGCCAGCCCCAGGATCATCAGGGTGTGCTCAAAGGTGCCTGGGGCCTCGATCGACAGGCGGCGAAGCAGGGGCCGCTCCAGATCGGCCAGCTCCATCAGGCGCGACCGGGTCAGCAGGCCGAAGAAACTCTCGACAAGAGGAGCCAGCAGCAGACCGGCCATCAGGAGCCCCCCCACCATCAGGGCCTCATTCAGCAGATCAGCGGGTCTCGGCCAACGGGAGTCTCCCTCCCACACCAGCCCGGCCCCCTGCACCATCAGAGTCTGCAGGAGGAGGGCAGCAGCAGGCAGGAGCAAGGCCAATTGGAGGAGCTGGGCACGGTTGCGCTGACGCCCAGCCAGCACGGCTGCCAGCGTTGCCACTGCTGCGGCAAGAAGCTGGCGGCAGAGAAACTGGGAATCCAAGGGTGTGGGCCAGAGCAGACTGGCGATGGCCAACCAGGCCAGGCCCGCCGCGGTGCCTAGTCCCTGGGACAGGAGAAGGGTTGGGGGGACCAGCAGCGCCATGGGAGAGGCCTGGAGGCCCAGCCAGAGCTTGAAGCCCTGCACCACAAGGAGCATCGCCAGGGCCAGCAGGGCCTGACGAGGCTCCAGGCTCGCCCGCCAACGACGCATCATCAGCACCATCACCCCGCAGGCCGCGGCCGCTTCGGCGAAGTGGGCGAGCCAGGCCAGGGGCTGGGGGCGGCGGTTGATCAAACCGAAATAATCGAGCACATCAAAGCTCTGGGTGCTCAAGGGTTCTCCCTGACGAGCGATCAGATCGCCACGGCGCACGGTGATGGTGGGCAATCCTCCCTGGGTGAGAAGTTCCTCAATCCGCTGTTGCTTGAGAAAACGGTCCGTGCGGAGATTGGTGCGACCCTGAAGGCTGCGCACCACTAGCCGGCTTCCCAGGCTCTGACCGGGCACGGGCTGATTCTCGAGGTGGAGCCGTGCAGCCATCAGCAGCGGCCCATCAGCCACCGATGGCACCACCCCCTGGCTGAGCATCCTCAGCTGAGTTTTCTGCACGGCCTGTTGCCAGCTCAGCAGCTCCTGAGGCGTGAGCTGAAGCAACCAGGTGCGTTCCGCCGCTGAGAGATTGAAAGGATCCAGGCGGGGCTGGGCGCTGCTGATCTGCAGCTGCAGCTCATTCAGCAGCCGGTCCAGCTCGTCCTGAAGGGTCCGGCTGGCGGATTCATCCACCACCTGCACCTGCGACCGAGCCCCGAGCAGGTTGCGACGCTGCTCGAGGGCCGCACTGTCGATCACCTTGGCCGGCCTTGGGGCCCGCACGGAAAAGGGGGAGGGAATTCCTGGCCGCAGGCTGGGTTGGAGCAACCAGGGCCAGCTGCTCACAAGCGCCACCAGCAGGGTGGCGAGCACCACGGACGTGAGGCCGAGAGGGCTCCACGGCACGATGGCCTGGCGTGGACGCTCCAGGCGCAGCAGCCACCTCCAGAGCCTGGAGCTCAGGCGATGCATTAAGGAGAAAGCCTGCGCCATCGACGGCTGCACGAAATCACAACTTAGCCATGGGTTGCATGGTCTGATACGGCGGGATTGCATGCTGGTGAGGTGTTGTTCACCTGCTCCATCGATGGCCGCTGTGCTTGACGGGCGACGCCTGGCTGCAGAGATCGAGCAACGGCTGAGCGGTGTCATCGAAGCTGGGCTCAGGGTTGCGGGGCGTCCACCCGGCCTGGCCGTGCTGCGGGTGGGCGACGATCCGGCGAGTGGGGTTTATGTGGCCAACAAGGAGAAGGCCTGCCAGCGGATCGGCATCCGCAATCTGGGCGCCCATCTCCCTGCCGGCACGTCCGCTGAAGCGGTGCAGGCCACCATCGAGCGGCTGAACGCCGATCCCCAGGTGGATGGCATCCTCCTCCAACTTCCCCTTCCCTCCGGACTGAAGGAAGGGCCCCTGCTGGCGGCCATCGATCCTCAGAAGGATGCGGATGGCTTGCATACCCTCAATCTCGGGAGGCTGGTGAAGGGGGAGCCCGGCCCCCGTAGCTGCACGCCGGCAGGAGTGATGGCGCTGCTGCGCCAGGCCAATGTTGCCATCGAAGGCAGCAGGGCAGTGGTGGTGGGGCGCAGCATTCTGGTAGGGAAGCCCATGGCCCTGATGCTCCAGGCCGCCGATGCCACGGTCACCATGGCCCACTCCCGCACCCGCGACCTGGCATCGCTCACCCGGGAGGCAGAGGTGTTGGTGGTGGCCGCCGGCAAGCCGCGGATGATCACAGCGCAGCACGTGAGGCCGGGAGCCGTGGTGGTGGATGTGGGCATCCATCGCGTGCCTCCGGATGGGACAGACCTTTCAGCCAGACCCGGCCTCTGTGGAGACGTGAGGTGGGAGGAGGTGGAACCCATTGCCGGGGCGATCACACCGGTGCCTGGAGGCGTGGGGCCGATGACCGTGGCGATGTTGCTGGTGAACACCGTCGTGAGCTGGAGTGTGGGCCATGGCCTCTCCCACGGCCTGGAGGATCTGGTGCGCTGATGGCCGGGCCAGCACAGATGAGAGAATCCGCCAGCCGACGCCCTCCTTCCGCCATGACAACGGCGGTCCATACATCCTTTGATTTCGGGGCCTATCTCGAAGGAGCCAGGCAGAGGATTGAGGTCGCCCTCGATGCCGCCCTGGGGCCCGAGGAGCCTGAAACTCTCCGAGAAGCCATGCGTTACTCCCTCCTTGCAGGGGGGAAACGGCTCCGCCCCATCCTCTGCCTGGCGGCCTGTGAGCTCGCGGGGGGGGCATCGGATCTTGCCCTTCCCACGGCCGTGGCCCTGGAGATGATCCACACCATGTCGTTGATCCATGACGACCTACCCGCCATGGACAATGACGACCTCAGACGGGGACGGCCGACCAGCCACAAAATGTTCGGGGAGGCCATGGCCATCCTGGCCGGCGATGCCCTGCTGGCCCGGGCCTTCGAGATGGTGGCGGTTCGCAGTTCCGGGATCGATTCCCAGCGTCTGCTGGCGGTGGTGGGCGAGCTTTCCCTGGCAGCGGGCGCTCCAGGCCTGGTAGGAGGACAGGTGGTGGACCTTGACTCCGAGGGCAAGAATGTCGCCCTCCCCACCCTTGAATACATCCATCTGCACAAGACCGGCGCGCTGCTCAGGGCCTGCGTCGTCTGCGGGGCCTTGGTCGGAGGGGCGGAAGCCGACCTGCTGGCCGCCCTGCGGATCTATGCACGCGGCATTGGCCTGGCCTTCCAGATCATCGACGACATCCTGGATGTCACGGCCAGCAGCGAGGTGCTCGGCAAAACGGCCGGCAAGGATCTCACCGCCGACAAGACCACCTACCCCAAGCTGTTAGGACTGGAGGACTCTCGAAAACGGGCCGATGGGCTGGTGATCGAGGCCAAGGGTGCCCTAGCCCCCTGGGGCACCAGAGCCCAGCCCCTGCTGGCTCTTGCCGACTACATCACCAGCCGCGATCGATGAACCACCCGCTGATTGACATTTTCGACAATGCCGTTCTCACCTGGGGACTGGCGGCCTGTGGCGTGGCCCAGCTCTCCAAGCTGTTGATTGAGCTGCTGGTGCACAAGCGCTGGCGGCCGGGGGTGCTGCTGGAAACCGGTGGCATGCCCTCCAGCCATTCCGCCCTGATGACAGGCACCAGTGCAGGCATCGGCTGGCTGCATGGCTTTGGAGACCCTCTGTTCGCCCTGGCGGCTGCGATCACCTTCATCATTCTCTATGACGCCAGTGGGGTGCGTCGGGCTGCAGGGTTGACCGCTGCACGGGTCAACGGGCTACCGGATGGCCTCTGGGATCCCCATCCCACCCCTGGGGAGACCCATCAGGAGGCGGTGTTCAACCCACTGAAGGAAAACATCGGTCACACCCGACTGGAGGTGCTGGCTGGCAGTCTGATCGGTCCAGCCGTCGCCCTGCCAGGCCTGGTCTGGGCAGGATCCCCCCTCCATCTGGCCCGCAGCCTCTTCCACAGCATCGGGTGATTCCCCCCGTTTCCCCACCCGGCGCCCCGGACACCGGCCTCAGTGGAGATCAGCAGGAGGCTGCTCAAGCCTTCACCGCTTGGTTGGCGAAACCAGCGGATGGCACCCCCTTCGTGCTGAGCGGGTATGCAGGCACGGGGAAAACCTATCTCTCGATGCGCCTGCTGGCCCAGGCTGAGGCGGCAGAGCTCTGCTGGACCGTGGTTGCCCCCACCCACAAGGCTGTCGGTGTGCTGCGCGACCACCTGGAGCAGGTTGGTCTTGAGCCCACCTGGTTTCCCTCCACCATCCATCGCCTGCTGCGCCTCAAACTGCGGCGTGAGGGGGATCGGGAGCGCTGCGAGGAAACCTCCCAGACAGCAACGGCCCTTGAGCATCTCCACCTGGTTGTGGTGGATGAGGCCTCCATGGTGGATGGCCAGTTGCTGGAGATCACCCTTCGCTGCGCCCAGCCGTTCCGTTGCCGGTTGGTGTTCATCGGCGATCCGGCCCAGCTTCCCCCCGTCGGGGAGAGGGAGAGCCCCGTGTTTGCCATGACCAGGGTCTGCCAGGCCAGACTCACGCATGTGGTGCGGCATCAGGGACCTGTGCTCCGGCTGGCCACGGGCCTGCGGGAGGGCGTCCTCCCTTGCCAGCGCCCTCCCCTCCTTCCGCCCCAGCGCACCGCTCTGGGGCTGGTGGCGCTGCTGGATCCCCAGGAGTGGCTTCTGGCCGCCCAGATGGGCCTGCGTCGCAGCAAGGAGACCGACAATCCCGATCTGGCTCGCATCCTCTGCTACACGAATCGGCGTCTGGAGCAACTCGTGCCCATCGCCCGACGGGCCCTTCACGGGGATCAGGCGGACAGCCAACCCGTTCTCCCCGGGGAGGTGCTGATCACCCGCTCAGCCGTGATGGCGCCTGCCTGCATGGAAGACGGCATGGCGCCAGAAGATCCGGAGATGTGCCTCAGCTCCAACCGCGAGGTGGTGGTGCGGGATGTGAAGACAGGGCAGTTCCCCCTGGCGGAATGGGGCGTGGAGGCTGGGCAAGTGCTGGAGACCCTGATGGTGCGGGTGGATGCGGGTGATGCACAACTCACGCTGCGGCTGTTGCCCCCCATCGGCAGTCCATCCCGGGGGGTGCTGGATGAGGCCTTGCAGCGGCTGCGGGCAGTGGCCCGGGCTGCCGAAAAGCAGCAGGCCCGCACGGAATGGCGCAGGTTTTTCCAGCTCCGGGATGCGTTCGCTTCCCTGGGCCCGGCGGCTGTTCTCACCGTGCACCGCAGCCAGGGGAGCACCTTCGGGGAGGTGTTCGTTGCCCAGGATGTGTTCTGGCCGAGGGAAGACCAGCTGCGCAGACAGCTGGTCTACGTGGCCGTGAGCCGCGCCAGCCAGGGGGTGACCATGGAAGCGGGGCCCAGCTCAGCGGCCGAACAGCGCCGCTGGCGCCAATGGCTCATGGAGGGGGAGGAAGCGGGCCGCCCGACACGCGCCTCCCCACAGAACGACCTAGATCAATTTTTGATCAACTTTCAGGCTTAGGGCCTGACGAATTGCTTTAGGCTCCGGACGTTGATGCTGCCAGTGTTCACAGAACGTTCATCCTTTTGCGCCCTCCAGTCCGTCCCCTCCAGAGGACCACCAGGGGGATGCAGAGGAGAAAAACGCTGGATGCCCCCCTGCCCTCGCCCAAGAGACGTGTTCTCTCTTCGCAAACGCCTCCGATCACTCCTCAAGGCTCTAAAACAGCCTGCACCACAACAGAGGCGTCTAGGAACAGACGAGCCGAATGCCAAGGATCTCCTTCCATCCAGGAACCCTTTCCTGCCAGACCTGCGCCCAGGCCGCCATCACCGTGAGATCCACGATGCCAGGTATCTACAGCAGATCCTCGCGGAGGAATTGAAGGCTGCAAAACCGCCCGAGACTCCCTGAGTCGAGCAGGTCTCCGTGAGGTAAGTCGGAGGGTGAATCAGCCCAGAACCCCGGCCACCTGGCTGAGGCGCAGTCCGTCCACTCCCTGCCAGCCCACCAGCAGCGCCAGAGCCAGGCAGATGCCTCCCACCAGCTGTTGCCCATAACGATCCAACCAAGCCTTCATCGAGCCCAGGGCCGGCTCCACCCGCTCCCGACCCACCACCAGGACCGCCAAGAGGGGAAGCAGGAGCAGGAGGCTGGTGAGGGCACTGAACCCCACACTCCAGATCAAATCCTGGAACCAATCCCAACCTGGCTTGAAGAGGGCGCCGGCCGCCTTGGCATAGAGGAACAGATCTTCAGGGCCGGCCACCTGTAGTGCCGCACTGATCAGCAGGAGCAGGGGCAGGGGCAGGGCGAGGAGACGATCCAGCTGATGACTCCACCCTGGCACCCCATCCGGGCCGAGGGGGCGCGGGCGAAGGGTCTGCAAGCCCAGGGCGAGAAAGGCACCGGCAGCCAGAAGATCAAGACCGGTGCGATGGCTGGTTCCCTTCTCCATGGTGAGCAGCAACCCATGCCCCACCCCAAGGAGCAGCCCGATCACCAGCGCTGACATCACCACCCAGGAGAGGACCAGGGAGCCTCCTCTGCGCAGGGGGTGCGGACCCAGTAGCAGCAGCAGCAGCAGAGCCAGATGGAGGGGACTGAACCCAATGGCCAGGGCATATCCCAGCAATTCCCCCCAGGAAAGACTCTGCATCACCCGTTCGGCTCAGCGGCGGATTTCAAACCAGTCGGCTCCAGCAGGGGCAATGCGCGTGGCACTCAGGCTGATCACTCTGGCCTGCTGAGGCCCCCGCTCACACCACATCACCAGGGCCGTGAGGTTGTGGGGGCGACCCTCAGCCTCCACTTCCACAGTGCCGTCAGGCAGATTGCGCACCCAGCCGCCCAGCCCAAGATCATGGGCGCAACGGCTGCAGGCCTCCCGATACCCCACGCCCTGCACCTTTCCGCGGATGATCAGGCGCCACCTCTCCGGATAGGAGCTGGGGGTGGGCTCATGGGGCTGGAGAAAACGCCGCTCGGAGGCCGCCTCCCGGCGCCAGCGATGGCGGCGGCCAGCCGCAGGGGAATCGTCGGGACACCAGCCCAGTGGAGGTGGAGCCAGCTGGCGTGCAGGGTCGGTGTGGTCCATCCCTCCAGGCTCCGATCGATACCCCATCCATCAAGTTGCCACATCGCGCCCTCCGATGGCAGCTCTTTTGAGGGAAGGAGTTGCCAACGGTGAAACTCGTGGCCTCCGTAGGTTTCCCCCCGGCGCACCAGCAGGCCATCCAGCCTGGCCTGCGCCTGGCGGTAGCCGAGGCTGAGGGCTCCCTGCCGGGCCTCGAACGGCAGCACCCCTGCCATCGGCCAGGCTGTGCCGCCGGAATCCACCAGGCTCTCCCCGAGAACCAACAGCCCTCCGCATTCGGCAACGATGGGCACCCCTCGCCGGGCGGCAGCGAAAAGGGAGGTTCGGCTGCGCCGGGCGTCCGCCAGTGCTGGGGCATGGAGCTCCGGGTAGCCACCGGGAAGCACCACGGCCTCCGTATCCGCGGGCAGGGGCTCATCCGCAATCGGACTCCAGGGCTGCACCTCCAAGTCGAGGGCCTGCAGCAGCTCGGTTGTTTCTGGATAGGTGAAATGGAAGGCAGCATCCCGGGCGAGCAGCACGGGCCCGCAGCCGCTCCGCTTTGCCAGGGGGCCTTCCGCCTCCTGCGCCTGCTCCAGCACAGCAGAGATGGGATCCAGCAAGGCGCGATCTCCTCCCTGCTGAGGAACCAGCAGAGGCCAGAGCAGCTCCAGGTTGAGGTGGCCTTGCGCCAGGCGACTCCACTCGCTCTGGCGCACGGAGAGATCCGCCACCTCATGGGGGGGCAGCAGCCCGAGATGGCGGGAGGGGAGCTCCATGGCGGGATGGGGGGGCAACACTCCCAGGAGGGGCACCTCGATGGCGGCCAGGGCCTCGGCCAGAAGGGCCCGGTGGCGTGGGCTGGCAACCCGGTTGAGCACCACCCCCGCCAGATTCACCGAAGGAGGGCCGTGGTCACGAAATCCCCGCACCAGTGCCGCCAGGGAACCCGCCTGGCGGGAGGCCTCCACCACCAGCACCACGGGAAGATCCAACAGATGGGCCACATGGGCCGAACTCCCCTGGGAGGAGGGGCCGCGGCCATCGAACAACCCCATCACCCCTTCGACCAGCACGCAATCCACCTGGCGGGCATGCCAGTGGAAGGAGTGCCGCACCCAATCCTCTCCGCAGAGCATCAGATCCAGATTGCGACAGGCTCGCCCCGCCACCTGGGTGAGCAGCTGGGCATCCAGATAGTCCGGGCCCACCTTGAAGGTCTGCACGGTGGCCCCACGCTCACGGGCCAGGGCAGCCAGCGAGAGGGTGAGGAGGGTTTTGCCGCTGCCGCTGCAGGGCGCCGCGATCAGACAGCTCAAGACTGGGCGAACCCACTGGCACCGAGGGAGGCAGGCAGCAGATGGGCCGCCAGAGGGGCTGCGGCCGCCAGCAGGGGGTTGGTGGAATCATGCCCACCCCCCAGGAGGCGGGCCATCTCCTTCTCCTCGCTTTCCTCCGGGGAAGGCACCACCTCTTCGGCGAGCTCCATCGCCGCCATGCCGCCAGCTTCCAGGCGCATGCAGCCGCCACTCTCGGAGCAGAGAATCACGCAAAGTGGTGGGCGTTTCTCTGGATGGCAGATGAGGCGCACGCCCACGATGGCTCCGGGATGGGCCTTGGGCACCCCCACGGGCACAGGCATCAGGCGGAAGCGCACCATTTCGCCATCGGTGCGCTGAAAGTCGGCAGCGATGCCGGTGACGAAGCCATCGGCCTCCACGGTGTAGGAACTCTCCAGGTGCCAGCCCAGCCGATCGGCGATCCAGGCAGCCAGCAACAGGCCCTTCACCGGATGGTCCCCTTCCACATCGATATCCAGCTGAACCACATGCTGAAGGGCATCGCGCCGGGAGGGCGGATCGAACACCATGGCCAGCGATTCCCGCCAGGCCCGCAGGCGCAGCCAGTTCAGATCATTCACCGCCTGGCCGGTCTGGATCCGGCTCACCAGCACGTCGAGACAGCGGGCGGGTTCGCCGCGGGAGGTGTCGAGCACCAGGCGCCTGGAGGGTGGGGCCAGGGCCTCGAACATCTCAGTGGGTTCATCCAGGCTGCTGTTCCACCACACCCAGCAGGGGAGGTCTTCCCGCACCAGGGGCTGCACCAGGCCCATGGACTGCTGCAGTGCCCCCAGGCTGCCCCGCAACACCACCACATCCCCGCAGGCAGCCCCCGATCCTCCCTCCTCCGGGAGGGGGCAGTAGGCCGCCACGAGAGTTTCCAGGGGCTTGGCCGCATCGATGGTGGGGGCCAGGGTGATCAGCCGGCGAGGCATGTGGGAGCTGATCGCGCTCTCCACGAATTGCCCCCGGAGATCCTGGGCCTCATGGCGTCCAGGTTGCTCACCGATGGCCCAGGCAAGTCCTGGAGCCATGGGGGCGGTGCTCGGGGGAAAGCCCAGCGTGCCCACCAGCTCCCGGGCCGACTCGAGCACATCAGCGCGATCCAGGCCGGTGATGGGGCCATCGACGCGGCCGATCCGCACCAGTTGCTGCTCCAACCAGGAGGGTTCCCAGACCAGCAGGGTGAAGGTGGCCGCACCGGAGGCGCCCTCCAGGCCCTCGTGCCAAAGCTGTTGCAGGTAGGGAACCACCTCCAGGGGTGGGATCTCGAGGGGGGCCTGAAGGGTGAGTTGGGCTGACATGGCGACGAAGGGAGCGGAAGGAATGGGGGTGCTGGAGGGTCAGGGTCTGCGCCAGATCAGGCCGTCCTCGGCCAGCAGGTTGTCGGAGGCACCGGGACCCCAGGTCCGAGCTTCATAGGGATGCACGGGGAGCTGCCAGGGGGAGTCTTCGATGAGCTCCAGCAGGGGGGTGTAGAGCCGCCAGGCCGCCTCCACCTCATCACTTCGGGTAAAGAGAGTGGGATCACCGAGCATGGCATCCGCGAGCAGGCGCACATAGCCCTCATCGGAGGGCTCACCAAAGGATTCGTCGTAGCTGAAGGCCATGTCCACCGGGCGGCTGCGCATGCCCGACCCCGGAGCCTTCACTTCGAACTTGATTTCGGCCCCCTCATCCGGCTGGATGCGGAGAATCAGCTGATTGGGCGTGGGGGCCCCGCCGGCCGCATCGAAGAGGTGCACCGGGGCTTCCCGGAAAGTGAGCACCACCTCACTGAGCCGCTTGGGGAGGCGTTTGCCGGTTCGCAGGTAGAACGGCACCCCTTGCCAGCGCCAGTTGTTGATGAACAGCTTCATCGCCACGTAGGTCTCCGTGGTGCTGTTGGGATTCACGCCGGGCTCCTGGCGGTAGCCGGCCAGGGGATTGGCTGCCGTTCCTCCGGCGCTGTACTGGCCCCGGACGCAGCACTTCCAGGCCTCATCCTCGTTGGCGAGATGGGCGGCCTGGAGCACCTTGGCCTTCTCATTGCGAATGGCCTCCGGATCGAAGCGCCCCGGGGGCTCCATGGCAGTGAGGGCGAGGATCTGGGTGAGATGGTTCTGCACCATGTCGCGCAGGGCGCCGGCGGTTTCGTAATAGCCGGCACGCTCTTCCACGCCCACGGTTTCGGCAGCAGTGATCTGCACATTGGCAATGTAATTTCTATTCCAAAGCGGTTCAAAAATTGTATTGGCAAAACGAAGAACCAGAATATTTTGAACTGTTTCCTTGCCCAGATAGTGATCAATACGAAAGACCTGGCTCTCTTTCGCGCAGGCCTGCACCACCTTATTGAGAGACTGTGCGCTGCCGTAATCCCTGCCGAAGGGCTTTTCGATCACCACCCGGCTGCGCTCTGCATCAGCGAGAAGTCCTGCTGCGGCAAGCGCACGACAGCCGCTTCCATAGAACTCCGGCGAAACCGACAGATAAAAGGTGCGGTTTCCTCGGGTGGCCCGCAGGCGATCGAGGGCATCGAGGCGTTCGGCCAAGCGCACCAGGTGCTCACTCTGCTGCAGATCCACCGGTTCATAGAACAGCCCCTGGCTGAACGGGTCCCAGGCGGAGCGGTGCTCGGCGATCTCCTTGTCCAGCGCCTGTTCCATGCGCTGGCGGAACTCCTCATCACTCCAGGGCCGGCGGGCGCAGCCCAGGACGGCAAATTCACTGGGGAGTCGCCGTTGCCGATAAAGCTCAAACAGAGCCGGCACGAGCTTGCGGTGGGTGAGATCCCCACTGGCCCCGAAGATCACGATGCACTGGGGGGGGATCACCCGTTCCTGCCGAAGCCCCACCCTCAGGGGGTTGGTCAAAATCGCAGTCATGGGGAACGGGCCGTTAGCTCTGGTTTAACGAGGCAACAGGAATGGCGCCGTGGGAACAAGAACCACCCGGAGATTGTGTGTGGGATCTCTGATCAGGCAAGTCTGATCAGTAGGTTTCCACGTGCCAACGCTCCTGCTTCTTGAGGCTGGGCCTGAGTTCCGACCAATCCAGACCCTTGGCCGAAGCCGCTGCCGTCATGGCTTCATCGATTCCTGGTTCCATCCCCTTGAGACCACACATGTAGACGTGGGTTCTGGGGTCTTCGATCAGAGCGAAGATCTCATCGGCATGCTCCAGCACACGATCCTGGATGTACATGCGGCCACCGGAGGCATTTTTCTCTTCACGGCTGATGGCCTTGGTGTAGCGGAAGTGATCGGGGAAGGCGCTGAGATAGCTCTGGAAGTCGTCTTCGTAGAGCAGGTTCGGGGTGGTGGGTACCCCCATGAAGAGCCAGGCCTTGCCGCGGAATTGATACTCAGGGTTCTTGGCCCGCTCCTGGGGATCGAACATGCGGCGCAGGTAGGCACGCATGGGGGCGATGCCGGTGCCGGTGGCAAGCATGATGACGTTGGATTCCTCATCGGGCGGCAGCAGCATCTCCTTGCCCACGGGGCCGGTGATCTTCACCTTGGCGCCGGGCTCGATGTCGCAGAGGAAGGTGGAGCAGACACCATTGATCGTTTCCCCATCCTTTTCGTACTGGAGCTGACGCACACAGAGAGAAACGGTGTTGTCGGCCAGGTCATCGCCATGGCGGGTGCTGGCGATGGAATAGAGGCGGAGCTTGTGGGGCTTACCGGCCCCATCCACCCCATCGGGAATGATGCCGATGCTCTGACCCTCCACATAGTGGAGATTGCCACCAGAAAGATCGAAGGTGATGTGGTTCACCCGTCCGATGGCCCCATCGGCCAGAAGGCTGTAGTTATCTGTCACCGTACCGATGAAGGGTTCCTTGGGCTTGTAGAGGTTGACAGGTACGTCGGCGTGGCTCACTGCTGGCTTGGAGGCGGAGGATTTAGGGGCGGCCTGCGGCGGGGAAGGGGTGTCGATCACAGGGGCGGGAGCGACTTCATGGATGACCTCAGACCCAGACAGACCATCGCCACTCACAACCCTGATCCGACCACCTTTGCGGGCGATGGTCTGCATCAACGACTGCAATTGCTGGAAGGGCACGGTGAGGGTGCGCTGGGCGCGTCGCTGGGGCCCCGCCCCGAAGCTTTCCACCACCACGGTGAACATCCGATTGTCAGAGCTTGTGGCCGAGCCGGTGGAGACGCGCATCTCAGAGTTCCCAACAGTCGGGGGGATCATAGGAAACGCACCAACCTCTCCGATCCGAAGCAATCGGGCTAGCCTGCCGCAATGAGTCTCGACACGTGTGGGCGCAAGCCAGGTCACCTGTCACTCCAGCAACCCTGATCCACTCAGGGTTTTCCCGTCAGCGTCCTCTGAGCCTCTCTTGACGCATCAGCTCCTGGCCTCCTCCCCTCCCGCAGTGTCCGAGCCGTCGCAGGCGCTTCACACCGCTTCGACCATCTGCAGCCTGGACACCATCCACCAGGACATGGAGCGGCTTCCAAACGGGAAACGAAGGTTGGCCGTGCAGCTCCGGTTGCCCACCGATCCCAGCTGGCTCTGGGGGGTGCTCACGGATTACGACAATCTGCATCGCTTCATCCCGAATCTCGAGCACTCCAGGGTTCTCTGGCGCCGGGAGAACAAGGTAGGGGTTGAGCAGGTGGGTTCCCAACTCTTCTGCGGACTGAAGTTTTCGGCCCGGGTCACCCTGGAACTCACCGAGGCCAGCCAGGACGGCCGGCTGCCCTTCCGCATGATTCAGGGAGATTTCAGATGTTTCGAGGGGGAATGGCGGGTGGGGGCGGATGCCACCAGCAGCTGGCTCTTCTACGACCTGCTGGTTCAGGGCAAACCCGGAATGCCCATCGGCCTGATCGAACAACGCCTGCAGCAGGATCTGGCCAACAACCTTCGGGGGGTGCAACAGGAGGCCCAACAGAGACAATCGAAGGCTGGAGCCTGAGTTCAAATAAATACCCCCAAGGGGATTCGAACCCCTGTCGCCTCCGTGAAAGGGAGGTGTCCTAGGCCTCTAGACGATGGGGGCGAGGCCTCAGCAAACCACCCAAGGGAGGGTGTATCGAAACCGCTGACAGCCTTAACTGGCCAGCCCCGCAAGGCCCTCCCACGCCATGAACATCTTCCAGAGTGGAACATATTCAGACAGGATGGCTTTGAAGGATCGATCGCTGATAACGGGAAGCTAGGGGCTGGGCGGACCCTTCGTCAAGGGAGTATCCGCGGACCCGGGCACTCCACGGGGCTGCTCTGACCACTCCAGACCGGCACGGTGAAGTGGAAACAGGCTCCTTCTCCAGGCTCGGACACCACCCAGATTCGGCCGCCATGCACTTCCGCGATCCGACGGCAAACGGACAGGCCCACCCCATAACCCGATGTGTTGCCGGAGGTCTGGGGCAACCGCACCCGATCTTGAAAGATGCGCTCCTGTTCCTCCCGCGGAATCCCAGGACCGCTGTCACAGATGCTCACCTGCACCCATTGGCTGGTGCGGTGCAGGAGGGTGAGGCTCACCCGCCCGCCATCGGGGGTGAATTTGAAGGCATTCTCCAGAAGATTGAGCAACACCTGCCGCATGCGGCGCTGGTCGGCGTAGAGGTCGGGAAGATCGGCGGGAATGTCGGTGACGAGCTCCAGATTCCTGCCCACCCAGAGCTTCTCCAGCTCGAGGATGGCATCAGCCACCACCTGGCCGAGGGCCAGGCGCTGGGGGTTGAACAAGGCTTCCCAGCGGGTGGTGCCCACCTCCAGCAGATCCCTGGAGAGGGCTTCGATGTCGTCCAGACGCCGGTGCAGCACATCCTGGAAGCGGATTTCATCGATCTGCCCCAGGCCGTGGCTCTGGAGAGCCAGCTTCGCTGCAGTGAGCGGAGTGCGCAGTTCGTGGGCCACCATCCGCAGCAGCCGCTCCTGCACCCCCAGACGCTCGATCAGGGTTTCATTCTCCTGGCGGAGCACCAGGAGCTGATCCTCCAGCTGCACCTCCCGCTGGGTGCGGCTGCCATCCATCTCAGCGGGCCGGAGGCTCATGCCGAGGCTGCTCACCACCTCCATCTGCTGCCAGCGGGGGAGCCAGCTGCGCACTTGGGTCGGCAGGGTGCTCCCGGCAAACACCTGCTTGGGGAGCGGAGCGAGCTTCACCAGGGCCGGGGTGGCCACCAGCCGATGAAGTTCCAGCAGCTCAGGGTGCCTGGCCGGATCCACCACCTCCAGGTTCACATCAAAGCCCGTCTCCCCCCCCCGCAGCAGGGTCACCAGATTGCGGAGGTTCGTGGTGGCCAGGTGTTGGGGGTTGGCCAGCAGCAACAGCCTGAGGCTCTGACGACCCGGGGAAGACCCGACATCTCCCCCCTCGGGAGCCCCGTTCGCTGGCGCCTCCTCGCCCCCGCTCACACCAGAGCCCCCTTTCGGTTCACTCCCCACACCTTATGGAGTTTTCAGCACAGGCCCAAGTCTGCTTGCTATGAAAGAGAGGTCCCCAACCGGCGTCCTTCGCGCCATGACCACGTCCATCGAGCCGACGGGGGCCGACAACGGCAGCCAGCTGGCGCAGATGCTGGCCTCCGCGAGGGTATCGCCCGTGGTGGCCGGCCCCACGGCTCCCCGCAGCCGGATCCAGCTGGACAGCAGCCTGCGGCGCTGGTTTTCCCGCAATCTGGGGCTCTGGCGCTCGAGACGCCTCTACTTTTTCGCCGATGGCGATGTGCTGCGGGTGGACATGCTGCTGCGTGTGGAGACCTTCAGCGAGCCCATCGAAGGGGAGGCCGCCTACCGCTTCTCTTGGTGGCCGGAAAAGGAATACGACTTCTTCGATCGCAAACCCCGCTACGTGCGCAACGGCACCATGGAGGCTTATCTCTGTGGCCACCAGCTCAGGCGCAGCCGGGGGTATCTCTGCGGCTCCCCCACCAAAAGCCAGATCCGCCAGGTGGATGAGCATGAGGTGATCTTTGAATCCCACTATCAGGAATGGGACATCCTGGAGCACATCCGGCTGGTGGATCAGGATCGCTACCGCGCTCGCTCCATCTATTCCTGGCGAAACGGGGATCTGGAAATCTCGGAGATCCACCATGAGGAGCGTGTTGAGGGAGCGGGTGCGCCCCTTCATGAGCCGTCCTGAGGGGTCTGGCCACGGGGGGGCGATGGCCCAGCATGGAATAACACAACGCTCTCTCCCATGCTCGCCAAGCGATCTGCCCTGGCCCTGGCCCTGGCCCTTGCGGGTGCATCCCTTGGCCTGAGCGGCCGGGTGCTGGCCCAACAACAACAGCCTGCCCCTGCCAATCAAAAACCGGCCACCAATGAGGAGTTCAACACCTACATGACGATGGCCGCCATCAACATGTGTGGTCTCTCCCAGGCCAAGGTGCCCTTCAAGCCCGCCATGGAGACCAACCTGGCCATGCTCACCTCCGTGCTCTCCAGCAAGCATGGCTCCAGGGTGGCCGGTGCCCCGGCCCCCCTCACCCGAGAGCAGATGATCAACGCCAGCGTGGCGGAGACCGTGATCCGGGTGGATCGGTTCTGTGGCAAGACCCTCCCGCCCGACTGGAAGAAGGAGGTGGATCCCCTGGTGGCCCAGGTGAAGCAGGCCATGCAATCTGCCGGCAAGGCGGCTCCCAAATAAGCCAACACCGGATGTGGGCGATACTCAGGGTCAGGGCGGACCTTCGTGAACGTCCTGGCTTTTTCTTCAGGCCCTGCGATGCCCGCTGTGCGACGGGCGGACTACCGTCCGGCCCCCTATCTGGTGCCCCGCACCACTCTCACGTTTCGGCTCTTCAAAGCCCATGCGGAGGTGGAGAGCACCCTTGATCTGGCACCCAATCCCCTGGCCACCCCTGAAGAGCTGTCGTCCCTGCCCCTGAGGGGTGTGGAGCTGGATCTGCTAGAGCTGCTGGTGGATGGGGAAAGGGTGCCGGCCCAGGCCTATGCCCTCCACGAAAGCGGCCTCACCCTCCAGGCCCCACCTCAGCAGTCCTTTCGCCTCACCACCAGGGTGCGGATTCATCCCCACACGAACACCAGCCTGGAAGGGCTGTATGTCAGCGATGGGCTCTTCACCAGCCAATGCGAGGCCGAGGGCTTCAGGCGCATCACCTTCCATCCCGATCGCCCCGACGTGCTCAGCCGCTTCCGGGTGCGCATCGAGGCCGATCGGGCCGAGGCACCGGT
Source organism: Aphanothece sp. (assembly GCA_040375715.1). GTDB lineage: Bacteria > Cyanobacteriota > Cyanobacteriia > PCC-6307 > Cyanobiaceae > Cyanobium. Next base: position 28,453 of record JBEIRX010000011.1, read on the forward strand.
GTTGCTCTCCAATGGCAACTGCCTGGAGCAGGGGCTCCTTCCGCAAGCGGCGGGGAGCGAGGGTCGCCAATACGCCATCTGGGACGATCCCTTTCCCAAACCCTCCTACCTGTTCGCCCTTGTGGCGGGCCGGCTGAAGGAGGTGAACGACAGTTTCACCACGGCATCGGGCCGAGCTGTGCGCCTCCGGCTTCACGTGGAGCAGGGCGATGAACCCTACACCGCCCATGCCCTGAGCAGTCTGAAACGCGCCATGGAATGGGAGGAGAAGATCTATGGATTGGAATACGATCTTGAGGAATACAACATCGTTGCCGTGCGCCATTTCAACATGGGCGCCATGGAAAACAAAAGCCTAAATCTTTTCAATTCCAAGCTCGTTCTCGCGGATAGCGAAACAGCAACAGACGCTGAACTAGAGAGGATTGAGAGTGTGGTCGCCCATGAATATTTTCACAACTGGACCGGAAATCGCATCACCTGCCGCGACTGGTTCCAGCTCTCATTGAAGGAGGGACTCACAGTCTTTCGCGATCAGTGTTTCAGCGCTGATCTGCACGGCCAAACGCATGTGCGGATCGAAACGGCCGCCCTGCTGCGCAACACCCAGTTTCGGGAAGATGGCGGACCAACCGCCCATCCAGTGCAACCGGAACACTATGAAGCAATTGACAATTTTTACACCACCACGATCTATGAAAAGGGCGCGGAAGTGATCCGCGCCCTGCACAGCCTGCTCGGAGAGGAGGTGTTCATGCGTGGCATCGGCTTCTACGTGGAGCGCCATGACGGCACTGCCGCCACCTGCGAAGACTTCGTTCAAGCCCTTCAGGAGGCGGCCCTCCAGTGCTGGGAGGCTGAGGGCATCGATCCGCCCTTTGATTTCGGGCAGTTCCGCCATTGGTATCGCCAGGCAGGGACCCCCACCCTCACCATCCGTCGGCGCTGGCAACAGCAGAGAGGCACCCTGGAGCTCCTGATTCGCCAATCCACCCCCCCCACCCCGGGCCAGCCGCAGAAGGTGCCCCTGGTGATCCCCCTGGCCCTCGGGCTGGTGGATCAGGCGGGTCAACCGCTGCCCTTTCATCTGGGCGGGGACGCCCATGGAAACAGGGCTCAGCCCCGCGTGCCGGGGCACTGGGGAGCAGGAACCCGCTTGCTGGTGATCGACCAGGAAGAGCAGCGGCTGGTGCTGGAGGGGCTTCCCCAACACCAGACGCCGCCCGCCCTCTCGGTGCTGCGGCACTTCTCGGCGCCGGTGAAGGTGAAGCTGGGCCGCTCCACCCGGGAGATGGTGCACCTGCTGGCCTGCGACAGCGATGCCTTCGCCCGCTGGGACGCGGGCCAGATCCTCCTGCGCCGGGCCGTGGTGCGGCGGGCCCAGGGCCAGTCCGATCAGGGGCTGGAGGAGGAGCTGATCGATGCGTTTAGGCGGATCCTGACGGATCCCTCCCTCTCTGAAGCCAGCCGGGCCCTGCTGCTCTCCCTGCCAGGCCTCCCGGAGCTGGAGGAGGAGATCAGCGAACCCGACCCTCCCGCCCTCTTCTTCGCCCTGCGAGCCATGGAGCAACGCTTTGGCCGGGCCCTGGCCGATCCCCTCAGCCGGGTGCTGGAGGAATGCCTGCCGGCCTGGAGCCAGCCCTGGCCGGCAGGCGCGGGCGCCCGGCAGCTCACCGGGCTGATCTGGAGCTGGCGGGTGGCCGCCGGAGATCCGGGCTGCATCGCTGCGGCCCGTGCCGCGGTGGCGGGATCCTCCATGACCCTGGCCCGGGCGGGGCTGCGGGCCCTGCAGGTGCATCCCCTACCTGAACGGCAGGCGGCGATGGATGCCTTCTACCAACGCTGGCAGCACCGTCCGGTGATTCTGGATTCCTGGTTTGCCCTGGAAGCCGGCGCCCCCTTCCCGGATGGGTTGGACCGGGTGACAGCCCTGCTGCGCCATCCCCGTTTCGATCCAATGGCACCCAATGCCATCCGGGCCGTGCTCGGGGGGCTGGCGGGCAATGCCCCGGTGTTCCACGCGGCCGACGGCTCGGGCTATCGCTTCCTGGCGGATCAGATCGTGCAGCTGGATCAGCGCAACCCCATCATCGCCTCGCGGCTGGTGAAGATCTTCAGCCGCTGGCGCAGCTTCAGCGCCGCCCGGCAGGAGCAGATGGGTGCAGCTCTTGAGGGGCTGGCTGGGGCGCCCTTGTCAGCGAACACAAGGGAAGTGGTGGAGCAGTGCCTGGCGGCGCCATCCTGAAGGATCCCACGCGCCCCAGGGGCGGTGCTGCTCTCGCCATCGCGTCCCATCGTGGGCGGAAGCCGTGCAGCAGCAAGCGGGCACCCTGCCTTCGCCCTGATCGTGGCAGGGCAGATGGGAGCCCTGCTGGCCTGCCGCAGCGACAGCCTGCCCTTCTGGCGCCTGCTGCTCGTGCCCAATCCCCTGCTCTGGCTGGAGCTGCTGAGTGAGCCGCTGCTGGCGGGGGGCTGTTGATTCTCATGCTCCTGGCCGATACGGCCCACAGGGCTGGCTTGAGAGGCTTTGGCAACTGCCAGATCTGACATGCTGGCCCCCAGCGCAACCCCTGGTGATGCCCTTCGGCCTGCCCCCTCTTCGCCAACGGCCGACTGCACCCTCTAGCTCCTGGCAGCCGCCGGCCGCCAGCTGGCGCCACCCCCTCGGAGGGGGATGGGAGCGGCCCTACACGGTGCGGTACGCGAGCAACCTGGATGATGGCCCCAACCACGGCATGCCCCTGGGCGGGCTGGGGGCGGGCTGCTTCGGCCGGGCGCCGGATGGGGCCTTCAACCTCTGGCACCTGGATGGGGGCGAGCACTGGTTCGGGGTGGTGCCCGATTGCCAGTTCGCCCTGCATGAGCGGCAGGGAGAGGCCAGCCGCACCCATGCCCTGGCCACCAAGCCCGAGCGGGACGACAGCCGTCCCCAGCCCGGGGAGGGAGCGGCAGCGCCCGCTCCCCTGGGTGCCTGGAGCTGGCTGCCGGAAGGAAGCGGCACCTATGCCGCCCGCTACCCCCTGAGCGCCACCCACTACAGCGGGGTGTTCCAGGCGGAAGTGAGCTGTGAGGCCTTCAGCCCGATCCTTCCTGGCGATTACCAACGCACGAGCTACCCGGTGGCGGTGTTTGTGTGGACGCTCCGCAACCCCACCCCCGATGCCCTCACGGTGTCGCTGTTGCTGAGCTGGCGCAACACCTGCGGCTGGTTCACCAACACCGATCCGGCGGCGGAGGTGCACTTCCGGGACGATGGCAGCCCTGAGCACAACTACGTCCCGGCGATCGGCCGGAGCGAGGGCCAGCGCAATCGCCTGATCAGCCAGCCGGGGCTCAAAGGCATCCTGCTGGAAGGAAGCCATCCAGCCAAACGGGCTCCAGGGGAGGGGGATGGCCAGTGGTGCCTGGCGGTGCCGGATGAGGAGGCTTTTCCTGGCCGGGGGGTGGAGATCTTCCGCTGCGGCCGCTGGAATCCCTGGGGGGATGGCCAGGAGATCTGGGAACCCTTCAGCCGGGATGGCTCCCTGCCCGAGAGCGACAACGACCGCCGCAGCAGCCGCAATGATCCGGCCAGCGCGGCCCTGGCGGTGCGCTGCACCCTGGAGCCCGGCCAGACTCTGGAACTGCCGGTGGTGTTGGCCTGGGATCTACCGCTCACGGCCTTCGCCACGAGCTGCTCCGCCCTGCGGCGCTACACGGATTTCTTCGGCGCCGGCGGGGATCAGGCGGTGGCCATCGCCGCTGAGGCCCTGCGGGACTGGCCGAGCTGGCGGTCCCAGATCGAGGCGTGGCAGGCGCCGGTGGTGGAACGGAAAGACCTGCCGGAGGCGGTGCGGATGGCCCTCTGCAATGAGCTCTACGACCTGGCCAGCGGCGGCACCCTCTGGACCGCCGCCACCCCGGAGGATCCGGTGGGGCGCTTTGGAGTGCTCGAGTGCCTCGACTACGCCTGGTATGAAAGCCTCGACGTGCGGCTCTATGGCTCGTTCGCCCTGCTGCAGCTCTGGCCTGAGCTGGATAAGGCCGTGCTGCGCAGCTTCGCCCGCGCCATCCCTGCCGCCGATGCCACCCCAAGGCCCATCGGCTGGTATTTCACCCAGGGCAAAGGGCGGGTGGAAGCGCCCCGCAAGGTGGCCGGCGCCACCCCCCATGATCTGGGCGCGCCGAACGAGCGGCCGTTCGATGCCACCAACTACACGGCCTATCAGGATTGCAACCTCTGGAAGGACCTGGCCAGCGACTACGTGCTGCAGGTGTGGCGCACCTTCCTGCTGGCACCCAATGGGGAGGATCTGAACTTCCTGGCCCAATGCTGGCCGGCGGCGGTGCAGGCCCTGCGCTACCTGAAGGGATTTGATGCCAACCAGGACGGCCTGCCGGACAACGGCGGCGCGCCGGATCAGACCTTCGATGACTGGCCCCTAAAAGGGGTGAGCGCCTATTGCGGTGCCCTCTGGATCGCGGCCCTGGAGGCGGCTTTGGCGATGGCCCAGCGGCTGCAGCTGGAGCTGGGGCTCGACACCTCGGGGGAGCAGCGGGAATTCGGCCAGTGGCTGGAGCAATCCCGCGGCAACTTCGACCGGCTGCTCTGGAACGGGGAGTTTTATTCGATCGATGCCGAGAGCGGCACGCCGGTGGTGATGGCCGATCAGCTCTGTGGGGATTTCTATGCGCGGCTTCTGGGGCTGCCGCCGGTGGTGGCGGAGGAGCGGGCCCGCTCGGCCCTGGGGGCCATCCGGGAGGCCTGCTTCGAGCGGTTCGAGGGGGGGCGACTGGGGGTGGCCAATGGGCTGCGGCGGGATGGCACACCCCTGGATCCCAAGGGCACCCACCCCCTGGAGGTGTGGACGGGCATCAACTTCGGCCTGGCGGCCTACTACCGTCTGATGGGCGAGACGGACATCGCCTTGGCGATCACCGGGGCGGTGGTGGAGCAGGTGTACACAGGCGGGATGCAGTTCCGCACACCAGAGGCAATCACCGCTGTGGGCACCTTCCGCGCCTGCCACTACCTGCGGGCCATGGCGATCTGGGCCCTCTGGGCCACCCACACGGGCTGGCAGCAGATTCCCGGGGCGGAGCGGCCCGCCCTGGCCCGGCCATGAGGACATCGCACCATTGCGGCCCCACTCTGGGCTCCGCGCTAGCCCTGTGGGCCAGGCGGTCCCTGCTCCCCATGCTCTTGGTGCTAGGGCTCGGGCTTCAGGCCGCACCAGCAGCGGCCATGATCCACGCCCACCCCGACACCACAACAGCCACGGGAGTGGTGCGCAGCATGGAAACCTTGCGGGATCTGGATTACCGCAGCTGGCAGGTGGTGGCCTACCGGGAAGGGGGCGGTGGGGGGCCCCTGCGGCTGCGGATCGTGGGCTATCCGGGGCGGGTGCGGCTGGATCACCCCACTCCCCTGCTGGTGAGCAGCGGCCGGCGGCTCTGGGAGCTGGAGGATGTCACCCTTGCCAACCCGAAGCTGCTGGATGATGGGCGGGATGCGGCGGCGGAATTCGATCTAGGCCCCCTGCTGGCAGATCTGCAGAGCAATCGCCCCCTGCGGCTGGAGTTGCCGGGGGTGTTCACGGAACTGCCGGTGCCCCCCTATGTGGTGGGGGAATGGCGGCAGCTGCCGGGATGGGAGGATTCCGAGCCGGCATGACGGCGAGCTGGAGCCGCTGGATGGATCGGGCCCTGGCGCTGGCGGCCCTGGGGGAAGGACGCACGAGCCCCAATCCGCTGGTGGGAGCGGTGGTGCTGGATCGGGAGGGTCTGCTGGTGGGGGAGGGCTTCCATGCCAGGGCCGGGGAACCCCATGCAGAGGTGGAGGCCTTGCGAATGGCGGGCGATCGGGCCCGGGGCGGCACCTTGGTGGTGACCCTGGAGCCCTGCTGCCATCACGGGCGCACGCCCCCCTGCTGCGAGGCGGTGATCGCAGCAGGCGTGGCCCGGGTGGTGGTGGCGCTGGGCGATCCGGATCCCAGAGTGGGGGGCGAGGGCCTGGCCCGGCTGCGGGCGGCGGGGGTGGAGATGGTGGAGGGGGTGGGGGAAGAAAGGGCTCGCAGGCAGAACCGGGCCTTTCTGCATCGGGTGCGCACGGGCCGGCCCCTGGGGGTGCTCAAGTGGGCGATGAGCCTGGATGGCCGCACCGCCCTGCCGAATGGGGCCAGCCAGTGGATCAGCGGCCCGGCCGCCAGGGGCTGGGTGCACCAGTTGCGGGCGGGATGCGATGCGGTGATCGTGGGGGGCGGCACGGTGCGCGCCGATGATCCCCGGCTCACCAGCCGGGGGCGGCGCCAGCCGGAGCCCTTGCGGGTGGTGCTCAGCCGGGCGCTGGAGCTGCCGGCCCAGGCGCTGCTCTGGGATCAGGAGGAAGCGCCCACCCTGGTGGTCCATGGGCCGGAGGCCGGCGCCGAAGCCTGCGATCAGATCGATGGCCTGGGGGTGGAGCGGCTGGCGCTGGAGCAGTGTGACCCGGGGGCACTGCTGGAGGCCCTGGCGGGCCGGGGCTTCAACAAGGTGCTCTGGGAATGCGGGCCGGCCCTGGCGGCTGCGGCCCTGCGGGAGGGCTGCGTGCAGGAGGTGGCGGCGGTGATCGCGCCGAAGCTGCTGGGGGGGGAGGCGGCTCGCACGGCCCTGGGGCTGCTGGGGGCGGAAACCATGGCGGAGGTGGCGCTGCTCAGCACGGAGGAGGTGCGCTGGCTGGAGGGCGATCTGCTCTGGCGGGCGGCGGTGGAGGGCCCATGAACCCAGTGCAGTGGCCTGTGCCGCTGGCGGCGGTGCTGCTGGCGAGCCTGGCCTGGGTGGGGCTGGATCTGCTGGCGGCCCGGTTGCCGAAGGGCTCCACCGCCCGGCTGCTGCTGCGGCGGGCGCGGCCGAGCGTGGCCCTCACCCTGCTGGTGGCTGGTCTGCTGGGGTGGCTGCACGGCCAGCTGGAGGGGCTGGGGTGGAACCTGCCGAGCGATGGGCCTGGGGTGCGGGACGCCCTGCTCACCCTCGGGCTGATGTGGACCCTGCTGCGGTTGAAGAGCGCCCTGCTGCAGAAGCTGGCCCTCGAGGAGAGCCTGTGGCACGGGCGGGGGGACCGGGAGCGGGCGGCGGCGCTGGATCTGATCGACAAGACCGTGACGGGCCTGGTGGCGCTGCTGGGGGGTCTGGCGGTGTTGAAGCTGCTGGGGGTATCCGCGGCGGTGCTGCTCACGGCGAGCGGCCTGGGGGCAGCGGCCCTGGGGTTTGGGGCCCGCACCCTGGTGGAAAACCTGCTGAGCGGGCTGATGTTGTATGTGAACCGCCCGTTTGCGGTGGGGGATCAGATCGAGCTGCCGAGCCAAAAGCTGGCGGGCACGGTGCGGGGGATCGGGCTGTTCAGCTGTGAACTGCTCTCGCCGGATGGGGAGTTGCTCTATGTGCCGAATGGGATGTTCACCCATGCGGCGGTGTTGAACCCAAGCCGCCGGCCCCACCGGCGGTTGCTGTTGGAGATGGGGGTGGAGCTGGGGGAGCGGGAAGCGGCGGAGGCGTTGGTGGAGGAGCTGCGCCGCTGGCTGGCCAGCCATCCGCTGGTGAAGGCGGACTTGCCCCAGCGGGTGAGCTGGAGCGGGGTGAGCGATGGTGCACTGCAGCTGCGGGTGGAAGCCGGCCTCAGCGAAGATGCGGAGGCCTTCCATCGGCTGCGGCAGGAACTGCTGCTGGAGGTGAAGGATCAGCTGGCCCGCCACGGGGGCCGGCTGGCCACGAAACCCTGAGAGTCTTCCGACAGGATTCAGGCCTGCCTGGCGGCCTCACGCGCTTGCGGAGGCGGCGGGCCTGCTGGAAGAAGGCAGCGGCAGGCGCCGGAGCTGTGGCGCCGCGCCTGGGCCCAGGTCGGCGCAAGAGCTGCCGCTCTCCCAGGAATCAGCGGTGGCGTTTCACCATGGCTCAATCCTTCACGCCACCGGCAATCCCCTGGCTCACGCCCGGGGGCTGGAGCCCCTGGTGGACCTCGGCCCTGGACTGGATCCCAAGCGCTGCGGCGCGGGCTTGGCGCGGCTGTGCGCCGAGCCGGATGTGCGGGCGGTGGTGGCCTTCGGCTCGCGGGCGCGGGGGGAAGCCCGGGCCGATTCCAACCTGGATCTGGCGATGATCATGCACCAGCCCCATCTCACCGGAGCGGAAAGGATGGCACCTGCTGGCAGCGCTTCTCCCAGGCCCCACGATCCCAGGGAGTGGGGGTGGATCAGGTGGTAGCCGGTGCTGCCGATGCCGAACGGCTGAGCGGTTCCCGCTGGCTTGGCTGGTGCTGGCCGACCAGCGGCCACCGCGGCTGCACAACCTGATGGAACTGGCAGCCCTGGCAGAGCAGCCGCTGAATCCGCGGTGGCTGGCGGCGCTGCAGGTGTTCGCGGTGAAGGCCCGCTACGAGGAGGGGCCCTTCCCCCTGCCTGCGGCGAGGGCAGAGCTTCTGGCGCTCCTTGAGGCAGAGCTCACGCGTTGTGAGCAGGCCGTGGCGGCAGCGGGCTGACCCTGGCCAACCCCGCCTAGATCAGCTCCGGATGGCGCGGGTCGCCCTTGAAGGGGCCCTCCACATCGCTGGTGATCCAGCCGCCGTAGAAGCCCCCTGGCTGGGGCACCACCCGCTCCCCATCCAGCCAGCAGCCATCCATCGGCCCGGCATAGAGGGCGATCCAGCCCGCCAGGGGGGCAAAGGCAGCCGCGGGCTCGGGGTAACACCAGGCCACCCGCTGCAGCGCGCGCCCATCGGGAGCCACCACATCGAAATAGCGGGCCACCCCCTTCCACTCGCAGAAGCTGCGCCCAGCCGCGGGCCGCAGCATCGGAGGATCAAAGGTCTCAGGCGGCAGATAGAACGTGGGCGGATGGAAGGTTTCCAGCACCCGATAGGAGCGGTGGCTCTCGGCCAGCAGGCGCCCCAGGGCCTCCACCCGCACGTGCCGCTCGCAGGCCACCAGGGCCGGGGGGCGGGGATAATCAGCCGCCCGCTCCCGGGGGCTGCTTGAGCTGGCCATGGCTCAGCCAGGGATGAAGTGACGCAACCGGCGGGCTTCCTCACCCGCCCGCCGCTGCAGCTCCCCATCGCTCATCGCCGCCTCCGCCCGCTGCTGGGCGGCGATCACATCGCTCTCCTCCAGCGGGAATCCGTGCTCCTGCGCCAGGGCCAGGAAGGCCTCCAGATCCACCCCCTCCCGCAGCCGGGCCTGCAGCTCGGGTTCACCGCGGCTCTTGGCGAGAAAGGCATCCAACTGCTCCAGGCTCACGGTGCACCGAACCAACTCCCCTCGTCCTAGCCGATCCCCTCCAGGGGCCGCAGCGTGGCCGGCTCCAGCTTCACCGCCTCCCACCCCACCGGCTCCCAGGGCGCCAGCAGGGGCTCCAGGGCCCGCAGCTCGGGGCCATCCACCGCCTCCAGCCAGGCCTCCTCCAGCCCCGACGGGATCACGACGGGCATGCGGTCGTGCACCCGCCGCAACAGATCATTCGGCGTGGTGGTGAGGATCACGGCGGTGTCGAGCTCGCCGCCATCGGCGCCGATCCAGCGTTCCCAGAGCCCCCCGAGCCAGAAGGGCTCCCGGCTACGAGGCCGAAAGAGCCAGGGCTGCTTGCTGCCATCGGCTCGGCGCTGCCATTCATAGAAGCCATCCGCCGGCAGCAGGGCCCGCCGGTGGCGCCACGGCCCCCGGAAGAAGGCCTTCTCCGCCACGGTTTCGCTTCGGGCATTGATGGGGCGGCGCAGGCCCCGGGGATCCTTCGCCCACCCCGGCAGCAGGCCCCACAGGGCCAGGGCCACCTCCAGCCGGCCGTGCTCCTGCCGCTGCAGCAGCACCGGCTCGCCGGGCCGCACCTGGGGCCGGGGGGCGTAATGCTCGATCAGCCCCTCCGGCAGGGGGCCCTTCAGGTGCGGCAGGAGCCGATCGATCGCAGTGGTGAGGGAGTAGCGGCCGCACATGGCATCAGGCGTTCGGTTCTCCAGCCCGCCGCAGGGGACAAAGGAAGCTGCCGTTTCCTAGCTTGGGCCCACTGCTTGCCCTTGCCCCATGGCCCTCCGCCAGGACGACAACCGCCCAAACCGGCGGTTTGGCCTCATCAACCTGATCCTGATCGGTCTGGGCATCCTGTTGCTGCTCAGCACTTTCCTCAACAACCCCGGCTCCCAGGTGCCCCGGGTGCCCTACTCCCTTTTCATCGGCCAGGTGGATGCCGACAACGTGAAGCGCGCCTACATCACCTCCGATCAGATCCGCTACGAGCTCAAAGCGCCCACCGTTGAAGGGGCCCCCACGGTGCTGGCCACCACGCCTATTTTCGACATGGAGCTGCCCCAGCGGCTGGAGAAGCACGGGGTGGAATTCGCCGCCGCTCCGCCCCAAAAACCCAATCTCTTCACCACCATCCTCAGCTGGGTGGTGCCGCCCCTGATCTTCATCCTCGTGCTGCAGTTCTTCGCCCGCCGCAGCGGCATGGGGGGCGCACAGGGGGCCCTCAGCTTCACAAAGAGCAAGGCGAAGGTGTACGTGCCCGATGAAGAATCCAGGGTCACCTTCGCCGATGTGGCTGGCGTAGATGAGGCCAAGGCAGAGCTCACCGAGATCGTGGACTTCCTGAAGAAGCCCGAGCGCTACACCGCCATCGGCGCCCGCATCCCCAAGGGCGTGCTGCTAGTGGGCCCCCCCGGCACCGGCAAAACCCTCCTCTCCAAGGCCGTGGCGGGTGAGGCGAGCGTGCCCTTCTTCATCATCAGCGGCTCCGAATTCGTGGAGCTCTTCGTGGGGGCCGGCGCCGCCCGGGTGCGGGATCTTTTTGAGGAAGCCAAGAAGAAGGCGCCCTGCATCATCTTCATCGATGAGCTCGATGCCATCGGCAAGAGCCGCGCCGGCTCCATGGGTGTGGTGGGTGGCAACGACGAACGGGAGCAGACCCTCAACCAGCTGCTCACCGAAATGGATGGCTTCTCCGCCAAAGACAAGCCCGTGATCGTGCTGGCGGCCACCAACCAACCCGAAACCCTCGATGCCGCTCTGCTGCGGCCGGGCCGCTTCGACCGTCAGGTGCTGGTGGATCGTCCCGATCTCTCGGGCCGCCGCACCATCCTCGACATCTACGCCAAGAAGGTGAAGCTGGCCGAGGGCGTCGACCTCGACAAAATCGCCCAGGCCACCGCCGGCTTCGCCGGGGCCGATCTGGCCAACCTGGTGAACGAAGCCGCCCTGATGGCGGCTCGCCATAACCGGCAAGCGGTACTAACGGCGGACCTTCAGGAGGGCATGGAACGGGTGGTGGCCGGGCTGGAGAAGCGGTCTCGCCTGCTCACCCCCCTGGAGCGGCAAATGGTCGCCTACCACGAGGTGGGGCATGCCCTGGTGGGGGCGCTGGTGCCCGGCAACCACCGGGTGACCAAGATTTCCATCGTGCCCCGCGGCCTGGGGGCCCTGGGTTATACGCTACAAACCCCCGCCGCCGATCGCTTTCTCATGCTGGAGAATGAGTTGCGGGGCCAGTTAACCACCCTATTAGGGGGCCGGGCCGCTGAGCACCTGGTGTTTGGCCAGGTCTCCAGTGGCGCCAGCGACGATATCCAAAAGGCTACAGACCTGGTGGAGCGGGCCATTACCCAGTATGGCATGAGCCCCAGCCTCGGCCCCGTCGCCCTGGCACGCCAGGGTAGTCAATTCCTGGAGGGGGGCAGTGAGCGCCGCCCCCTGGGCCCGGAAGTGGCCAGTGAAATCGATCGCCAGGTGAAACAGATGCTCGAGCAGGCCCAGACCCTGGCCCTGGAGGTGCTGCGCCTCAACCGGGGTTTGCTAGAGACCGCCACCCAAACCCTGCTAGAGGAGGAGGTGTTGGAGGGCAACGGTTTAGACCAGCTGCTGGCCCAGGTGCAAGCTCCCCCCAGCTTAACCGCCTGGCTGGCCGCCAGCTAGGGCCAAGTCGATGGTTACCGGGCGGTGGGATTGGCCTAGGAATGCCGACCCCACCACCCGGCCATGCTGACAAAGCCACCAGCCTTAACAATAGAGGTAATGGATTAAGGCCCCCAGCACCTCTCCAGGCACCTGCAGTCGGCGTTGGAAATCCGCCAGATCACGAAAGGGGCCTCGCCGCAGACGATCCCAGACAATGGCCTGGGCCAAGGAAGGGTTAAGGCCAGGGACCTGGCCCAGGGTGGTGACGCTAGCCTGATTAAGGCTGACCCGACCGGGGGCGGCACCCGACCGGGCGTGGTCATAGTAGCAAAACCGCAACACCTTAGCCAGGGGCTGAAGCTGACTATAGGGTAGCTGCAGGGCGGCGGCCACATCCTCCAAGCTATAGAAGGCGACACCACTCTGGCGGAGGTGACTCAACACCTGGGCCTGGCGAATGGAAATGCCGGGCAGGCGTAACCAGTCATCCACCGTCGCCTGGTTGACATCCAGCCTAAATCCTAGCTCGGCCGCCAGATCAACCTCCCCCTGCGATCGCAACCGACAGCCAGGCTCCTGGGCCAAACGACCGGCTAGCGGGTGGAACTGGTGTCTCAACTTTTGCCAATAGAACCACCACCGGGTGATCACGACCCTGCCCCTAGCTGATCTAAAAGATAGCGCCGCTTTTGCTCAAACTCTGCTTCGGAAATCAACCCTTCCCGGCGCAGGCTATCTAACTCCCGTAAGGCCGTACCCAGAGCGTTGACCTGACCCGGCTCAAGGCCAACACTAACGGGATGGATAGCATCCTCCAAGCTCTCCGAGGGCCGGGTCAATAACCACAGCCCCTCAATGGCACAGGCTACCCGGGGCATCTGGGTCCAGCCCAAAAGTAAATAAACCGCTCCCCATAGGGGCTGACCCAGGTAAAACTTATGTAACCCCGACAGGGGAATTGGCCCCGGACTTAAGGCCCCTAACCAGGCCAGGGCAACAGCTGTGTAGCGGCGGCGCAGGGCGGGTGACATGACAGACAAAATTTCTAAACGAACATTAACTAAGTTGGTTTAGTATAAACTGAAGGTAAAGACTCGTCATCCCTAACTACTTTCTTCACCTTACTCTGAATATCGTTTATTATACTTAGATATGCGTCGGGGC